>NZ_PDCM01000001.1:1230000-1541250 GCF_008634025.1 Streptomyces albofaciens JCM 4342 | reverse complement strand
CGCCCGCCGCGCCCCCGTCCCCCGCCAGCGTCGCGAACGCCCCGCGCGCCAACCGGTGCAGCAGCGCCGACATCTCCGTACGGCCCGGGAGCGCGCCGGGGCGGCTGAGGTGCGGGGTCGAGTTGAGCAGGCCGAAGACGGCGTGCACGGAGGCGCGGGCGTCCGCTTCGGCGCACGCCGGGTACACCTCGCGCACCACCTGCACCCACAGCTCCACGTACTCGCGCTGGAGGCGGCGCACCCGCTTGCGGTCGGCCTCGCGCAGCCGGTCCAGTTCGCGGTCGTGGACAGTGATCAGCGGCCGGTCGTCGAGCGCGAAGTCGATGTGCCCGTCGATCAGCGCGTCCAGGACCGCGGCGGGGCTGTCCCCGCCGGACGCGGCCCGGATGCGGCCGCCGTCCAGCAGCCGTTCACTGATGCCGACGAGCAGTTCGGCGAGCATCGCGTCCTTGCCCGCGAAGTGGCGGTACAGGCCCGGCCCGGAGATCCCGACGGCGGCCCCGATCTCGTCCACGCCGACGCCGTGGAACCCGCGCTCGGCGAAGAGCCGGGCGGCCTCCTTGAGGATCTGCTCGCGTCGGCTGGTGGCTGCCGGGGCGTGTGTGCTGCTCATACAACTAATTGTAGACAGGCGGGTTAGTGGTCGTTAACCTGGGAGAAATGAAGTTAACGCCCATTAACCGCGCCGCCGGGCGACCCCCGGCACGCGCGGCAGCCGGACGAGAAAGGCCCTAGCGATGCAGCCGGTGGCGATGGAGCCGACGGAGACGGAGGTCCGATGCTGATGGATCCGAGGGCGAAGGACCCGACGCAGCAGGCACCGGTGCTCGACAGCACGGCCGACCCGGCCTCGGACGCCTGGCGCGCCAACGAGGCCGCCCACCAGGAGCTGGCCGACGACCTGCGCGCCCGCCTCGCCGCGGCCCGCCTCGGCGGCGGCGAGAAGGCCCGCGCCCGGCACACGGCGCGCGGCAAGCTGCTGCCCCGCGACCGGGTGGACGCGCTGCTGGACCCCGGCTCGCCGTTCCTGGAGGTCGCGCCGCTGGCCGCGGAGGGGATGTACGGCGGTGCCGCGCCCGCCGCGGGCGTGATCGCGGGCGTCGGCCGGGTCTCCGGCCGCGAGACGGTGATCGTCGCCAACGACGCCACCGTCAAGGGCGGCACGTACTACCCGATGACCGTCAAGAAGCACCTGCGCGCCCAGGAGATCGCCCTGGAGAACCGCCTGCCGTGCCTCTACCTGGTCGACTCGGGCGGCGCCTTCCTGCCGATGCAGGACGAGGTCTTCCCCGACCGGGAGCACTTCGGGCGGATCTTCTACAACCAGGCGCGGATGTCCGGCGCCGGCATTCCGCAGATCGCGGCGGTGCTCGGCTCCTGCACGGCGGGCGGCGCGTACGTCCCGGCGATGAGCGACGAGGCCGTGATCGTACGGAACCAGGGCACGATCTTCCTGGGCGGGCCGCCGCTGGTGAAGGCCGCCACCGGCGAGGTCGTCACGGCCGAGGAGCTGGGCGGCGGCGAGGTGCACTCCCGTACGTCCGGCGTCACCGACCACCTCGCCGAGGACGACGAGCACGCGCTGCGCATCGTGCGCACGATCGTCTCCACGCTCGGCGGCCGCGGCCCGCTGCCCTGGACGGTGCGGCCCGCCGAGGAGCCCAAGCTCGACCCGGCCGGGCTGTACGGCGTGGTGCCCGTCGACTCCCGTACGCCCTACGACGTACGGGAGGTCATCGCGCGCGTCGTGGACGGCTCCCGCTTCGCCGAGTTCAAGGCCGAGTACGGCACGACGCTGGTCACCGGCTTCGCGCACATCCACGGCCACCCGGTCGGCATCGTCGCCAACAACGGCATCCTGTTCTCCGAGTCCGCCCAGAAGGGCGCCCACTTCATCGAGCTGTGCGACCAGCGCGGCATCCCGCTGGTGTTCCTCCAGAACATCTCCGGCTTCATGGTCGGCCGCGACTACGAGGCCGGCGGCATCGCCAAGCACGGCGCGAAGATGGTCACGGCGGTGGCGTGCACCCGGGTGCCCAAGCTGACCGTCGTCATCGGCGGCTCGTACGGCGCGGGCAACTACTCGATGTGCGGCCGGGCCTATTCGCCCCGCTTCCTGTGGATGTGGCCGAACGCCAAGATCTCGGTGATGGGCGGCGAGCAGGCCGCGTCCGTCCTCGCGACCGTCAAGCGCGACCAGTTGGAGGCGCGCGGCGAGGAGTGGAGCGCCGAGGAGGAGGCCGCCTTCAAGGCGCCGGTGCGCGAGCAGTACGAGACGCAGGGCAACGCCTACTACGCGACCGCGCGCCTGTGGGACGACGGGGTCATCGACCCGCTGGACACCCGCCGGGTGCTGGGCCTGGCGCTGACCGCCTGCGGCAACGCGCCGCTGGGCGAGCCGGGCTACGGCGTCTTCCGGATGTGAGGGGTGCGGGAAGTGAAGGAACAGATGAGCATGTTCGACACCGTGCTGGTCGCCAACCGGGGCGAGATCGCGGTCCGCGTCATCCGGACGCTGCGCGCGCTCGGCATCCGCTCGGTCGCCGTCTTCAGCGACGCGGACGCCGACGCCCGGCACGTCCGCGAGGCCGACACGGCCGTACGGATCGGCCCGCCGCCCGCCGCCGAGAGCTATCTGGACGCGAGCCGCCTGATCGAGGCGGCGCGGCGCAGCGGTGCGCAGGCCGTGCATCCGGGCTACGGCTTCCTCGCCGAGAACACCGGGTTCGCGGCGGCCTGCGCCGACGCCGGGCTGGTCTTCATCGGGCCGTCCGCCGAGGCCATCGAGCTGATGGGGGACAAGATCCGCGCCAAGGAGACGGTGCGGGCGGCCGGTGTGCCGGTCGTGCCCGGCTCCTCCGGGAGCGGACTGACCGATGCCCAACTGGCCGACGCGGCGCGCGAGATCGGGATGCCGGTGCTGTTGAAGCCGTCCGCGGGCGGCGGCGGCAAGGGCATGCGTCTGGTGCGGGACGAGGCGCTGCTCGCCGACGAGATCGCCGCCGCGCGGCGGGAGGCGCGGGGCTCGTTCGGCGACGACACGCTGCTGGTCGAGCGCTGGGTGGACCGCCCCCGGCACATCGAGATCCAGGTCCTCGCGGACGCGCACGGCAACGTCGTCCACCTCGGCGAGCGCGAGTGCTCGCTCCAGCGCCGCCACCAGAAGGTGATCGAGGAGGCGCCGTCCGTCCTGCTGGACGAGGCGACGCGGGCCGCGATGGGCGAGGCCGCCGTCCAGGCCGCGCGCTCGTGCGGCTACCGGGGCGCGGGCACGGTCGAGTTCATCGTGCCGGGCGACGACCCCGCCTCGTACTACTTCATGGAGATGAACACCCGCCTCCAGGTCGAGCACCCGGTCACCGAGTACGTCACCGGCCTCGACCTGGTCGAGTGGCAGCTGCGCATCGCCGCCGGGGAGCCGCTGGCGTTCGGGCAGGACGACGTCCGGCTGACCGGGCACGCCGTCGAGGCCCGGATCTGCGCCGAGACGGTGTCGGTGAAGGAGGGCGCGCGCGGCTTCCTGCCCTCCGGCGGCACGGTCCTGGCGCTCGCCGAGCCGCGGGGCGACGGGGTGCGCACGGACTCCGGCCTGTCCGAGGGCACGGAGGTCGGGAGCCTGTACGACCCGATGCTCTCGAAGGTGATCGCGTACGGCCCGGACCGCGCGACCGCCCTGCGCAAGCTGCGCGCCGCGCTCGCCGAAACGGTTGTGCTCGGCGTGCCGACCAACACCGGCTTCCTGCGCCGGCTGCTGGCCCACCCGGCCGTCGCGGCGGGCGAGCTGGACACCGGGCTGGTCGAGCGCGAGATGGACGCGCTGGTACCGCGGGAGGTGCCGGCCGAGGTGTACGCGGCGGCCGCGGCCGTACGGAACGCGGCGCTGGAGCCGGTGCCGGACGGCGGCTGGGTGGACCCGTTCTCCGTACCGGACGGCTGGCGGATCGGCGGCCGTACGGTGCCCACGGCGCACTGGGTCAAGGTCCCGGGTCACGACCCGGTGCGGGCCACCGGCACCGGACACGTCACGGCCGATGCGGTCCGCGTCACCGTGGACGGCGTCGTGCACACCTTCCGCCGGGCCGGCGACTGGCTCGGCCGGGACGGCGACGCCTGGCACGTGAGCGACCACGACCCGGTCGCGGACACCCTGCGCGGCGCCGCCGGGGCGCACGGCATGGACGCGCTGACCGCGCCGATGCCCGGCACCGTCACCGTCGTGAAGGTGGCCGTCGGCGACGAAGTGGCCGCCGGGCAGGGGCTGCTGGTCGTCGAGGCCATGAAGATGGAACACGTCATCTCCGCGCCGCACGCCGGCACGGTCAGCGAGCTGGGCGTGTCCCCCGGCAGCACGGTCGCCATGGACCAGGTGCTCGCCGTCGTCGATCCGGACGCGTCCGCCGGGCCGGACGCGTCCGGCCCGCAGGCCGCGGACGGGCAGGCGGCCGCCCCGACCGAGGAGGCAACGGCATGACCGCTTCCGGACTCCCCATGACCGTCCCGGCACCGGGCCTGCCCGCCCGGGTCCGTATCCATGAGGTCGGCGCCCGCGACGGCCTCCAGAACGAGTCGGCCGTCGTCCCCACCGAGGTCAAGGCCGAATTCATCCGGCGCCTCGCCGGGGCCGGGCTGGGCACCGTGGAGGCGACCAGCTTCGTGCACCCCAAGTGGGTGCCGCAGCTGGCCGACGCCGAACAGCTCTACCCGATGCTGGACGGCCTCGGCGTACATCTGCCGGTCCTGGTGCCCAACGACCGCGGACTGGACCGCGCGCTGGCCCTCGGCGCCCGCCGTATCGCGGTCTTCGGCAGCGCCACCGAGTCGTTCGCCAAGGCCAACCTCAACCGCACGGTCGAGGAATCGCTCGCCATGTTCACGCCCGTGGTCGCCCGCGCGAAGGAGGAGCGGGCGCACGTCCGCGGCTACCTCTCCATGTGCTTCGGCGACCCGTGGGAGGGCCCGGTGCCCGTCGCACAGGTCGTACGGGTCTGCCGCGCCCTGCTCGACATGGGCTGTGACGAACTGAGCCTCGGCGACACCATCGGCGTCGCCACCCCCGGGCACGTACAGGCGCTGCTCGCCGCGCTGAACGAGGCGGGCGTGCCCACCGACCGCCTCGGCGTGCACTTCCACGACACCTACGGCCAGGCGCTGGCCAACACCCTCGCCGCGCTCCAGCACGGCGTCACCACCGTCGACGCGTCGGCGGGCGGCCTCGGCGGCTGCCCGTACGCCAAGAGCGCCACCGGCAACCTCGCCACCGAAGACCTGGTGTGGATGCTGCACGGCCTCGGCATCGAGACCGGGGTCGACCTGGGCCGGCTCACCGCCACAAGCGTGTGGATGGCCGAACAGCTGGGCCGTCCGAGCCCGTCCCGCACCGTCCGCGCCCTCTCCCACAAGGAGTGAACGATGTCCCTGGATCACCGCCTGTCCCCCGAACTGGAAGAGCTGCGGCGCACGGTGGAGGCGTTCGCCCATGACGTCGTCGCCCCCAAGATCGGCGAGTTCTACGAGCACCACGAGTTCCCGTACGAGATCGTGCGGGAGATGGGCCGCATGGGCCTGTTCGGCCTGCCGTTCCCCGAGGAGTACGGCGGCATGGGCGGCGACTACCTCGCCCTCGGCATCGCCCTGGAGGAGCTGGCCCGGGTCGACTCGTCCGTGGCGATCACCCTGGAGGCGGCCGTCTCGCTCGGCGCCATGCCGATCTACCACTTCGGCACCGAGGAGCAGAAGCGCGAGTGGCTGCCCCGGATGTGTACCGGTGAGGTGCTGGGCGCTTTCGGCCTGACCGAGCCGGACGGCGGCTCGGACGCGGGCGCCACCCGCACCACCGCCGTACGGGACGGTGACGAGTGGGTGATCAACGGCACCAAGTGCTTCATCACGAACTCCGGCACCGACATCACCGGCCTGGTCACGGTCACCGCCGTCACCGGCCGCAAGGACGACGGCAGCCCGCTGATCTCCTCGATCATCGTGCCGTCCGGCACCCCGGGCTTCACCGTCGCCGCCCCGTACTCGAAGGTCGGCTGGAACGCCTCGGACACCCGGGAGCTGTCCTTCTCCGACGTACGGGTCCCGGTGGGCAACCTGGTCGGCACGGAGGGCCGCGGCTACGCCCAGTTCCTGCGCATCCTGGACGAGGGCCGGATCGCCATCGCGGCGCTGGCCACCGGCCTCGCGCAGGGCTGTGTGGACGAGTCCGTCCGGTACGCCAAGGAGCGGCACGCCTTCGGGCGGCCGATCGGCCACAACCAGGCCATCCAGTTCAAGCTGGCCGACATGGAGATGCGGGCGCACACCTCCCGGCTGGCCTGGCGCGACGCCGCGTCCCGGCTGGTGCACGGCGAGCCGTTCAAGAAGGTGGCGGCGCTCGCCAAGCTGTACTCCTCCGAGATCGCGGTGGACAACGCCCGCGAGGCCACCCAGATCCACGGCGGCTACGGCTTCATGAACGAGTACCCGGTCGCCCGTATGTGGCGCGACTCCAAGATCCTGGAGATCGGCGAGGGGACGAGCGAGGTGCAGCGGCTGCTGATCGCGCGGGAGCTGGGGGTGTAGGCGTCCGCGCCGGCCGTCGCGTACGGCGTTCCCGTATGCGCGCGGCCCTCTCGTACGGCGTTCCCGTACACGCACGGCCTTCCCGTACGGCACGGGGCGGGCCCGGGGATCCGGGCCCGCCCTTCTGTCGTGGCGCCGTCAGCTCACTTCTTTCCCCACGGCACCTGCGGGGACCTGTAGTAGTCGAAGCCCATGGCCTCCCAGCGGGGCGCCTGGGCGGCCAGCCGGTACTTGTAGGTGTCCCAGTCGTGGGTGGACCGCGGTGACCAGCCCAGCTCGGCGATGCCGGGCATCCGCGGGAAGGTCATGTAGTCCAGGTGCTGGTTGGTGGACAGGGTCTCCGTCCAGATGGGCGCCTCCACACCCATGATCGACTTCTGCGGCGCGCCCTTGAGGTACGTCCCGGGGTCCCAGTCGTAGGACCGCTGGACCTCGACGTACCCGGCCCACGCCTTACCCAGCTTGGTGTCCTTGGTGTACTTCATGTCGAGGTACGAGCGGTCGGCCGGCGACAGGATCAGACCGGTGCCCTTCCGGGCCGCCGCCACGACCTGCTCCCGCTCCTTGGCGGGGGTCTTGTCGTAGCCCCAGTACTGCACCGCGGCGCCCTTGGCCGGGGTCACGGCGGTCATCTGGTGCCACCCTATGACCTTCTTCTTGTACTTGGTCACCAGCGGCTGGACCTTGTTCATGAAGGTCACGTAGTCGGCGTGGCTGGTGGAGTAGGCCTCGTCACCGCCGATGTGCAGGTACCGGCCCGGGGTCAGCGCCGCGGTCTCGCGGAAGACGTCGTCCAGGAACTCGTACGTGATCTTCTTGGGCACGCACAGCGAGCTGAAGCCGACCTCGATGCCGGTGTAGATCGGAGGCGCGATGTTGTTGCAGTTCAGCTGTGCGTACGAGGCGAGCGCGGCCTGGGTGTGCCCCGGGGTGTCGATCTCGGGGATGACCTCCATGTAGCGGCTGGCGGCGTACCGCAGGATCTCGCGGTACTGGGCCTTCGTGTAGTAGCCGCCGGGGCCGCCGCCGACCTGCGTGCTGCCGCCGTAGGTGGCGAGCCGCGGCCAGGAGTTGATCTGGAGCCGCCAGCCCTGGTCGTCGGTGAGGTGCAGATGCAGCTTGTTGTACTTGTACAGCGCCAGCTGATCGATGTAACGCTTCAGCTGTTCGACCGTGAAGAAGTGCCGTCCGACATCGATCATTCCGCCGCGGTAGCCGTAGCGCGGGGTGTCGGTGATGGTGCCGCCGGCGACCTTCCAGGGGCTGTGCTGTGTGCTGCGCTTCTCGACGGACGGCGGCAGCAGCTGGCGCAGCGTCTGTACGCCGTGGAAGAGCCCGGCGGGCCGGGCCGCGGTGATCGTCACGGCGTGCCGGTCCGAGGTGAGGCGGTAGCCCTCGGCGCCCAGCTTCGCGGTGTCCTTGCCGCCGAGCCGCAGCACGATGCCGTCCCGGCCGTCCTTGCCCGTGACGGGCAGGGGGTAGCCGGTGGACGGCCGCAGCACGTCCGCCAGGTAGCCGGCCACCCGCCGGACCTCACCCGAGGCGCCGGGCACCCGGATCCGCGTCCGGTCACCGAGGGTGTAGGGCTCCTTACCCGGTTTGACCGAGGCGGGCGCCGGGATGACCTGGTCGAGGGCTATGGGCTTGGCATGGCGGGCGGCCTGGCCGTCGGGGCCGCCCGCGGGCCGCGCTCCGGCCGTGGACAGGCCGGCCGCCGCGACCAGCAGCAGCGAGCAGAACAGTCTGCGTCGTCTCACGAGGTTCCCTTCGGTGGGCTCGTCGTGCAGGGCCGTGCGTGGTCGTGCGTGGCATGGAGCAACCGAACGTCAACATTGAGTACCGCTGACCCCCGTGGTGGTCAAGGTGCGGACCACGTCTGGCGTCATCCGGCGTGTCGCTTGCCCGATATCGGGCAGATTTCTTGCTTTCATCGGAGCGACCCATCAGTATTCATCGGGTGCTCGATCGCCGTTCGCCTCATGAGGACCTCATCGACCACCTGGTGCGCAGCACGCCGCTACAGCGCGGCGAGGCCGCCCGGGTGGTGCTCGACGTCCTCGCGTACTTCGACGAGACGACCGAGGACTACGTCCGCAGACGCCATCGGGAGCTGCAGTCGCAGGGGCTGCGCAACGACGCGATCTTCGAACGGATCGGGCAGGAGCTGCCGCACCGCGCGGTGTGCCCGCCCACCCTCTCGGCGCGCCAGCTGCGCCGCCTCGTCTACGGCTGACCCGGCCGAGCACCCGGCACGTGCCGCATCGCGTGCCACCTGTCCAACTGCCTGACCGAAGGGGTCACTTCATGTGCGGGATCGTCGGCTACATCGGTAAGCGGGACGTGGCTCCGCTGCTCCTGGAAGGACTGCAGCGCCTGGAGTACCGCGGGTACGACTCCGCCGGTATCGCCATCCACGCCAAGGGCACCGGCAAGGCCGCCGGCGGCCTGAAGACCGCCAAGGCCAAGGGCCGCGTCCGCGAGCTGGAGTCCCGCCTGCCCAAGCGCTTCGCGGGCACCGCCGGCATCGCCCACACCCGCTGGGCCACCCACGGCGCGCCGACCGACGAGAACGCGCACCCGCACGTGGACACCGAGGGCAAGGTCGCCGTCGTCCACAACGGCATCATCGACAACGCCGACGAGCTGCGCGCCAAGCTCACCGCGGACGGCGTGGAGTTCGCCTCGGAGACCGACACCGAGGTGCTGGCCCACCTGATCGGCCGCTCCCAGGCGCCGACCCTGGAGGAGCAGGTCCGCGAGGCCCTGCGGGTCATCGAGGGCACGTACGGCATCGCCGTGCTGCACGCCGACTTCCCCGAGCGCATCGTCGTCGCCCGCAACGGCTCGCCGGTCGTCCTCGGCATCGGCGAGAAGGAGATGTTCGTCTCCTCCGACGTCGCCGCGCTGGTCTCGCACACCCGCCAGGTCGTCACCCTCGACGACGGCGAGATGGCCACCATCAAGGCCGACGACTACCGCACCTACACCACCGAGGGCTCGCACACCTCCGCGCAGCCGACCACGGTGGAGTGGGAGGCCGAGTCGTACGACATGGGCGGCCACGACACGTACATGCACAAGGAGATCTGCGAGCAGGCCGACGCCGTCGACCGCGTGCTGCGCGGCCGGATCGACGACCGCTTCTCCACCGTGCACCTGGGCGGCCTGAACCTGGACCCGCGCGAGGCGCGCGCCATCCGCCGGGTGAAGATCCTGGGCTGCGGCACCTCGTACCACGCGGGCCAGATCGGCGCGCAGATGATCGAGGAGCTGGCCCGTATCCCCTCGGACGCCGAGCCGGCCTCCGAGTTCCGCTACCGCAACCCGGTCGTGGACCCCGACACCCTCTACATCGCGGTCTCCCAGTCCGGTGAGACCTACGACGTGCTGGCGGCCGTGCAGGAGCTCAAGCGCAAGGGCGCGCGCGTCCTGGGCGTGGTGAACGTGGTCGGCTCGGCGATCGCCCGGGAGACCCACGGCGGTGTGTACGTGCACGCCGGGCCCGAGGTCTGCGTGGTCTCCACCAAGTGCTTCACCAACACCGTGGTCGCCTTCGGCCTGCTCGCGCTGCACCTGGGCCGCATCCGCGACCTGTCCGTCGCCGACGGCAAGCGGATCATCGAGGGCCTGCGCAAGCTGCCCGGCCAGATCCAGGAGATCCTGGAGCTGGAGGACGAGGTCAAGCAGCTGGCGGCGGAGTACGCGGACGCCAGGTCGATGATGTTCATCGGCCGGGTGCGCGGCTACCCGGTGGCCCGCGAGGCCTCCCTCAAGCTCAAGGAGATCTCCTACATCCACGCCGAGGCGTACCCGGCGTCCGAGCTCAAGCACGGTCCGCTGGCGCTGATCGAGCCGGCCATGCCGACCGTGGCGATCGTCCCGGACGACGACCTGCTGGAGAAGAACCGCGCCGCGATGGAGGAGATCAAGGCCCGCAGCGGCCGCATCCTCGCCGTCGCGCACCAGAAGCAGGACAAGGCCGACCACACCATCGTCGTGCCGAAGAACGAGAACGAGCTGGACCCGATCCTGATGGGCATCCCGCTCCAGCTGCTGGCCTACCACGTGGCCCTGGCCATGGGCCGGGACATCGACAAGCCGCGCAACCTGGCGAAGTCGGTCACGGTCGAGTAGGCGATCGACGGCGAGCGGATCGCTCATGGGCGGTGGTCGCCCTGGGCGGGAGCTCGCTCGGGCGAGCAGTCGCCCGACGGACCGCGGGGGTCCTGTCCACCTCCGCGGTCACGGGCGTTCGTCCGGGGGAACGGGCGGCCTACGGGGGGCTGCCCGGACGGACGGTACGTCCTTTCGAGGGGGCGGGAGGCGGGGCCCCGCGCGTGCCACCATACGCGCGGGGCCCCGCCTCCCCTGTTGCCGGCGTCGCCCTTACGCCGGCGGTGGCCGCCTTCCCGGGAACCGTCACCTCCCGGGCGGCAGCACGTGCTCGACGGGCGTCTCGGCGGGCGGTCGGTGACGCGGTGACCGCCCGGCCGTTCACGCTCCGTTCGCGTCCCACTTGATCGGATTTCTACCCTCCACAACCCCGCAATCCACCTCTACGGGCCAGTAGATATGCCGACTGCCCAGGAACACGCGGCTGGTGACGCTCCCTCACCTCACGTCTCACGAGGTCGCGCGCCCACGGGGGCGGGTGCGGCGCGTACGCCGCACGAACACGGAGCGCACAGGCCGGGGCGGGCGGGACGCGGCAGGGCCGCAGGCCGTACGGGGGCGCGCACGCCGCGCGCGGACGAGCCACACGGGCCGTGCGGGGACGGTACGCGCCGGGCGCCCGGTCCGGGGCCGGGCCGGGCAGGGGGTCCGGTCAGGGAATGACGACCACGGGCCGCTGCGCCCGCCGGGCCAGCCGGCCCGCCACCGAGCCGAAGATCCGGCCCACGATGCCGTGCGTCGAGCCGACCACGATCGCGTCGGCCTCGTACTCCTGCCCGACCTCCTCCAGCTCGTGGCAGATGTCGCCACCGCGCTCCACGAGGATCCAGGGGATCTCCGCGAGATGGTCGGCACAGGCCAGCTCCAGGCCCAGCACTTCTGTACGGTGGTCCGGCACGTCCACGAAGACCGGGGGCTCACAGCCCGCCCAGACCGTCGTGGGCAGCCGGTTGGCCACATGGACGATGATCAGGCCCGACGCCGAGCGCCGCGCCATACCGATTGCATACGCCAACGCCCGCTCACTCGACATCGAGCCGTCGAAGCCGACCACGACACCGTGCCGGAAGGCGGGATCGCAGGAATGACGTGTCTCTTCCGCCGCTCGGAGGTCCGCCATCGGATCGGCGACCTGCTTGCGGTCCGCGGGTTCGGGGATTTCGTGACCGGCCATGGCTGTCTCGGCGAAGGAGGTCCTTGCGGAGGGGCGGACGGGGAGCGGCGATTGACTTGATCCGGCAGTTGACTGAGCTGGCTTGATCGAGAGGTCGGCCCCATAGTTCAAAGGGGAACAACACGACCGGGAATCATCTTCCCAATGCCTTTCCCCAAGAGTACGGCGCCAGTCCCCCGCTGCACAGGGCCCGACGCGGACGGCGGACCCCGGTGACGGGGTGGGCCCCCGCGGCCACACGGGGCGGGGTGCCCCTCGAACGTGTCCCCGGAGCATGCCGGAGCGTGGCCCGGATGGCAATGCCCCGGCCTGCCCCCGTACGTACCCCTCGCGGTGACTCACGGGCCCCGCAGCCGTTGTAGTACCTGCCTTGCATGGAGGGAGCAGACCGTGCCCGGTCCGTCGAACACATCAGCCGATCCGGTGAGCGATCTCGTCCGCTGGGCGGCGTTCAGCTGCGCCCTGGTACCGCTCGTCCTCGTACTGTGCGGCGCGTCCGCCGCCGGGGCCGCCGGCGCCGCCGTGGGGCTGGGGACGGTGACCTGCGCGTGCCGGGCGCTGCTGCGCCAGTCCGAGCGCACCGCGGCCCGGCCGTCCTCGGACGAGATCGCCCCGCACCGCGGCCGGCACAGCCGTACCGGCACCGGAGCCCACCGGGGCGGGAGGCGCTCCGACGGGCGTACGCCGGAGGAATGACGCGCTCGCAAGCCTGCCCAGGGTCGTTTTCGGCCAACTTCGGGTTGAAGTGCATCCCTTGGCGAAAGCGACCCGCAACCTGGGCCTGAGCTGGGAGGAAAGGACCGCCGGGCACGGTTGTGCCCTACGGCTTACGGGCAGAGGCGAGAGGCGTACTTCCCAGCAGGCCCGACGAGTGGAACGCTTCGTGATCGAATGCTTCGCGCCAAGTTGCCATGTCGACATACGAGCGGGTGGTGAACTTGGCACTCCATCCTCACGGGACGCAGTAGATTCGATCTTGGCAATCACGGCGGGGGAACAGTGCAGGACCGAGAGGGCGAGACGACCGAGGGGGGCTTAAGTGCCATGAGCCAGGACTCCGCTGCCGTACCAGATGCCGCACGCAAGCTCGCCGCCCGACGACGCCGCGAAATAGTCGCGGTGCTCCTCTTCAGTGGCGGCCCGATTTTCGAGAGCTCCATTCCGCTCTCGGTCTTCGGCATCGACCGCCAGGACGCGGGTGTTCCGCGGTACCGACTACTTGTGTGCGCGGGCGAAGACGCGCCTTTGCGCACCACCGGGGGGCTCGAACTGTCGGCCCCCTACGGGCTGGAGGCGATCGCCCGCGCGGGCACGGTCGTCGTACCGGCCTGGCGGTCCATCACACAGGCACCACCCCCGGCCGCGCTGGACGCGCTGCGCCGGGCGCACGAAGAAGGGGCCCGCATCGTCGGACTCTGCACGGGGGCCTTCGTGCTCGCCGCCGCAGGGCTCCTCGACGGGCGGCCCGCGACCACCCACTGGATGTACGCGCCGACGCTCGCCAAGCGTTACCCGTCCGTCCATGTCGATCCCCGCGAGCTCTTCGTCGACGACGGCGACGTGCTGACCAGCGCGGGGACCGCCGCCGGCATCGACCTGTGCCTGCACATCGTCCGTACCGACCACGGGGCGGACGCGGCCAACGCGCTCGCCCGGCGGCTGGTGGTCCCGCCCCGGCGCACCGCGTCGGACCTGGGGCACCAGAGGTACCTGGACAGGTCATTACCGGAGGAGATCGGCGCGGACCCGCTCGCCGAGGTCGTGGCCTGGGCGCTGGAGCACCTCCACGAGCAGTTCGACGTGGAGACGCTGGCGGCCCGCGCGTACATGAGCCGCCGTACCTTCGACCGCCGCTTCCGGTCCCTGACCGGGAGCGCGCCCCTGCAATGGCTGATCACCCAGCGCGTCCTCCAGGCGCAGCGGCTGCTGGAGACCTCGGACTACTCCGTGGACGAGGTCGCCGGACGCTGCGGCTTCCGGTCGCCGGTCGCCCTGCGCGGCCACTTCCGGAGGCAGTTGGGTGCTTCACCCGCGGCCTACCGCGCGGCCTACCGCGCGCGCCGGCCGCAGAACGGGGTACCCGAGCAGGTCGGCCGGGCGGACCGGCCGGAGCGCGGTGAGCGGCCCGGTGCCGGCGCGGACCGGTTCGCCGCCGCCGCGGCGGGCCATCTGCAAGGGGGCCACGGCCAGCTGCACCACAGCCAGGCGTCGCACACGCAAGGGGGGCTCGGTCCCGGCGGTCACACGCAGGGGCATCCCCAGGGCGGGCACGGTCCGGGCGGTCACCCGCAAGGCGGTCACACGGGCGGGCTCGGCGGTCCGGGCGGGCACGGGTCGGGCGGCCAGCCGGGGCACAGTACGGCGGGCCACACCCAGCCGGTGCACAGCCAGGCCACCGCGCTCGCGCCGACGGAGCAGGGCAAACCGGAATCCGACGCCTACTCGCCCCGGCTTCCGGACCAGCCCGCCGGACGGCCCGGTGGCCGCCCGGTGCTGCCCAGCCAGCGGGAGCGCCCCGTAGGGTGAGACGTATGAACGATCGCATGGTGTGGATCGACTGCGAGATGACCGGGCTCTCGCTGGCGAACGACGCGCTCATCGAGGTGGCCGCCCTGGTCACCGACTCGGAGCTGAATGTCCTGGGCGACGGGGTGGACATCGTGATCCGCCCCCCGGCCGAGGCCCTGACCACCATGCCCGAGGTCGTGCGCCAGATGCACACCTCCTCCGGGCTGCTGGCCGAGCTGGACAGCGGCACCACCCTGGAGGACGCACAGGAACAGGTGCTCCAGTACATCAAGCAGCACGTACCGGAACCCGGCCGGGCACCCCTGTGCGGCAACTCCGTCGGCACCGACCGGGGCTTCCTGCTCCGCGACATGCCGAAGCTGGAGAGCCACCTGCACTACCGGATCGTGGATGTGTCGTCCGTGAAGGAGCTGGCCCGGCGCTGGTATCCGAGGGCGTACTTCAACAGTCCGGAGAAGAACGGGAACCACCGGGCGCTGGCGGACATCCGTGAATCCATCGCGGAACTCCGCTACTACCGGGAGGCGGTCTTCGTGCCGCAGCCCGGCCCGGACTCGGAGACCGCGAAGGAGATCGCGGCGCGGCACGTGCTGCCCGCGGACCAGGAGTGACGCAGCTCGCTCCCGGCTGAGCCGAAGCCGGGAGCGAGCACCCCTGAAGACCCTGTACACTTTTTCTCAGCCGGTGGGGAACAAGACACCACACAGCACCGGTCATGGTGGGTATAGCTCAGCTGGTAGAGCACCTGGTTGTGGTCCAGGATGTCGCGGGTTCAAGTCCCGTTACTCACCCCAAACGATCAAGGCCCGACCTGCGAAAGTAGGCCGGGCCTTGGTCGTTCTCGCATTCACGGGAACACCACGGGAACACAACCGCCCCGAACAGCCGTACATTCACCGCATGGCGAGCATCGTGGAACGCCCCAAGAAGGGCGGCACCATCACGTACCAGGTGAAGTGGCGCAAGGGCGGCGCACGCGGGGCCCCTGGCCAGTCGGAGAAGTTCAGCGACCCCGAGAGCGCCAAGACCTTCAAGAAGCTCGTAGACGCCCACGGGCAGCACTGGCCGCCCGGCTGGGTCCGCGGCAAGGGATTCGTCGAGCCAGACACCCACCCCAATGACGTGCCGTGGGTCACATGGGCGGAGCGGTACGTCGACCGTCTAACCGGGATCGACGATCGAACCCGGGACGACTACCGCCGCGAGATCCGTATCCACCTGTCGCTGCTACAGCACACGCAGCATTCCGGCGAGGTGGTGCCGGCGACGGTCTGCAACGTGACGGCGGACGACGTGGCCGACTGGGTCCGCGCCGAGGAGAAAGGCGCGCCGAACCCGGCCGACCTCTCAAAGTGGGAGCGGAGGCCGGCCGACCCGAAGAGTGTCCGGAATCGACACGGTCTGATGTTCTGCGCGTTCCAAGCTGCGGTAGGGGCGAAGCCTCCACTGCGCGCCGACAACCCATGCAAGGGCACCCGCCTCCCCAGGGTCGACGATCACGTCGACGAGGAGATGTGCTTCCTGGAGCGCGACGAGTACCAGCGCATAGCCGCGGAGATCACCGACCCGGACGCGCGGGACCTCGCCGACTGGCTCGTCGGCACGGGGATGCGGTGGGGTGAGGCGACCGCGCTACAGGTCCGCGATCTCAACCTGTCCTCCTCCCCGCCCACAGCCACGATCCACCGAGCGTGGAAGAAGGCAGAGAAGGGCAGCGGCAGGGGCAACGCGTTCTACCTCGGCCCGCCCAAGACCAAGAAGGCCCGCCGAGTCATCGCTCTCACGGCCGCGCAAGCGGAGACGGCCCGGCGGCTGACCGCGGGCCAGCCGCCCGAAGGGTTCGTGTTCCGGGCGGCGATGGGCGGCGCGTGGCGGCACGCCAATTTCTACAACCGGAAGTGGCTGCCGGCGGTGAAGGCTGCCGTTGCCAAGGGCCTGCCCCGGCGGCCCCGGTTGCACGACCTCCGGCATACGCACGTGGCGTGGCTGATCGCCGCGCGGATTCCGCTTCCGGCGATCCAGGTCCGGTTGGGGCATGAGTCGATCAGTACGACCGTGGACCGGTACGGGCACCTGGTGCGCGAACTGGACGACGAGATCACTGCCGCCGTCGAGGCTGCGCTCACGGTGCCGGCGCCCGCACCGGCTTTCACGGTCGTGCCTGCGGTTTAGGAAGCGGCCCGGTGGGGCGGTTCCTGTTGGTCGCCGCCCCACCGCTGCCCCCAGAGGCCGTGTCCGACGAGGTGCCGTAGCTGCTGGTTGGCCACCTCGACGGCTTCACTGGTGATGTGCCCGGGCGCGAAAGCCCAGATCAATTCGCCCTCGCGCTCGAAGAGGCAGACGATCTCCCCCTCGGGCACGAGGGGCGATATTACGACGCGCACGTTCGGATTACTGCTGACACGGTCAGTCACAAGACCCCCTACGCCGCGGGCACTACCGGCCAAAATGGATCACTAGTTCGATCGGGCCGGATGTGCAGGCTATCGAACCATCACGCCCCCCAGGCGAAAGAATCATGGTGCCATTTCGGACAGGACTCAACTAGTCCCCAGACCCGAACATGACTCTAAGTAGCGGCCGTGGCCAAAGATCACTGTTCGCCGCGTGGCGCGCTTTCGAACGCAGCGAGGAGCCGGGCAAGTTGATCACGCTGCTCGGGCGTCAACCGCTCGGCGTGCGCGATGAGCGCTCGCGCCTCACCTGACTCACTCCACACGGAAGTGATCCCGAGGAACTGCGCGCCGGCCGCATCCTGAAGGCGGCCGAGCGGAAGATCGAGGACGGCGGAGAGAGCGGTCAGTTCGGGAACTTGAGGGGGAATCACCGGCTTCCGCTTCTCAAGCCTGTCCAACCAGCCGCGCTTGATGACCGGCTTCCCGTCCGGGCCCACATTGCCGGGGTGCTCCTCGACGGCCCGCAGGCTCATCCGGAGTTCGGCACGGCGGTTCCGCACCAGGTCGGACAGATCCGTCCGCGTGTAGGTGTCGTCCTGTTCGACCATGGTGGTCATCCTGCCACTCCGTGTGGGGTCGGGTGTGCTCGGGGTGTCCATGTTGCCGCTGATGATTCCGTGACATTTTGGCAGGTCACCGCGCAGCGCTGACTCACCATCTGGACAGAGTGTCCACGCCGAAGGGCGGCGCATGGTAGGGCACGCCGGGAAATTGACCTGAAGAAAACACCTTGTCCATCTGCATGGACAAGATGTCCATGGTGTGCGATGCTCGTCATGTCCAAACAGATGGACACCACGCCCTAGGAGGTGGACATGACCTCGCGTGACCCCCTGTACCGGCTGCTGGACTCCGACCTGCTGCGGCGCCTCATGCAGCGCACCGGTAGCGGGCAGCGCATCACCGTCCGTGAGCTGGCTATGCGTAGCGGATGTGCCAGGGGCACCGTCGGCAACCTGCTGAGCGGCGTCCAGGGGTGCGTACCGGGCCCCGTGGCTCACGCGCTGAGCGCCGCGATCGGTGTGGACGTGCTCGTCCTCTTCGCGCCGGTCGGGCGGTCTGTCCCGGTACCGGCTACCGAGAACGCGCCATCGGCCGTACGAGCTGCGGTATGAGCAGGCGCCTTTACACGTACCCCGAGGCTGCGGAAGCGCTCCGCGTCTCGGAGCGCTGGCTGCGCCGCAACATCAACGACCTTCCGCACAGCCGCAAAGGCAGGGCCGTGACCTTCACGGACGACGACCTCGACCGCATCGACGCGATGTTCCACCACGAGCCCACGGCCGGCCCCCTCGCGGTCGTCCCGTCGGCTCCGTCGTCGCCCGCGGCGCACCCACTGGCCGCGTTGAAGCCGCTTCCGGCTCGTCGCTGATCTTTCCCGCGATGTGAGTCGGGGCCGCTCCGGATGCACCCCGGGCGCGACCCCTCCGGCTCACCTCACCACTCACAGAAATGAGGCTCCCCGTGAGCACACACCTTACTGATCGCCCGCCGATTTCCAGCTTGGCAGCGGCCCGCGACAACGAGATCGCCCTCGAAGCGCTGCTCTCGCGGTCGTCGCTGCCCGCTCCCACGATCGTGCCCTCCGCCGAGGCGGTGCGCGTGGTCGTGGCCGACCCCGATGACCTGTCGATGTGGCACGAGGAGTTGGGCGGCGAGATCCACATCGGTCCCTCGGTTGAGGGCTCCGCCGTGTGGACGCTGCACACGTCGCTGCCACGCCCGCACGCCCGGCCGGTCCCGGTGCTGGTGTCGGTCGTGGTGGTGGATGGCGAGGCCATCATGGACGACCTCCGCGCGGCGGTGGTGTCGGACGTGTCCCAGCCCGTGTCAGGGCCGTTCCGTATCTCCGTCGAGCGCATCCCCACCGGCGTGACGCTGGACCTGCGCCCCTTCGTCGAGGCCGTGCTCGTCGAGGTGTTCACCGAGCACCCCGACGCGGTCGCGGACATCCTCGACGAGCAGGCCGACGCCCGGCCGTACGACGGTCACCGGCCCGAGTCCCTGCTCGTCGAGCGGCTGCTCGCCGAGGTGTCCACGCGCGTCCCGGTGTACGGGCAGCAGTGCCTCGCGCTGGCGGAGAGCATCCGGGCTGCGGCCGGTCTGCGAGGTGCCGCATGAGCGACCTCAACGCCGTGCGGCGGGCAGCCCGCAAAGCCCTGCTCGCCGAGACCGGCACCGAAGCACCGAAGTGGCGGCAGGTACACACCGACGTGTGCGAGGAGCCGGACGCCATCGGCCCCGTTTGCACGGACGAGGGCCACGATGCGGATGACCCCAGTGCATACGGTTGCTGCCCCGAGCCTGTGATCGAAGTGGAGTCGCCCGCGATCGGCGCCTACCTCGTCGCGCTGCTCAACGCGGACCGTGAAGGTGGTGCCGCGTGAGTGCTCGTACCTACCGCGACGGTGAGCACACCATGTGCGGGCACTGCAACCTGATCTTCGAGACGCTGACGGCCGAGGACGCGCACGCGTACCCGGACCTGCGGGCGGAGTTCAAGGTCGGTGAGCCGTTGTGCTGCGAGCGTGCGGCGGCGGACTGGCGGGCCGAGCGTGGCCGGTCGGGCGGTGCCGAGTGAGCGCCCGTGACGAGATCCGCCGGTACGTATCCCTGCTCGGGGACTCGTGGACACCGCGCAAGACGACGGACGCGCGGGTGGAGCAGGTGTACGCCGCCGTCCGCGCTGAGGTGCTGCGCGATGTCGCCGCCCGGTTCAAGGCGGCGTGCCCGGACAGTGGGGCCGAAGTGGTCTTCGACCTGTGCCGGTGTGACAGCGCGGACATCCTCCGCCGCATGGCCGACGAGGCCGGGAAGGACACCCGCAAGGGCGAGTCCACCCGGCTGGCGCTCTGCACGTGCGGCCACTCCCGGCACGACGGTCCGTGCGGAGACCCCACGACGGCGTGCGGATGCCAGCACTTCGAAGCCGTCGGAAGCGAGGACACCCGCACGCCGGGCGAGTCCACCCGCGCCGCGATCGTCGCCGAGCGCGACGCGCAGATCATCGCGTGGCTCGTGAAGAAGGCGCGCGAGTGCCGGGCGACCCGCGGTCGCAAGTACGCAGAGCAGGCCGACGTGATCGCGCAGCTCGCATCCAAGGTCGCGCGGGGCGCGGTCCGGCCGAACAACCTCGGGCTGCCGTGGCAACGCGCCGTCGACGGCCTCAACGCCCTCGTCGACGCGGGCATCCCGGTGCACATCGATCCGGACGGCCACATCGCCAACCCCGCCGGGGACGAGCACATCGAGTGGGACCGCGAGGCCCGGCGGTGGCGGCTCGTGCACGATGACGAGGGTGGTGACGCGGATGCCTGAGACCGCGCAGGCCGGGGCCACCACGGCCCCGGCCGCCGGTCGGCGGATCACCCCGACCGGCCGCCTCATCCTCTCCGCCGACGCCGACCGCACCGCATGGCTTACCGCCCGCCGCGGCGGCCTCGGCTCCTCCGACATCGCCGCCATCCTCGGCATCTCCCGCCACGGCAACGCTCTGTCCGTCTACTACGACAAGACGGGCGGCCTGCCGCTGGAGAGCGACGACTCCGAAGCCGCGCTGTGGGGCCGGATCGACGAGGAGGGCATCGCCCGCGAGTGGGCCCGCCGCAACCGCAGCGTGGTCCGCCGCGTCGGCCTCGTCGCCAACATCGACCGCCCGTGGCAGATGTGCACCCTCGACCGCCGCGTCCTCGGATGCCCCATCGCCGACGGCCGCGAGCGGTGCGCCGTCGAGATCAAGTGCCGCGACAAGATGAAGGCCGGGCAGTTCCGCAAGGGCGTCGCGGACGACGTGCTCGCCCAAGTCCTGTGGCAGGCCGACGTGTGCGGCTTCGATCACATCCACGTGGCCGTACGCCTCGGTGGCAACGACTACCGGCAGTTCGTCGTGCGCACCGCCGACCACGGCGACCTGATCGACGACCTGCGCGCCGCCGGCGCCCGTGCCTGGGAGCAGATCCAGACCCGGCGCCCGCCGGTCCTCGCCGACGACGCCGACCCCGATGTCCTGCTCGACCTGTACGACCGGCTGCACCCGGACCGGTCCGGCGCCGTCGACATCACCCGCGATGTCGACACGCAGGACGCGGTGGCGGACTACCTCGACGCGCACAACGACGAGGTCGAGGCCAAGGCCCGGAAGAAGACGGCCAAGGCCCGCATCCTCGGCGCGCTCGGCGACGCCGCCGGGGCGGTCGTCCTCGACCGGACCTTCGTCCGCATCGACGAGACCAGCCGCCAGCACTGCAACTTCGAGCGGCTGGCCGAGCGCTGGCCCGAGGCGTACGCCGACTGCGTCGAGGACCGCGTCAGCCGCCGCCTGACCATCCCCCGCGTGATCCGTGAGGAGCACAACGCATGACCACTCTCGCTGAGCGCGCGGCGGCTGCGGCCGGCCGCGCCACCGACGCCCCGTCGGGCCCGTCCGACGACGCGTCGTCGACGCCCGTCGAGCCGTACGTCCCGGCGCCGGACCCGATGGCCGACTACGAACCGGGCGACGGCGATCCGGAGATGGTGCCCGTGCACATCGCGTGGCTCCGCGTCCGCCGCGAGATCCGCGCGATCGCCAAGAAGGAGCAGTACAACGGCGGCGGCACCCGCTTCAACTTCCGCGGCGTCGACACCGTCGTACAGCACTTCGGCCCCGTGACGCTGAAGCACGGCATCAACATCTTCCCCGTCGACGTGGACGCGGAGCACCGCGACACCACCTCGGCCAAGGGCAGCAAGATGCGGGAGTGCACCGTGACCGTGTCGTGGATGGTCATGGGCCCGAAGGGCGACACGCTGCCCGCTCTGTTGAAGACCCGCGGTGAGGCGCTGGACTCTGCGGACAAGGGCACCGCCAAGGCGCAGTCCGTCGCGTTGCGTGTGCTGCTTCTGACCGGCGGCCTCACGCCCACCCACGACAAGGACCCCGACGCCTCGTACGTCGAGCGCGGCAACGAGGCACCCGCCCGCTCCGCGGAGTCCTACCGCGACGAACTCCTCGACCCGAAGACCAGTCCTGCCCGCATCCAGCAGATCGGGTACGAGCTGTCCAACCTCCGCATGATGGGCGCCAAGGTCACCAACGAGACCGGCGAGAGCGAGACCCTCGACTCGCTCGGCCGCCGCGTCTACGCCGAGCGCACCGGCGGTGGCGCATGAGCTGGCACCTCTGCCGCATGTGCGGCTTCGACCTGGAGACCACCGGCCCCGACCCCGAGACCGCCCGCATCGTCACCGCCTGCGTCGTCCAGTGCGGCGCCGGCCTGCCCACCCAGTCCGCCACATGGCTGACCGACGTGGACGGGCACGAGATCCCCGACGAGGCCGCCGCCATCCACGGCGTCACCACCGAGAAGGCCCGCGCCGAGGGCATCGACCTGCGCGAGGCCGTCGAGCAGATCCTCGGCGCGCTCCGACAGGTGGTGCTCTCCGGCGTACCGGTCGTCGCGATGAACGCCCGTTATGACCTGACCGTGTTGGACCGCGAGGCGCGCCGGTACGGCATGGCGCCCCTGACCGACTGCGCAGCGGAAATACGGGTGGTCGACCCGTTCGTCATCGACAAGCAGGTCGACCGCTACCGCCGCGGCAGCCGCAAGTTGACCGCCCTGTGCGAGCACTACGAGGTACGCCTCGACGGAGCACACACCGCCGACGCCGACGCCATCGCCGCGTGCCGCGTCGCCTGGCGACAGGCCACCCGGTACGCACAGCTCACCGCCATGAGCCTCGACGAGCTGCACACGGCACAGATCGCGTGGGCCGCCGAACAGGCCGCGTCGCTGGAGGCGTACTTCCGCCGCAAGGACCCGGCCGCGGTCGTCGAGGGCGCGTGGCCCGTCGTCCCGCACCAGCGCGCGGGAGGCAACCAGTGATCACCGCCATCGCTGCTGGCCTCGCCGCGTTCCCGGGCGTGGTGTTCGCCGTCCTCGTCGACCGCGTCCTCCGGCCGGCGCCCGCCGCGCCGGTCCGGGCCGCGCACGCCCGCGCCATCGCGGCGCGGTTCGAGGAGATCCCGCCCGGCGCCCGGTGGCTCGCCTGCGACACCACTACCTGCGGCCACCTCGCCGTTCGGCACGTGCCGGATGGCGGCGGCTACCGCTGCACCGGGTGCGACACGTTCAAGGGGGCGCAGTGACCACGCTGTTCGAAGCCGCCCCGGCCGCCACCACGGCGGCCGGGCCCCGGCCACGCCTCTATCGCGTCGCCGGACTCGACATCAGCCTCACCGGCACCGGCATCGCCACCGCCGGCGGCACCGCCCGCGTCCCCACCAAGGGCCGCCGCCGCGACTCGATCGCCGACCGGCACGCCCGCCTGCGCTACATCACCACCCGCGTCCTCGACGAAGTCGGCACCGTCGACCTCGCGTGCGTCGAGGGCCCGTCCCACGCGTCCATGGGGCAGGCCGGGCACCACGACCTGTCCGGGCTGTGGTGGCGGATCGTCGGCGCGCTCGTCGAGCGGGAGATCCCTGTCGCGGTGATCCCGCCCATGTCCCGCGCCAAGTACGCGACCGGCAAGGGCAACAGCAGGAAGGCCGTCGTCCTCGACGCCGCGCAGCGCCGGTACGGCGCCATCCTCCCGAGCGACGACGAGGCCGACGCGCTCATCCTCCGCGCCATGGGCTTGCACCACCTCGGCCAGCCGTTGGCGGAGGTGCCGGACGGGCACCGCGCGGCGCTCGCCGGGTGCCAGTGGCCCGACCTCGGGCCGATCCCGTGAGCACGGTGATGGGCGCGCTGTTCGTCGACCTCGGCGAGGGCCGCGAGGACAAGCGCACCGGCCGCATCCGCTGGGCCCGGCCGCCGCGGGCCCGGTACGAGTGCCTGCTCTGCCACACCACCGAGGGCCCCGTCACCGGCCCCGCGGCCGCGGCCAGGTTCGTCGCCGCCATCCGCACCACCCACCCCACCCGATGCATCACCGCACACGAAGGAGCACGCGCCGCATGATCAGTATCAAGATCGACAGTAAAGTCCTCGCCGACGTAGAGCAGGCCATCCGCCCCCACGCCAAGGACCTGTTCGACAACCTCGGCACCGCCCGCATGGCCATCGTCGAACTCGCCTCCGTTGAGCGGACCGAGCAGGGGCCCGACGAGGACAAGGACGACATCGTCAAGGTCCGCATCGTCGACATCGAGATCGCGGGCGACGAGTTCACGGACGAGAAGTTGCGCCAGCAGGCCAGCGCGATGTACCGGCAGCGCAGCGCCGAGGGCACGCTCGACGAGGTCGCCTGATGGCCGGGCGCGCGGCAGCCGACGGCACCCCCCAGTGCCCCGCCTGCCGCGCGCCCATCCTCCGCCAGCTCGTCGGCCACCGAGCCGCGCTCACCGTCACCGCCGACCTGACGCCCCTCACCCCCGCCGAACAGGCCGCCGCCCGCACCCCGAACCGCCTGATCTGGTGTCTCGTCCAGCGCCCCCACACTCCGCCCCGGCTCCGCTGGATCGACCGCTGGCACCCCGCCGACTGCCCCCACCCGCACGTCACCGAGCACCACTGCCCCGGCACCCGCCCGGCCGCCGACACGCTGTTCTGAGCACAAGGAGAACGCCTGTGGACACCGTCCGCCACATCCCACGCCCCACGGCGGACGACCGCACGCCTCCGCACGCCCTAGAGGCCGAGGAGTACGTCACGGGCGTCATCATGCACTCCGCCGAGGCGTACAACGACTGCGCCGAGATCATCACCCGCGACGACCTGTACACGCAGGCACACCGGCTGATCTGGGACGTGGTCGGCGGCCTCGTCGCCGAGGGCAAGACGCCGCACCCCGTGCACGTCAAGGCCGAGATCGAACGACTCGGCAGGCTCCGGGAAGTCGGCGGCGGCCACATCATCGACCGCCTCGGCGTCAACACCATCACCGCACCGATGGCCCCCTCGTTCGCCGAGGAGATCCGCGAGGCCGCCCGCCTGCGCCGCATCGACGAGTTCGCGATCCGGCTGCGCTCCGGCGTCATCGAGCGCGCCGACCCCGACACCCTCGAACAGCAGATCGTCGGGTACCTCCAACAGCAACGCGCCACCACCAGCGACCCGCTCGGCGAACGCTTCCGCCCCGGCGGATCGTTCATCCTCGACCGGCCCGACACCGTCCCCGCCCTCTGGGGCGACGGCGAACAGGTCATATGGGCCGAGTCCGAGGCGCTGCTCATCGCGGGCCCGGCCGGCGTCGGAAAGACCACCCTCGCCCAACAGGTCATCCTCGCGGCCATCGGCGTCCATCACGGTCGCGTCCTCGGCCTGCCTGTACGCCGCTTCAAGCGGGTTCTCTACCTCGCGTCCGACCGGCCGCAGCAGGCCGCCCGGTCCATGGCCCGCATGGTCACGCCCGAGGACCGCGACGCCCTCGACGAACATCTCGTGTTCTGGCCCGGCCCGCCGCCGGCCGACTTCATCAAAGACCCCGGCATCCTGCTGCGCCTGTGCCAGGCCGCCGGAGCCGACGCCGTGTGCCTGGACTCCCTCAAGGACATGGCCGGTGAACTCGCCTCCGAGGAAGGCGGTCAGGCCATCAACACTGCGATCCAGCGGACCTTGGTCGAGGGCATCGAGGTCATCGGCCTGCACCACCACCGCAAGCAGAGCGGCGGTAAGGACTCCGGCAAGGAGCCGACCAGCCTTGACGAGCTGTACGGCTCCACCTGGATCACCGCGGGCGCCGGGTCCGTCATCAGCCTCCACGGCGCCGCAGGCGAGCCCATCGTCAGCCTGCGCCACCTGAAGCAACCCGCCGCCGAGTGCGGCCCGTGGAAGCTCAAGCACGACCACCCCCGCGGCCGTACCGAGGTCTGGCACCAGGTCGACGTACTCGGCATGCTCCGCGCCGCCGGGTCGGCCGGCGTGACCCCCGCCGCGCTCGCCGTGAACCTCTACCCCAACCCGAAGTCCAAGCCGACCACTTCGGAGATCGAGAAGGCCCGGCGCCGCCTCGACCAGTACGTCGAGCAGGGCCTCGCCGTCATGCGCAAGACCGGCAAAAGCCGCACCGCACCCGTCGCGTACTTCGCGGCGTTCAACGAGCAGGGAGAGCTGCCCGATGCCGACGAGTAAGGACCATCGCAGCTTCACGCACCTGTTCACGCGCTTCACGTTGATCATGCTGCGGAATGCTTCACGCCTGCTTCACGCACTTCACGTCGATCAAGACCCGCGCAGGTCACAGCTTCACGCCACCCTTCACGCCGCTTCACGCGATCACGCAAGTGCAAGCTTCACGCGCCGCTTCACGCTTCTCTTCACGCGCTTCACGTTGATCAAGGAAACCGCAGGTCACAGCTTCACGCTCGCTTCACGCACCGCTTCACGCTCCCCCTCCCCCCTACGGGGGGAGAGGGGGAGCACCCCAACCACCCCACCAACAACGCACCGCGCCCGAGGAGGACTGACCCCATGACCACCACCGCCCTCGGCCGCACCCGGCCCCTCTGCTCCTACGACGACCCCGAACTCTGGTACTCCCCCCACCCCGACGAGCGCGCCCTCGCCAAGTCCATGTGCCTGCGCTGCCCGCTTCGCCGCGCCTGCCTCGCCGCTGCCCTCGACCGCGCCGAGCGGTACGGCGTGTGGGGCGGCCTGGATGCGTCCGAGCGCCGGTGGCTCGCCGCGGATGACGCGCGGTGGGTGGACGACGAGGGCCGCCTCCGCCTCGCCTGCGGCACCGAGCCCGCCCTCCGCGCGCACGGCCGCTACGGCGAGACGTGCGAGACGTGCACGGCCGCCCATGCCGCACGCGTCGAGGCCCGGCGTCGGGCGCAGTTGGCCGCGGCGCACGCGGCCGGCGGGACCGAGACCGGCTACGTCGTCCACCGCCGCCTCGGCGAGACGGTGTGCCCCCGGTGTCTGGCCGCGCACCGGCGTGCGTCGGTGGAGCACCGTCGGCGGAAGGCCGCCCGCGCGGCGCTGGCCGCGGACCCGGCGCGGCTGGCGGTGGCGTCGTGAACGCCCTCCGCGCCGCTGTACGCGCCGTGGCGCGGCTCGGTGGACACAAGGCCCGTAGTGAGGCGCGTGAGGCCGCTGTGCGCGCCGAGAGAGACGCGCGCCCCCGCCGCCCCGCCGAGGCCGCGCCCATCTTCGCCGCGTGCTGCGAGACCTGGTGGCTCACCGCCGGCCGCGACCACGACCGGGCGTGCCGGAACGCACCCACTCGATCAGGCACCAGCCCACTGACATGAACCCCACCCAGACCGACGCAACCGCCACCGACTCACCCCACGGATCACCAGACACCCACCGCCGATACGCCACCACGGCCACCCAGCAGACGACCGCCGCGACCGCCGCGTACACCCACCGTCGAGACATACCCGCCGACTACCCGCGAAGGGACACCACCGTGCCCACTGACCCCGCCCGCGAGATTGCCCGCGCCGTCGACCGATTGACGACGCAGGTCAGACGCCTCGCCGACACTATGGCGACGCCCACCGACGACGGGCCGACGACGCCCGACCCGGGCCCGGACCCTGCCGGCCACGAGTTCCGCGACGCGCTGCTGGTGCTCCTGTCCCGCGCCGCCCGCGGCGTCCTCACCCCCGACGAGGGCCCGCTCCTCCGGCAGCACGTCGAGCACCTGCTCCGTGAGCGCGACCAACTCGCCGCCTCGGCCGCGGCCATCAGCACAGAAGGGCCTCATCGATGACCTACCGCCTGTCTACCTACCGCCCATCCACCGCCCGCATCCGTCGGGCCGAGCGTGAACGCGCCGAACTCGCCGCAGTCATCGACCGAGTACGCGCTCTGCTCCCCGAGGACCCAGCCGACGACGCCACCCACCTCGGCATCCGGCCCTCCCTTCTCCGCGCCGCCCTCGACGGACCCGCCGACGAGACCACTGACAAGCATTGACCGTGGGGCAGCACGGCGCCCCGCCAGCCACCCGGCCGACGGGGCGCAGCCACGCCCGCACGCATCACAGCGAGTACCGCTGCACGTCCGCCACACGGCACTTGACCGAGCCGGACGCCTTCACAAAGCCCTGCGCAGTCGCCCGCGCATTCTGCCCCGCGGCGAGCTTGTTCTCCGCCGCCACACCCGTACCGATCCGCGTACCGGACGCGTCCACGAACTCGACCGTGACCATGTAGCTGAACTGCCGCTCAGCCCGGTTCGTGATCAACAGCTTCGCCGACGGCCACCCCGTCGCGCCGTCCACCGAGCACCCGGTGACCTTCACGTCGTCCTCCGCCTCACCGCCCGACGCAGCCTTGCTCGGCGACTCCGCAGCCTCCGACGCTGCCTCCTTCGGCGCCGCACTCGCAGGCGCCGGCGTCGCCTCGTACCGCGGCACCCCCATGCAGCCGGTGAGCGCCACCGCGCCCACGATCAGACCGGCTGCGGCGAAACGTATGCGCATGATCCCCCCACGGGACGCTAGTTGAGGACGCAAACGTACGAGCCGGACACGCGCTCGTGGGAGTAGCGTGGCGATCCTGTGACCATTCCGCAGCCGACCACACGAGGAGAATGGGCGCATGGCTCAGGACGGCACCCGTAAGGCCACGGTCAACGCCTGGCAGGAGGAGAGCGGTGGCTGGCTGCGCGCCGCCGTTGAGCACGACAAGGGGTACGGGCGACTTTCGGCGGGCCCCCACTTCGCGGCCGGCGCCCACGCGGCAGGCACGGCAGCGGCCGTGCAGTGGGTCGAGGAACGATACGGCCCCGAGGCAGCCGAGGAGATCGCGGCCCACATCACGAAGGTGATGTCCGCCGCCGTGCAAGGGCCGCTGGACTGGATCCGCCTCAACAGGCAACTGAACCACCCACCCCAGAGCTGACGGCCGCGACCTTGCGCGGGTTCATCGTGCGCGTCCCCTCACGCCCGCAGCCTCAGTCTCGGCAGCAGCCAGCAGAGCAAGAACGGCATGCGTCTCCCCCGCCTCCGCATGATGCACAGCACGGTCGAGAACGGCCTGGAGGGCCGCGTCGGCCACACCACCGCGGGCAGCGATACGGAGACGAGCCTGCCAGTCATCGGCCGCCGGCCGCGGGACGCCGACGGGGATACCGCCGAGGCACATCCATCCGGTCAGGTGCGACACGATGATCTCGGCGTGCGGCCGGTAGTCGTGCACCGTCCCGCAGGCAGGGTGTTCCCCGTCGAGGGGCAGGCGGCGGAGACCGTCGGGGTAGTGCCAGTAGGTACGGTGCCGTCGGCACGTGTAGATCTGCCAGGTGGGAGCGCCCTTGCGGGGGCGGCGAGTGGTGTAGGTGGAGGGCTCGGAGCATGCGGTGACCTGTCGTAAGTGCATGACGGCAGCCTCTCAACGGGTCGGCCTGGCGTCCGTTCCGCAGGCCCACACCGAGCGTGACCTACCCCACAAGGTGCACGGCCTCGCCGCCTGGCGGAGAGGTCCGCGCCGCGTCAAGAAAGCCGCAGAAATGCCAGTCTCTAGGAGGGCGGGCCGCACTCCCGTACCGTCAGGCACGCCACACCTGACCGCAGAGGGGGAAGCCATGAGCGAAGATCAGGGCACCACATCGCCGGTCGCCCTGCTGACTCGTGGGCAGTGCAGCTACGTGAACCATTTCGCGCTCGGCGAGTCCGTAGAAGAGATCGCACAGGGGCGCGACGTATCCCGTGCCACGGTTCTGGAGATGCGCCGAAAGATCATGAAGCGCCTCGGCCTCACCTCTCTCGATCAGTTTGAGGCATTCGCACAGCGATACGGTGACGAGGCGTGGGAGAGGACGTATCAGTAGCCGCCTGCTCAGCTCGCCTCGTCGCCGCCCCAGTCGTCCGGGCCACCGCCGCGCCACTCGATCAGCTCCGGATCATCCGGCCGGACCGCACCCTCGTCGAGGCCCGCGCGGCGCAGGAACTCGACCACGTCACGCCAGCCGTACGCGAGCCCCAAGATCGTCCCCTCGACCGACACGCGCCGGCCGCCGGTCGGGGACGGTGGATGCACGATCACGGGCGGTACGGCCATGCATCCAGCGTGCGCCGGGAGCGCCGGAAGCGCATGCTGAGCATGGAGGCGAGGGACATGCCGACATATGCGTATGAGCAGACATGGAGCTTCCCTGAGACCAGCGAACTCGGTCCGCTGATGATCCGCAGTACGAGCGAAGCGTCCAGTCCGGATGCGCTCGCTGAGCGCCTACGCCAGGAAGAGGAGGACTGGCAGGCTAACCAAGCAGACGACGATGCGATCGCCGCGCAATATGGGTGGCCCGCACGTAGAAGAGCAACCGGAAGACTGACCCGGATTTGCGTCTGGTCAACAAGCACGTTCGAAGGTGCAGCGGACCTGCAACTCGCTCTTTAGCGACGGCGCGGGCAACCGTCGATGGCCGCTACTTGCCGCGCGCGATCTGCCCGGCCCGATCCCCGCTGGTCTCGATCTGCTCGCCGATCTCGTCGTACGTCCGGCCCTCCCGATGCGCGGCGATGACCGCGTGCTGACGAATCTCCCTGACGAGTGAGTGCAACTCCGGCCACTCCCGGAGCAGTTTCGATGTCTCGCGTGCCCGCTGGATCGGGTCACTGATCGCCTCCAGTGCCCGTACAGCTTCGCGCACCGCGTCCGCCTCACCCGCCATGATCAGCACCTCCCGACCGGAGAGTAAGGCTGCACAGCACGGCAAACGAGGGGTACCCTTCGGAAAACGAGGGGTACCCCTCGCCGCGTCATGACGGGCCTCCGACGCCCGTCGACGCCCCTAAAACAAGATCGGCCCCCGGCGGTGTGGCTGCACTACCGGGGGCCTGACCACAGGAGAGGTGAGTCTCCATGGCTGAGCAGCAGCCTACCCACGCCCCGGACGGCGAGGCAGAGGCCCGCGTCCGCCGCCTCCAGGCCGAGGCCGCCGAGGCTTACGCCCACCACCAGGACCCGGCCACGACCGCAGCGGCCCGCGACCAGTCCGCCATCGCCCGCGCCCACGGCAACGAGAGCGGCGGCAACCGATGATCCACGCCGTCTTCAGCCCCACTCGCCGCATCCTCCGCGCCTTCAACGACGACGACCACGACACCGACAGTCGCATCCTCGCCGAGCGGGCCCTGGCGAAGAGCTACGGACGCGTACCCGGCGCCTACGTCGACGCCGTCTGCCCGATGCATCGTGAGCCGCGCTCCGACTGCGAGCCGTGCGAAACGCAGATGACCTGCCCGGATTGTGACTGGCCCGAGTACACCTGCGCTCGCCACCGCTGACCTCCGAGAGGCCGGGCCTGCACGTTGTCTGCGCGCCCGGCCGCCCCGTGACTGGAGCACTTCGTGAAACTGCACCGCCGCATCTGGCGCCGCTTCCGCAACCGATGCACCACGCCGCTCGCCCCGTCCAGTGCCCGCATCCCTTGGTGGGCATCGCTGTTCACCGACGCCGGCCGCCCCATCGTCACCGTCCTCGTCATGGTCATGTGCGCCCCCGGCGAGCACCACCTCGGCGTACTCGCCGGATGGGACACCCGCCTCGCATGGGGCATGGCCTCCGTCCTCGCCGCCTACGCGGGCATCGCCGCGGTGGTCGCGTCGCGCCGGCCGAAGGGCGCGCCGGGCAAGACGAGCGCGGTCGTCGGGGCGTGGCTGGCGCTCGGCGCCGCCATGGCCGCACAGCCTGTGTCGCATCTGTTCGTGACCGGGCACTGGTCCGCCGAGCCCCACGCTCCCGCGTGGCTCGTCGTGGTCGTCTCATGCGTGCCGCCGCTCGTCCTCGGTCACCTGCTGCACCTCGCCGCGACGCCCGTCGCGGCCCCGTCGACCAGCGTCGACACCGAGCAGGACACCCCCGTCGTCGAGCGCACTGACGAGGAGACGACCACCCCGGCACCGGCCGTACCGTCGGCCGAAGCAGCGCCCGCGCCGCAGCTGCCGCCCGCCGAGCCGGTCCGGCCGCCGATCGCCTACCGCGACCCGCGGTGCGCCGCCATTCGACCGCTCTACGACGGCGGCACTCGGCCCGGCACCGCCGCCATGCGCGATGCGCTGGAGGCCGCCGGTTACGGACGCGTCGGCGACTCCACGATCCGCGGCGTGATCCGTGCCGAGGTCGAGGAGCACGAGCCGCAGCTCGCCACCTACCCGCCGGCGCTCCCCGCAGCGCACACCGCCTGACGCCGTGACCGCTCCCGGCGCCGACGAGCTGCGGATGCGCTACCTGCTTCGCCGCCTTGGCGTCGGGCCCGACGCTTCACCTGAGGACCCCATGCCCGAGAACACCTCCCAGTCGCGGCCGGTCACACCGACCCGCGTCATCCCGGCCGGGCAGCCGTGGCCGCCCGTCGCCCGGCCCTTACCGCCCGGACCGCCCGGCCCGGGCGCCGTACCGCCGTGGCGAACCGCGCCCGCGGCCCCTCCGCCACCGCCCCCGCCGGTCGTCCCGCCGCGCACGTACCCGTGGCCCGACCCGCCGCCGCCCGGCCCGATCGAGGTCCGCGTCACCGTCGACCTCGTACGGCCGCCCGAGCCCGAGCCGGAATCGCGGAGGTGGGACTGGCTCACCTCGCGCCTGCGCCCGTGGGCGTCGCTGATCTCCGGCGTCATCGTCCTCGGCCCGTGGTTCGACGGGCGCAGCATGACCGGCGCGTGGTCCGCGACGCTGCACGAAGCGCGCACCGAAGCCGGGCTCCTGCCCGCCTACCTGATCGCTCTCGCCGGCGGCGCCCTCGCCTTCCTCGCCGACTACCGTCGCCCGCGCTGGTGGACTCGCGGTGCACTCATGATCGGCCTCGTCGGCGGCACCGGCGCCATGGGCTGGTACGACCCCGTGACTCTGCTGACAGGGGTACGCCCGTGAACACCGCTACGTCCCTTAGCCTCGGCGGTCTGGCCCTTTCCCTTGTCATCGCCTACGCCAACTTGTGGCCCTGGTGGAAGTCGGGCCACGACCCGAAGAAACTGATCCCGTTCGGGGAAGGGCTCGCCCTCGGCAGCGTGTCGACCATCTGCGCCGGCGGCCTCCTCGGCTGGCTCGCCGGATGCTCCGCAGGCGCCGGCAACACCGTCGGCAACAAGACGCTCAGCGGCGTGACCGGCGTCCAGGGCGGTGCCGCGCTCGGCCGCGGCGACCTCGGCCACCTCACACCGGAAGGCGCCGTCGTCGTCCTGCTGATGACCGTGGGCGTCGTCATCGCGTGGAAGGCCGCGGGGAAGAACGACAAGAAGCGCATTGCCGGGGGCGCCTTCGTCGGCACCACCCTGTGCCTCACCGCCGGCGCGGCCAACCTGCTCGGCTTCCTGCCCGAAGCGATCAACGCCATCGGGCAGCAGGGCCGCGCCACGCTGGAGGGGGCGGGCATCCTGTGAAGCGCCTCCGTCTCCTCGGTGATCGACTCTGGTACGGGTCGATCATCGTCGCCCGACGCCGGGCCGTCGCCCTCGCCGCATGGGTTCGCGCCTCGCCCACCAGCCGTGGCCGCGGCGTACGCCTCGCGCTGCTGCTCGCCGCCGGATGGGTCGCGGTACGCACTGCCCGCGCCATGCCATCCCTGCTGTGGATCGCCACCGCCGCGTGGCTCTGGGCTGCCCACCGCGCCGGCCGCGGACGCCTCGTTGCCCCCGCCGAAGCACCTGTCGAGGAGGCCCCCGCAGACGCTTCCGAGGGGTCCGCGGAGGACGCCTTTCGCACCCTCGTCTGGGACGCCATCGGGGACCGCCAAGGAGTGCACCTGCGGGACCTCCTCGCCCTCCTGCACCGGGCCGGTCAGCACCCCGAGTGGGAGGTGTCCGATCTGCGGTCGGTGTGCACCCGGCTGGGCATCCCCGTGCGGGATCGCGTGAGGGTGCGTGGGCGGGGCGTCACGGTGGGCGTGCACCGGGCTGATCTGGCCCCGGCCGAGGCCCCTTCTAGCCCCTCTCCCGAGAGCGGCCCCGCAGGGGCGTCCGGGCCCGGACTACACGCGGCGTGACCTGCGGAACTACGCCTTAACCACACTCCAACTACGGGGCCGACTACGGGCCCAACTACAGCCCCGGGGCGGCCGTCTGCTGCCAGGCGACCCGGCCGCCCCGGGCCCATCCCGGTCACGAGACAGGAGCGCCAGCATGGCACTGAACCACGACATGCCCATCCGCGATGAGAAGCGCAGTAGCGAGGAACCACAGCATGCACGGCACTACGCGGCCAGTACAGGCGGATGGACTAAGCCAGTGAGTAACCCCAAAAGTGAAGGGGATAGTCAGCGCCAAAGCCTTAATTAAACAGTGGTGTTAAGTGGCAAGCAGTGCACTTCGGAGTGCGCTACGGTGATGTCACATGCGTTGTTGAACACCTAGGTAGTAGCCAACATGGGCACCAGTAGTCCAAAGGTGTAACTATCTGTGTTCACCAACGCAGGAAGCCCGCCTCCAGTGGGCAAACCGGAGACGGGCCGAGTAGTACAGCTCAGAGCCCGGCCGTCCTCAATCCGGCCGGGCTCTGTGAGCTACAGCCGACAACGGCGGGTTGCTGCCACCTACTGCTGGCAGCGCTGCACTACATCAACGACAAGCAGCGACAGTACGGGCCACCAATCCACGATGGCCTGCACCCACTTCTGTCGGCGCCGATGGCATCGACAATCGCAGTCGTCGTCCACTTACACCACCTCCTCGTCCCTGAGACCCGGTCGGGTCACGGTCGCCCGCGTTGGTGGCGCGGGCTCACCAGCCGTTTTGCGACTGGCTAGTTGAGGTGGGACGAGGCGGAGCAGGATCAGCATATGGGACCGGCCGGGTCACGGATGCACACTCTCGTATATCCGTGTCGCTCTGCGCGCCGAGGCCCTTGCTGTGCTGCGAATGACACCACCCAAGATCCCAGCCCGAAGAAAGTTCGTACCCTCCCCACCAGGGAGGCGAGTGGACATGGCCACGAAGATCAACACCGACATAGCAACGGCACGCGAACAGCAGGTCATCGACATGCGCGTCCGCCGCCGCATGCAGTTCCGCGAGATCGCCGCAGAGCTGGGCATCAACGTCAAGAGCGCCCACGAGGCGTGGAAGCGCGGGATGCGCCGCTGGGCCGAAGCCGCCGCCGAGCAGCGCGACGCCGAGATCGGCCGCCAACTCGCCACCCTGGAGGCGCTGCTCGACGGGCTCATGCCCAAGGCCGTCACCGGGGACGCCCGCGCCGCCGAGGTCATCATCAAGGCCCTCGACCGGCACGCCCGGCTCCTCGGCCTCGACGCCCCCGTCAAGGTCGACGCCAAGCTGACCGACGCGCTCACCGCGGAAGTCGAAGCGCTGGCCGACGAGATCGCCGAGCGGGCCCGGTGAGCAGCCTCACCGCCGAGCAGCGGGCGCGGCTGGAGCGCATGAGCCCGGCCGCGCTCCGTGCCCTGCGCGACCGCCTCGCCGCCCGCCTGTGGCAAGACCGGTGGGACTCGTGGACACCGTACGAGTGGCAGGTCCCCCCGGCCGAGATCGAGACGCACGGCATGTGGCTTCAGCTCGGCGGGCGCGGCACCGGCAAGACCGACGGCTGCGCCCGGTACGCCGTTGCGCACGTCAACGGCCCGCCGTGTGACGAGCGCGTCCCCGGCGGCCACCGGCTCAGCATCATCGCTCCGACGCAAGGTGACGCCGTCGAGTCCGCCGTCAACGGGCCCTCCGGCATTCGCGCGCACGACCCGCGCGTCGTCGTCCGTACGACCGTCGGCGGCACCCACGTGCGGTGGCCATCCGGCGCCGAAGCGAAGCTGTTCGGAGCCCACTCGCCGGACGACATCGAGCGCCTGCGCTCCGGCGGTAACAGGTGCTTGGTCTGGCTGGAGGAGGCTGCCGCGATGCGGCGCCTCGGCGACGCCCTCGTCCACTCCGCGATGGGCCTGCGCCTCGGGCCCCGGCCCCACTACATCGCGTCGACCACGCCGAAGCCGCGCCGGGAGATCCGCGACCTGATCGCCCGTGCCGACGTGCACCTGACCCGTGGCCGGACCCGCGACGCCATCCACCTGCCCGCCCTCATGCGGTCGAAGCTGATCGCGCAGTACGCCGGCACCCGATTGGAGCGCCAAGAGCTGGACGGTGAACTGATCAGCGACGTGGAAGGCGCGCTCTGGTCGTGGGGCCTGCTCGACGCGACCCGTGTCGGCGCGGTGCCGGACACCGCCCGCCTCGTCGTCGCCGTCGACCCGGCGGCCACCTCGCACGACGAGTCCGACGAGATGGGCATCATCGTGGCTGGCCTGTCCCGGCAATACATCCCGGACCTGAACGGAATGGTGAGGCCGCACGGGTACGTGATCGATGACCTGTCCGGCCGGATGCCGCCAATCGACGCTGCTCGACGGGCCGTCGAGGCGTACCACGCCCACCGGGCGGACGCGATCGTCGCCGAGGTGAACAACGGCGGCGAGTGGATCGGGACCGTGGTACGGCAGGTCGACCCGACGGTCAACTACCGCACGGTCACGGCCAGCCGTGGGAAGGCCACGCGCGCCGAGCCGGTCGCCGCCCTCTTCGAGCAGCGCGCCGCCCACATCGTCGGCAGCTTCCCTGAGCTGGAGGAACAGCTCACCACCTGGGTACCGGGCGACGACTCCCCGGACCGGCTCGACGCCCTCGTCTGGGCCCTCACCGATCTCATGCTCGCCCCCGCGGGCAACCTCGCCGCGGTCGCATAGGAGGACCAGTGGGACGACTCAGAGACGCGCTCGACGTGGCGCGCGGCCGGCGCTCCGTCAGCAGTCTCGACCAGCTGCGGGACCGCCGCCCCATCACCGTGGCCAGCATCGGCGGGCAGCAGTCCCTCACTCTCGACCTCGACGCCGAGGCTCGTGGGTACGCGCACAGCGCGGTGGCGTACCGATGCGTAGCGGCCATCGCTGACAACGGCAGCAGCGTGCCGCTGGTGGTGCGGCGCCCGGACGGCGAGGCCATCGAGGGCCACGAGGTCACGCACCTGTTCAACAAGCGGCCGAACCCGCAGATGAGTGCCCGCGCCTTCAAGTCGATCATCTTGCAGCAAGGGGAGTTGGCCGGGCAAAGCTTCGTGTGGCTCGACCGCGGCGAGACCGGGCTCGGCCCGATCGCCGAGGCGCACCCGGTATACGACGACGTGCAGGTCGTGGTGAACAAGCCCATCGCGCAGCGACCGACGACCGCCGACATCGTGGGCTTCGTGATCAACCGGGCCGACGGCGCCCGCGTCCCTGTGCTGCCCGACGAGATGCTGTGGCTCCGGTATCCGCACCCGTTCGACCCGCTCGGCTGCCTCGCCCCGTGGAAGGCCGCACGGCACGTGGTGGACATGGACGCGTACGCCCGCGAGTGGCAGCGCCGCTCCTACGCCAACGGCGCGTCCCCGTCGGGTGTGCTGTACCTCGGAGATCAGACAGAGCAGCAGTTCGCGCAGAGCCGCGCGTCGTGGCGGGCCTCGATGCAGGGGCCGGAGAATGCCGGCAAGACACTGCTCGTCGCCTCGCCGCCGGGGTCGCAGGGCAAGGGCATCGAGTACGTCCGGGTGGGCCTGACCACGGAGGAGATGGACTACCTCGAATCCCGCATGGCCAACAGTGCGGAAGTGATGTTGGCGTTCGGGGTGCCACACGACTACCTCGCCGCGGGTACGACGTACGAGAACCGCGCCGCGGCCCGCAGCACGCTGTGGTCCGACACGATCAAACCGAAGCTGGAGATCATCGGCTCCGAGATCGACCGCATCTTGCTGCCCTCGGACAGTGAAGAGGCCGAGTTCGATCTGTCCGGTGTCGAGGCTCTGCAAGAGGCGCAGGACTCGAAGGCGAACCGGGCTCGCGCGAGCATGTACGCGGACATCACGACCGTGGACGAGGCGCGGGCCGTCCTCGGTTACGACCCGCTCCCCGGCGGGATCGGCGGCCACACCCTGACGCCGTACCGTGCCCAGTTCGCGCCCGTGCAGGGGCAGACCAGCGGGGACGACGTACGGTCGTGGGACGCGGACTTCTCCCGCCTGCCCAGCCCGGACGTGGACACCATCGTCGCGCGGGCCGTCGAGACGACGCTCTCCCGCCTGCTGGGAAAGACGCAGGTAGACGACCCGTCGGCGCCCGTCCGGCGTGAGCTGACGCGCGCGGACGACGGCCCGTCGTCGCCGTCGCTAGCGGAGATCGCCGAGGCGTACGAGGCGCTGGAGGCGGCCGGCCGGTCGGCGGTGCGGGCCCTCGCGCGGGAGCAGCGGGAACGTGTGCTGCGGGACTTCGATCGGCTGATGAAGAAGCCGCAGCGCTCCACCGACTGGCTCGCCGAGGTGCGCGCGGAGGCGTGCGCGCTGGCCCGCGAGGACACCGTCCGCCTCGCGCCGCCGGACCCCGAGGCGACCACCGCGGACCGGATGACGGACCTCGATATCGCCGTCGGCCCGGAGGGCTGGGAGCAGCGGATCAAGGTCCGCGATCTGTTCGACGGCGGGTACTGGCGACGCCGGACGCGAGAGGTGCTGCGACCGTTCGTCGAGCGGGCATGGCGCCGCGGCGGCGCCACGATCACCGCCTCGTTCGACCTCGACGAACCCGCCGTCGCCGAAGCCCTGGACGACCGCATCGACGAGCTGGCCGGCCGCGTGACCGCGACGACCGAGGCCGTGCTCCGGTCGCAGCTCCTCGCGTACGGCGTGGCCGAGGGCGAGTCGGTGCCCGAGCTGCGGGCTCGGATTCAGAAGGTGTTCACCGACCTCAGCGACTACCGAGCGACGATGATCGCTCGGACCGAGTCGGTCGGCGGGTACAACGCCGCGTCGCACATGGCCGCGCTGGATGCCGGTGCTGTGCGTAAGACGTGGCTGGCCACGGCCGACGCGCGTACCCGCGAGACGCACCGCGAGGAGAACGGCCGCAGCGTCGCCCTGAACAAGCGCTTCGCCTTGACCAAGAGCAGGTGGCCTGCGGACCCGACGGCGCCCGCGTCGCAGGCGATCCAGTGCAGGTGTGCTCTCACCTTCCAGTTCGAGGAGGACTGACCTATGCCCCGACGCAAGAAGACACCGAAGCTGACGTTGGAAGACATCGGCTACATGGGGCCGCCGCCCGTCCCCGCCCCTCGCCTGTTCACGCTGGAGCGTGACCGAGACCTGAGCGGCATCTCAGGGACCGGCACCGTGGCCGATGGTGTCGTGTGGCCGGACGGCACCGTGTCGATCCGGTGGCGCGGCGACCGTCCGTCGACCGTGACCTGGGGTTCCCTTGAAGACGCCGAATACGTCCATGGGCATGGCGGCGCTACCCGCTTCGTGTGGGACGACCGCACCGAGGAGGATTGACGTGGCGACGCTGCTGCGTGGTGAGGTCCGCGCGATCCTCCAGCCCGCCGGACACGCCCAATACAGGGGCGCCTACTGCCCGCCCGGCGTGCCGTTCGCCCAGGTGCGAAGGGGCCCGTTCGACGGCAAGACAGACATCGCAGTCCGCCCGGACCCGGACGGCGAACTGCCCCGGCACATGACGTTCGGCGGCGGCTCCGTCGTCTACGAGTACGACGGCCGGGACAAGAGCGGCCGGGCGGTGTACCGGTACGCGCCGCGCCTCTCCCCGGCGCACCAGGAAGTCATGAAGGGCGTGGCCGAGGTCTACGCCGAGCACGCGCTCAAGCAGGCCGGAGGCCAGTGATGACCGAGATCGAATTCCGCGCGGCCGTCGACATCGACCTCCGCGCCGCCGACGCTGACGACGGCACGTTCGAGGGGCTGGCCTGCCGGTACGGCGTGGTCGATAGCTACGGCACCACCTTCCATCAGCGGGTGTTCCGTAAGGGCCTCAAGGGGCAGTACGCCATGCTGTTCATGCACTCCCCGATGCAGCCCGTCGGCACCTTCACCGCCGAGGAGCGCGACGACGGCCTGTACATCTCCGGCCGGTACGACGACACGGCCGCCGGCCGCGACGCACGCACCATGGCCCGCAGCGGCTCGGCGCCGGAGTTGTCCGTGGGTTTCGTGCGTACGGACCTGCCCGACTGGGACAAGCTCGCCGAGATGGATGACGACAAGCGCCGCGACGTGATGGAGAACATCCGGTCGGCCCGGCTCGTCGAGGTCAGCCAGATCACCGCGCGCATGGCCGCGGTGCCCGGCTCGAAGCTGAAGACGGTCCGCTCGGCGCTCGGCGCCTTGTACGAGGACATCGACGCCCCCGCTCCCTCTCTCGACGAGCAGGTCCGCGCCGACCGCGATCGGGTGGTCGAGGAGCAGCGCCGGGCCCGACAGCGGCGGGCGGCGGCGCTGCGTCTCGCCACGGTGGGAGGTGCGTGATGGCGCGGCGGTTCACGAGCAAGGCGCAGTGGCGCATGGCGTTTGCGAGGAAGCTGCCGTTCGCCCGGCGGTGGGCGCACCGCAACCAGCGCTCCGCCCCGTACCGGTCGCTGCCGCGGCACCACCGCGGGGCGCGACGACGCAGGTAGACGCCCGTCGTCGCCGCGAATGACACCACCCCCCACCGCGGTACGCGACATGTGATCTACCCTCGCCGCATTGATCCGGGCCGCCTGTACCGGACGTGAAAGCCACAGGCTTGCCGGGCGCGATCCACCGGCCGTGAAAGACGGACGCAGACCCCAGACATCTGGGCGGCTGCGACCCGCCCACGGACCGGAAGGCACCGCGATGAGCACACGCGCGAAGCCCATCGGTCGCCGCCGCGACGGACGACCGATCTACCCCATCAAGGGCGCGGCCCCGACCCTCACCGAACAGCGCGACGAGATCGTCCGCCTCCTCCAGGACGACTCGTACGAGGGCGACCTCGACGAGCTGATGAAGCGCGCCGACGACATCGCCGCGAAGATCGAGCAGGCCAACAACCGGGAGTCCCGGCTGCGGGCCCTGCGCGCCGCCGCTCTCCCCGCCGGCGACCCCGACCCGCAGCCGCAGCACCGCCGCACCGAGCCGGGCCAGCAGCCCGACGACCAAGGCCGCGAACACCCGGTCAGCGTGGCCGAGGCGTTCGTACGCTCCGAGGCGCTGCGCGCCTTCCGTGAGCGCGGCCTGCGCGGCGAGTCCAGCGCCGTCACCTACGACTACCGCGACGCACCGACCGGAACGGTCACCACCGGCAACGGCGTGCCAGCCGTCCCGCAGCGCGTCCCCGGCCAGATCCCGGTCAACCCCGACTTCCCGCTCCTGATCGCCAACCTGCTCGACCGGCAGACCAGCAGCGGCAACACGCTGGAGTACGTACGCGACACGACCGGACCGGTCGCCGGTACCGGCACGTGGAACAAGGCCACTGTCGTGCCCGAGGGGACGATGAAGCCTCAGTCGGGCCCGTTCTCCTGGGACCTGATCACCACGTCGCTCAAGACGTGTGCGCACTGGGTGCCGATCACCCGGCAGGCCGCGGACGACGACGGTCAGATGATGGGTTACATCCAGGGCCGGTTGACGTACGGCCTGGAGTACAACAGGGATCGCCAGATCCTCAACGGCAACGGCACCAGCGAGATGCAGGGCATTCTGACCACGCCCGGCATCGGCACGTACCGACCCGGCGTCGGGTCGACGGACGCCAAATTGATCACCGTCCGCAAGGCCAGGACTCAGGCCGAACTGGCGCTGTACCCGCCGGACTCGGTCGTGATGAACCCGCTCGACTGGCAGGACATCCAGCTGGACGAGGACCGCAACGGTCAGTTCCGGGTGATCACGTCCGTCACGGACCCGAGCGCGCCGCTGCGTCTGTGGGGGCTGACCGTCGTCACCTCCGTCTCGATGGCCGCCGGCACCGCGTTGCTTGGCGGCTTCCGCACCGGGGCCACGCTGTGGGAGCGGCAGGGGATCACGATCCTGATGTCCGACTCGCACGCGGACCTGTTCCTCGCGAACACGCTGGTCATCCTCGCCGAGTGCCGCGCGAACGTCGCCGTCCACACCCCGCGCGCGTTCGTGAAAATCACCTTCGCCGCCGCCACCGCCTGACGCGCTGGCCCCACCCACCACGACACCGTGAGGAGGCCAGCGATGGCCGCACGCAAGAACCCCGACGAGCAGCCGACCCCGGCGGCCGTCGTCCGCACGCAGGAGTACGCCGCCGGCGTCGGCTGGGAAGTCGGCCAGTCCGCGCCGGACGACGCGTACCGCGCGCTCGACGACCACAGTGCGCCGACCGGACCGGTCGTCCACTCCCACCCCGGTGGCCATGCCCGGCTGATCGTCGCCAAGGGCGCCACGGTCACCGAGGGCGCCCGGCGCGAGCTGGACGCCGCCGACACCGAGCAGGCCGAGGGCTGATCGGTGTACTGCTCCGTGGCACAGGCGCGCACCGCGGGGTGCACCGGGTCGGACCCGGAGGTCACCGCGTGGATCACGGCTGCCATGGAGCGGATCACCGCGTACACGCAGCAGGCGTTCGAGCCCACTGTGATGGCGGTGGTCGCGGACGTGGCGCCGGGAGGCTTGGTGCTCCTCCCGCGCCGCGTCCGCACGGTCACCACCGTGATGCCCGTCTGCGACGGGTACGAACGCCCGTCGATCCCGGCGTCGGCGTACCGCGTCACCTCATCTGACGTGCTCGGACAGGTCGACGCCGTACACCTGGCATGGGTCGGCTGGGACGACCTGATCGCCGGAGCCGAGTCGTGGTCCGGTGGGTGGTCCGCGCTGTTCGAGGGCTGGGGTGTGGAACAGGTCCGCGTCGAGGGGGAGTACGGCTACGCCTCCGTACCGCCCACGGTCATGCAAGCCACCGCGCTCCTCGCCGCGCACATCCAGGCGCAGGCCGCGCCGTCCGATGCCGACGCTGCCCGCGATCCGCGGCTCGATGTGGACGACGAGGGCAACAACGTCCACATCGAGGACGAGTCAGCGGCGGAGACGCCCGTCGTCTCGGCTGCCGCGTCGACCGGATCGACACAGGTAGACGCCCTCCTCGCGCCCTACCTCAACAGCGGCTCGCTGGTCTTGGGGGGCGTGTGATGGCCCGGTACTTCGACACGTCCGCGTCCGCCCGAATCAACACCCGTGCGTACGAGCGGGGACTCAGGCGCTACCTCGGCCGCATGTCCGACGACGTGCGGAAGGCTGTCGAGCGCACGGGCACCGATGTGCAGAACGAGGCCCGGCGCCTCGCGCCGGTCGACACCGGGCGGCTCCGCTCCTCCATCGTCGCGCGGCAGACCGGCGGCGGTCGCCGCGTCGGCTACGAGGTCGGCACGAACGTGGGCTACGCGGCGGCGGTCGAGTACGGGACAGCGCCGCACGTCATCGTGCCGAAGAACCGCAAGGCTCTGTACTGGCCTGGCGCGGCGCACCCGGTCGGCAAGGTCAACCACCCCGGCACCGCCGCCCGCCCCTTCCTGCGGCCGGCGATCGAGCGCACCGACTTCTTCTTCCGCTTCCACATGGCCGGCATCCGGGGAGGCCGCTGATGGCTGCGTCCACCTCCAGCGCCATCAAGGCGTACGTGGAATCGCTCGGCTCTGGCGTGCCCGTCTTCCGTGACGGGCCGCGGCCGGGGCAGGCCGAGCCGTACATCGTCGTCCAGGAGGCGGTGAGCGTGGGCCTCGACCCGGTGGCGCGCGGCGACTTCGGCGATCCGAACGCCGAGATCAACATCATCGAGATCGCGAGCGTCGATCTCATCCAGCGGGCCCGTGTCAAGACCGGCGCACGCACCGCCAAGGTCACCGAGCGGTACGGCCTCGCCGAATCCCTCGCCCACGCGCTGCACGGCTGCCGCCTCCCCGCCCACCCCGCACCCGTGCACGGCGTACGCGTGACCAGCCTCGACCGCTTCCCGATCTCCGACAACCGCGTCCGCCACTCGATCACCGTCGAGATCCGGCGCGGCCTGCTCTCCGCCGAGGTGACCCCCGCATGAGCGCCACCTACATCCCCCTCGACCGCGCCGAGGTCGTCCTCTGCCTCGACCGGCGCATCCCCGCGCAGCCCGGCCGGCCAATGGTCCGCGTCCCGGCGGACGCCGAGGTGCAGACCGGCGGCGTCGCCGTGCACCGCGTCGAGGGCCAGCCCGGATACCTCTACTACCTGCTCGACGGCTGCATCTACGAGCAGGACGCCGGCCGCCTGGACGACCTCCCCGAGCAGATCCCCGGCGCCGTGCTGACGGTCGTGCCGGGCGACATCCCGCCGGACCGGCCGCCGTCGACCACCCCGGATTTCCCGTGGGACCCGCCGGTGCCGCCGGAGGGCGACGCCACGACCACCCCCGCCGAGTAAGGGCCGGACCCCGGCACCAGGAAGGACACCCACCATGCCGATCAGCCGAGTGACCAAGCTCTACGCGGTCGAGGACGCAAAAATCTTCCCGCTGCTCTCCGACCCCGCTGGCGGCACGCCGTCGTACGGGGCAGGCATCGACGTGCCCGGCATCAAGGAGATGGAGATCTCCGGCGATGTCGAGGTCAAGGAACTGCGCGGCGACAACGGCCTGTTGGACAGCGACGCAGCGATCTCGAACGTTACGGTCAAGTACCCGCACGCGAAGCTCAGCTTCGATGTGCTGGTGGCGCTCATGTCCAGCACCGTCACCGACTCCGGGACCACCCCGTCGCAGAAGTCGCGGTGGCTGATGAAGCAGGGCGCCAAGCCCCTCCCGTACAAGATCGAGGGCAAGACGCCCGTAAGCGGCGGCGACATCATCGGCGGTGACGTGCACTTCAGCCTCTTCAAGTGCGTCATGTCGTCGTTCCCCGGCCTCGGGTTCGCCGAGGAGGACTACCGCGCCATCGAGAACGAGGCCCGGTGCGTGCCGCTGGCCAGCACGGGTGAGTGGGTCGACGCGGTGATCAACGAGACCGCGACGCCCATCGTCACCGCCGCCACCCCGTGACCGCCGGGCGGGCCGCTCCGTCGCCGCCCGCCCGGCCCCGCTCATCCGCAGGCCGAAACCCGGCACTGACCCCAGGGACCCACCATGACCACTGGCCTTGACCTGCTCGCCGAGGGCGGCACCATCACCCTCACCGACGGCACCACCGTCGGCCTGCGCTACAGCATGCGCGCCCTGGCCCTCCTCGAAGCCCGCTTTGGCAGCGTCGCCGCTGTACAGGGCGCCATCGACAGCACGGGCAAAGGCGCCGCGTTCGGTCCGCTCATCCAGATCATCGGCGCCGCAGCGATCGGCCCCGGCGGATTCGAGCCGCACATCCGGGAACACCAGGACGCCAAGGGCAACCGCAAGATCAGCGACATCGTGTTCCGTCGCCGCAGCGACGGCGTTGACCTCGCCGATCTGCTGCACCCCGGCCGTCTCGACGAGTACACGGCAGCATTCACGGCCGCCCTTGAAAAGGCCCTCCAGAGCCAGGGAAACGGCGGGGCGGCGCCAAGCGCCGCGACTCCGATGACGACCGTTTCCCCTGGGCTGACCTCTATTACCTCGCCGTCGGTGCCCTCCACATTCAGCCCGACGCCTTCTGGGACATGACGCTGCACCAGCTCCTGACGCTGGCCGACCAGCACCGCGCCGCGCACCGCGGCAGCGATGACCGTCCCACCCCGTCCGACGGCAGCTCCCTTGTGGGGCTGGCCATGATGCGCCGCGCCTGAGAGGAGGACCGCGATGGCGGCTGAGGAGATCAACCTCCCCAACTTGATCAGCCACCTGGAGGTGAACCTCCAGAACACCTCTGGCGTCATCGCGGACGCCGCCCGGCAAGGGTCCTCCGTCGGAGCCGCGCTCGGCTCCTCCCTGCAAGAGGTGCTGCGGGCGCAGCTCGCGGACCTGCCCGAGGTGGAACTCGACGCCGACTCCAGCGAGCTGGACCGGGACCTCGTCCGCGTGCGCCGCGATCTCCAGCGGCTTGCCGACGAGCGCATCGGCGTCGACATCTCCATCGAGGACGCGCTCCGGCGGATGGCCGAGTTGGAGCCGCACCTCGAACGCCTCTCGCAGCAGCACCCGAGCATCGTGGTCCGGGGCGTCATCGGCGGCGCCCTCGCCGATTTCGCCGAGGTCCGCGAGGCAGCGCGGGCGGTCGACGGCACCGACATTGAGATCGACGCCCACGTCGACACGCACAACAGCGAGGCGACCACTGAGCGGCTGCGCGGCGCGTTGTCCCGGCTCGGCGCCATGGGCAGCACCATCGCCGGTCTGGGCGCCTCGTTCTTCAAGGTCTCGGCGGCGGTGGGCGCCGTCATGCCGCTCGTCGGTGGTCTGGCCGCGACGCTGGCCAGCATCGCGCCGGCCGCCGGTGTCGGGGCGACGGGCCTGCTTGCGCTGGTGACCCTGGTGGGCACCATCAAGATCGCGTTGTCCGGTGTAGGCGAAGCGATCAAGGCCGCGTTCGACCCGTCGAAACCGGAGGCGTACGCCGAGGCGCTGAAGAAGCTCAGCCCCAATGCACGATCGTTTGTTCAGCAGATCCGGTCCATGTCGCCCGAGCTGGACAAGATCAAGCGCAGCGTGCAGGACCGCGTATTCGCGGGGCTGGATACGCAGCTCAAGGCGACGGCAGCGTCCACCCTGCCTGTGTTCCGGCAGGCGCTCACCTCGTCGGCCACGACGCTCAACCAGATGGCCAGCGGGGTCCTGACGACCGCGCGGCACCTCGGCCAGTCCGGCACGCTCGGCGCCGCACTCAAGGGCGCGACGGCTGGCCTCAGCGGATTCTCCAAGCTGCCGTCGGTGCTGGTGCAAGGGCTGGTGCAGGTCGGTGCTGCGGCGGCGCCCGCCTTCAAGCGCCTCGGTGCCGCTGCATCGTCCGGTCTCGGTTCCCTCTCGCAGAAGATGGACGCCGCGTTCAAGAGCGGCGCGATGCGGCAGGCCATCGAGCAGGCGATCAGCCTGGTCAAGCAGTTGATCCAGGTGGCGGGCAACATCGCGTCGATCTTCGCGAGTGTCTTCCAGGCTGCGCAGGTCAGCGGCGGCGGGTTCGTCGGGATGCTCCAGACGATCACCGGTCACATGCGGCAGGCGTTCGCGTCGCCGGAGATGCAGGCCGGTCTCCGGGCCCTGTTCACCACGATGGCGCAGCTCGCCCATACGGCCGGGCCGCTGCTCGCGCAGGCCCTCGGTGTCGTCGGGCAGGTGCTCGCCAAGCTCGGTCCGCCTGCACAGACCTTGATCCGCGCGCTCGGCACGGCGCTTCAGCCCGTGATCCGCGCGCTCGGCCCCGTGCTCACGCAGGCGGCGGGTGCGGTCGGCCAGCTCGTCGTCGCCTGCGCGCCGCTGATCACCGCCGTGGGGCAGATCGTCGCCGCGATCTTGCCTGCGCTCGGCCCGGTCTTCGGCGCCTTCAGCAAGATCTTCGCCGCGCTGGCCCCGATCATCACACAGATCGCGTCGGGCATCTCCGCGTACCTGTCACCAGTCCTCTCGGGTCTCGCACAGGTGATCGGTCAACTGATCAGCGGGTACGCCGATCAGCTCGTCGTCATCCTCCGAAGTCTCGCTCCCCTCGCGCCGCAGATCGCCGCGGCGATGGGCGCCATGGGTCAGGCCATAGGGCAGGTGCTCGTAGCCGTCGCTCCGCTGCTACCGGCGATCATGCAGCTCGGCACGCAACTGCTGGCCAGCCTGCTGCCCGCGGTGATCCCGCTGATCCAACCCCTGCTGCGCATCGCCACCGTGATGATCCAGTTCGCGGCGGTCGCCATCCGGCAGTACGCGATCCCCGCGATCCAAGGGCTCATTGGTTTCATCCGCGGCCTACAGGCAGGCTTCGCCCCCGGCATCGCCGCGGTGCGCTGGCTCGTCAACGGCATCAGCAAGCCGTTCGAGTGGCTGTACGACCACCTTGTCGGGCACAGCGTCATCCCCGACATGGTCCGCGGCATCGTCTCGTGGCTCGCCGGACTGCCCGGCAAGGCGATCAACGCGCTTGCCTCCCTCCCGGGCTCGCTGGGGCGGAAAGCGGCCGAGGCCGCCCGAAACTTCCGGTCCTCCATCGAGTCGGGCGTCAGCACCGCGGTGGGGTGGCTGCGGGGTCTGCCCGGCCGCGCGATCTCCGCGCTCGGTGACCTCGGCGGCGTCCTGCGCGGTGCTGGCGCGTCGCTCGTCGGTGGGCTGGTCCGTGGCATCGAGTCAGCGATTGGCCGCGTACGGTCGGTCCTTGGCCGCCTCACTGCGATGATCCCGGACTGGAAGGGGCCGAGGCGTCGGGATGCCTCGCTGCTGACGCCGGCCGGTAAGAGCATTATCGGCGGCCTCGTCTCCGGGATCACCGCGTCGACATCCTCCCTGAAGTCGAAGTTGGCGCAGGTCACGACGCTGATCGAGCGCGCGATCGACATCAACGCGAGCAACAGGCGCAAGCGGGGCGGCCTCTCGTCGCTGCTCTCGCGGGTCAAGAAGGACAACGCCGCACTAGTCAGCCTCGCTGCACGGCGTGACGCTGTAGCAAAGCGCCTGTCGGACGCGACGAAGAAGCTGAACGACCTCAAGGCCGAGCGGAACAAGGCAGCGACCGAGGCGGCGAACAAGGCACTCGGTGAGGCGAACATCGTCACCGGCCACGAGCAGACGAACAGCGTCGCAGCGATCACTGTCGGGCTTCAGCAGTCCCTCGCCAAGACGCAGCGCTTCGCCGACACCCTCGCCGCCCTGAAGAAGAAGGGTGTACGCGGCGACATCCTCCAGCAGATCGCCGATGCCGGAGTCGCCGGAGGATCGGCCACCGCCGACGCCCTCAACCGCGCCACCCCGGCCGAGTTGAAGCGGATCAACGACCTTCAGGCGAAGCTCACCAGCGCCGCGAACAAGGTCGGGTCGACCGTCGCCGACCAGATGTACGGCTCCGGCATCCGCGCTGCTCAGGGCCTCGTGAACGGTATCAAGATCTCACAGAAGGCCATCGAGGCGCAGATGATCCGCATCGCCAAAGGGATGCAGGGCGCCATCAAGAAGGCGCTCGGCATCCGGTCGCCCTCGAAGGTCTTCGCGGAGATCGGGCGGCAGACCGGCGAGGGCCTGCGCCGCGGCATGCTCGCCACGACCGGCGCCGTCGCGGCCGCATCCGCCGCGATGGCCGGTGCCGCGACCGGCGCCGCCCGCGCTGCGACGGCCGTTCCGGCGCCGGGCGCGCTGGCCGCCGCGGTGCCAGCCACCGGGCCGACGAACAACACCTTCAACCTCTACAGCACCGACGCCACGCCGGACGGCATCCTGCGCGCCCTGTCGTGGGCTGGCCTCGTAGGGAGGCGGTGACCGTGCCCTCGTCCGAGGCCATCGGCCGTATCCAGTGGGGCGACTTGGTGTTCGGCCCCGGCACGCCGTACGGCGTCGAGGCCCTGCTCGGCATCGACGACCTGCCGGACGTACGCGGCGACGACACCGACCGCCCGGCGCAGCACGGGACCTACTCGGGCCCGGACTTCACCGGGGCCCGTGTGATCCAACTCGGCCTGGCCATCCGCGGCGACGACCCGACGCACCTCCGCGCGCTGAAAGTCGCGTTGCGCGCCGCGACGCAGCCCGGCCAGACGCCGGCGCCGCTCCAGCTGCTCGACTGGGACCTCCTCGCGTACGGCAAGGTCAGGAAGCGCAGCATCCCGTACGACGCCCATTACCTGTGGCGTGTCGGTGAGGCCGCCATCGAGTGGTACTGCCCCGACCCTCGCCTGTACGGGCTGACAGAGCGGACCGCCGCGACGACCGCGTACAGCCCGTCGGCCGGCCGCCGGTACCCGCTGAAGTACCCGCGGTCGTACGGCGCCGCCGGGTCGGCGGGACGGATCACGGCGATCAACGGCGGCAGCAGCGACGCGTACCCGGTGCTGCGGATCGACGGGCCCGTCGCCGCTCCGGTCATCGAGCACGCCGGCGGGACCCTGACCTTCACGGCCGCGGCCGTGCTGCGGCAGGGCGAGTACTTGGTGATCGACACCCGTACCCGCGCGGTGCTGCTCATGGGCAGCGCGCCGCGCCGCGACTGGGTGCAGGGCAAGTCGCGGTGGCCGGTCCTGCCGCCTGGCCCGAGTGACATCGCCTTTCGTGGCGCGGCTCTGCCGGGCGCGCCTGGTCAGTCCGCTCTCCTCACCGTCACGTGGCGCGATACGAGCCTTTGAGAAAGGAGGCCAGCGATGGCCGAAGTGAATCCGCCCTCTTGGGCTCAGGCGGGCGAGTATCCGGCCCGCAATGACAGGCTGGGCGCCATCTCGGCGATGCTGTGCTATCCCGGTTTCGCCGCCGATGAGGCGGCGCCACTGCGCATTCGGCAGGGTGTGAAGCCGAGTTACCAGAACTACCAGTTGAAAGTCCGGCCAACTCCCACGCCCACCATGTCCGTCATTGTGAGCGCCGGGTACTGCTGGATCGACAACCACGACTTGAGCGGCTTCGGCGCGTACTGCTGCGTCAACGACGCCGACGAGACACTGACGATCGCGCCCGCCGGTGGCGCCGGGCAGTACCGCAAGGACGCCGTCATCGCGTCGGTGTACGACTCCGAGACGAGCGGCAGCGTCACGGAATGGCGACTGGAGGTAATCCAGGGTGCATACGCGGCATCGGCTGGAGCAGCACAGATCCCGTCGACTCCCGCCTCCGCGCTGATTCTCGGCGTGGTCTCGGTTGGTCCGGGCCAGACGACTGTGACGGCCGCGTCGATCTCCGACATCCGGAACTTCTCCGTGGCTGCGGGCGGCATTCTCCCGGTCGGATCGAGCATCAGCCTGCCGCGACCACATCCGGGTCAGGTCATGTACCACACGGATACCGACGCCTTCCAGTACGGCCGCGCCGATGGGTCCGTCGCCACCCTCCACAGGGACACCGGATGGCTCACGCTTCCACTCCCGAGCGGGTACACGTCTTTCTCCACCAACTCGTATCCGGTGCAGATCAGGAAGGTAAGGGATCAGGTTTTCTTGCGTGGTCGCATGACTCGCACGGCAGGCACGATCCCTGATCAGACAACGTTTGCTGCCTGGATTCCTGCCGATTACCGTCCGCGTCAGTCGGCCACCTCCTATCAAGATGTGACGGCCGTCTGCGGGGCGGGCGGCACGGCTCCGTCTGGTCTGCTGCGGTGCGAGATCGTGGGAAATGGCGACTTCCGCCTCTCGGGAGCCGTCAGCTCTTCGTGGGTGGGCTTCCCGTCTACGTCGTGGTGGGCCGACTGATGCCCGAGGAACTGACCGAATGGCTCAGCCCTGACGCTGCGGCCACGCACACGTACACGTACCTGTTCTGCGACCTGCGCACAGACACGGTGCTCGCCGAGCTGCCGCTCCGGGACGTGAAGCACAGTACGGAGCTGAACGGGATCGGCACCCTGTCGGCCGTCGTGCCGTACAACGCTGACACGTTTCCGCTTGACCCGGACACGGCCACCCGGCCCGGCCGGACGGCGGTGTATGTCGACCGGGACGGCGTCATCATGTGGGGCGGCATCATCTGGGTCCGGGATCGCGCCGAGGGCGGGAAGCAGATTCGAGCCGCCGAGTTCCTGTCTTACTACCAACGGCGCTTCGTGAAGAAGACCCTTTCGACTGACCCGTCGGTGCTGCTTGACGCGCGGTATGTGCCCGACGGGCAGAAGCTTTATCCCGATCAGCGGTTCATTGTCTGGTCCCTGCTGCGGTATGCCGAGACGCAGGTAGGGGGCAACATCGGGGTGGACATTCTCAGCATGGTGCCCGAGCCGAACACCGGAGTCTTCCCGACGGTCACGTATTTCGGGTACGAGCGTCCCGCCATCTACGACTGCATCGCCGCGTTGGCGAAAGCCGATAATGGCTTCGACTTCGGAATCGATGTGCGCTGGACGCAGCCCGGCAACAACGAACCACCGCAGAGAGTGCGGGAAATGAAGGTCTGGTACCCGCGGCGTGGCCGCCAGTCGGCGGCGGAGAGCGGGCTGGTGTTTTCCAACGGTGGGCCCCAGCCCAGCATCCTGAGCCACGACTGGCCGGAGAACGGCGTCGAGTTGGCCACCGAGGTGAGCGCGCTCGGCGCCGGGAACGGCGAGGCCAAGCTCGTAGCCGTGCAGCAGGCCGCCGACCTGATCGCGGCCGGGTACCCACTGATCGAAGCCGTCACGACGTACTCGGACGTGGTCGAACAAACGCGACTGGACGCGACGGCACGGGCCGACCTCGCGGCGCGGACACAGGCCGACGTGCAGCCGTCGTTCGAGGTGATGGCGGACGCCGACCCCGTATACGGGAGCTACGCCGTCGGCGACGTGGCGCGGTTCGTGATCGAGCCGGACGAGCAGAGCCCGGCCGGCCGGTCGGCGGAGCTGCGCATCTTGTCCATCGAGGCGACGGCCGGCGCGGGGGCCGAGCGCGTGACGCTGAAGTGCGGGGCGGTGTGAGATGCCGCAGTACGCGAAGCAGCGAGATCCGATGGAGCGGCTGGCGATCCTGGAGGAGCGGCTGGCGCAGCTCGAACGGGTAGGGCGGACCACGTCGGAGATTCCGTTCTTCCCGACCGCCGCGCATGGGCTGTTCTGGGAGGACACGACAGCGTTCTCCACCACGTGGGAGACGATCATCACCCCGCGCGCCGCCGTGGTGTCCCTCGGCTTGGTGTTCATCGGCGACCTTGTCGGCAGCACGTACACGGGCGGCGCGTGGCAGGTCGGCCTCAACGATGGCAGCGCCATCGTCGGCAGCGGCTCGATTCCCGCGTCCGCGACATACGCCCTGCCGACGGTGTCCATCGATCTCGGCCCGTACCGCGGCGCCCCCGATCTCAAGATCCAGATTCAGACGCGCCGGACTTCGGGCGCTACGACCGGCGGGCGGTACGGCGGCGGCGGGGCTATCGGGTCCGCGCCGCGCTTCGCCCGGCAGCTCTGAGAGGAATCACCATGGCCAAGTCGGGACCCCAGCGATACCCCGGCGCATCGACGGCGTACTGGTACCAGGGCCGGTACGGCGGCGACGCGATGGAGAGCAACACGGTCGTCTGGCACACGACCGAGGGCACCAGCGTGCCGACGTACGACGGTGGGTCGTCCGCCCCGAACTTCACCGCCGCGCCCGACTGGTCGGCGAAGCGGCTGCGGTGGTACCAGCACTTCGACTTCGACACGTCCTCTCGCGCGCTGGTCAACCGCCGTGGCGGGGTGGAGACGAACACCTTGAACGCCGCACAGGTGGAGATCGTCGGCACGTGCGACCCGGCCACCCACCGCAGGTGGGGCAGCACACCGCACCTCTACACGCCGGAGCTGCCCGCCTGGGTGATCCGGGACCTCGGCGCCTTCGCGCGGTGGGCGCACGACCAGCACGGCGTGCCCCTGACCTGCGGCGTGCAGTGGCGGGCGTACCCCGGCTCGTACGGCGCGAGCAGCGTCCGCATGAGCTACGCCGCGTGGAACGGCTACCGCGGGCACTGCGGGCACCAGCACGTGCCCGAGAACGATCACGGCGACCCGGGCGATTTCCCGATGGGCGCCATCCTCATCGCCGCCAAGGGCGGCCCGACCCCGGAGGACGACGTGTCCCTCACCCCCCAGCAGGCCCAGCAGCTCGCCGAGATCCATCGAGAGCGCGCGATAGCGCCGTGGACGTACAAGGGCACCGACGAGCCGCGCGACGCCTACGCCTACCTCCGCGACACCAGCGCCGCCGTCAAGGCGGTCGACGCCAAGGTCACCAACCTCAAGCCCATCGACCTCACCGACGAGCAGATGACCAAGCTCGCCGAGAAGGTGGCCAGTGCGCCCGGCCTCGCTGCCACGATCGCCGAGGCGGTCGCCCAGAAGATCGCGGACCGTCTCGCCGAGTGACCGTTTCGCGGCCGCTCTCAAGACCATCACCGACCAGCTCACCGTCCCCTGAGAGGAACACCATGAACACTGCCGCCTTCTGGCGCGCGACCTTCGAGCGCGTCATCAGGACGTTTGCTCAGTCCCTGCTCGCCGTCCTCGGCGCCGGCGCGACCGGTGTCATCGACGCCCCGTGGCTCGGTGCTCTGTCGGCCGCCGGCCTCGCCGCGGTCCTGGCCCTGCTCACCGCCGTAGCCGGTAGCGGCGGCAGCACGGTCGGGCCCGGCATCACGGAGTCCGCGGTCGACCGCACGCCGAGACTCATCCCGTAGGAGGTGCTGATGACGACGCATCCGTCGCCGTCCGATCCGGCGGCCGTGGCGGTCGAGCTGGAACGGCTGAGGTCGTCCGTCGACGTGGGGTTCGCCCGCGTCGACGGGTCGCTGGCTCTGCTGGTGCAGCGCTCCGACCAGACCGACCGGCAGCTCGCCGACCACGAGCAGCGCCTCGACGCGCTGGAGCGGAGCCGCTGGCCGCTGCCGTCGCTCGCGGTGCTGGTGTCGGTGGTCGGGGCAGCCGTGACGATCTGGACCGCGGCCGGCCGCTGACGATGCCCCGCCCCTGCTCAGGCTAGGGGCGGGGCACACTGTTGCCCTGTGGTGTTTCTCGTCGTTGCAGCTACGGTGCTCGGGTTGGCGCCCCTGCTACCAGGAGGACTCATGCGACAGTTGCGGTTCATCGGCAGCACCTCGGACAAGACCGGCTGTCCCGCGATTTTCGAGGACGAGCAGACCGGTGAGATCGTCATCCAAGGAGTCGAGGTCACGGACTCGGACACACGCACGCAGATGTACGGGTACAGCCCCGGCGAGACACTGATCGTCGTGCCGCGTGAACTGATCACGCGATTCGCCCCGAGGAGCTGAGTTGCCGGACCTCGTCCCATTCACCGAAGTAACGTCGCTATTCGACGACTTCGAGCACACAGCTTGGCGCCTCGAATCCCGTCGCAGCTACGACTCCGACCGCCAGACCGAGGAATACCGGGCCTTCTTCAAAGGGCAGCCGGTCGAGGAAGACCTCACCGATCCCTATTACGTGGCACGCCGTCAACAGGCAGACGAGGGGAAGCGATTCGAGCGCGTTCGGGTCGTGGACCAGCCGCCGACGGAAGGGCAGCGGTACCTGCTGCATCGGGCGCGCTTCAACATCGCTGCGGGAGAGGACATCCGCCACCTCACCCGTACGACCGCAGAGCGCATTGGCCTACCCGAGCAGGACTTCTGGCTGTTCGACTCGCGCGTCCTGATCATCATGCACTTCGACGAGTCGGACCGGATGCTCGGTGTTGAGCGGACGGAAGACCCGGCCAGAGTGGTGGAGGCGTGCCAGATACGCGATGCTGCGTGGCACCATGCGGTGCGTCACGCGGACTTCCACCCGGGCGGGTAGCTTCCAGTGTGTGAGCACTGACTACCAGCAAGCGCGAATCGTCCTCGGTGCGCGGCTGCGCGAGCTGCGCATCGAGGCCCGGCTCACCGTGCGGGAGCTGGCGGAACGCTGCGAGTGGGCACCGTCAAAAGTATCGAAGCTGGAGAACGGCAAGCAGACCGCCAAGGTCACCGACCTCGAACAGTGGGCCGAGGGGGTCGGCCAGCCCGCCGCGGCGGCCGAGCTGAAAGGCCGGCTGCGCGGACTGGAGTCAACGTACCGGTCGTGGCGCCGGCAACTGGCGGGCGGGCACCGGGCCGTGCAGGACTCCATCGGGCGCCAGCACGAGAAGACTCGCATGTTCCAGGGCTTCACCGGATCTGTGATCCCGGGACTTTTCCAGACGCCGGATTACGCACGCCACGTCCTCACGCGATACGCCCACCTTCACGGTGCGGTACGCGACATTGAGGCGGGGGTGCAATCCCGAATGCGTCGGCAAGAAGGCTTGTACCTCCCGGGGAAGAAATACCGCGTGCTGGTGTGGGAGGCGGCTCTGCATGTACGCATCTGTCCAATCGATGTACTGCGTGCCCAGCTTGACCGACTCATGTCGGTGAATGGATTGACTGGTGTATCGCTCGGGATCGTGCCGCTCGCTGCCAACGTGGACATAGCGGCCGGTGACGACTTCTGGATTCATGACGGGCGCCTGGTCATTGCCGAGTCGTGGCACGCCGAGATGTGGCTCGACTCGGCGGAGGATGTGGCCCTGTACCTCAAGGTGTGGGACACGCTCGATTCGGCTGCGGTGTACGGGCAGCCTGCGCACCGGCTCATCAGCCGTGCTCGTGCGTCACTCGACCTCAGATGAGAAACAGCGGGCAACTGGTCGGGGCAGGTTCGAAACAACGAGAAACACCGCCGACATCGAGAAACACACCTGCCTACTGTCCCTCGTATGGCAAAGACGGACCGTGCCGGAACCGCTTGGCTCGCGCAGAACAGTGATCGACCCGCAGCCGTACGGGCTCAGTGGGCAGCAGATGACCTGGCCCGTGTCCGCTCGGACGTGTGGCGCGTCGTCGAGGCTGACTTGATGCGGTCCATCGACGCCATGCGCCCGCTTGGCCGCACCGGGGCACTGGGCCCTGTCCTTGTCTGTACCGAGACCCGGCGGGCGTGGTGGCTCACTGGCCTTGGTGCCGAGGACCACCTCGACGACCTGCCCGCGCTCACCGTCCGGCCGGCTCGATGGCCGCTGCTCTGCCCTCAGGTGGGGCGCAGCGCGTACGGCCGCGGGTGGCTGGAGGCGCCAGACGGTAGCGGGACCCTCACCGACCCTGTCGCGCTCGGCGCCGCGTTCGGCCCCGGCAGCACACTCTCCGCGGAGGCATTCCGATGACCACCCCGCCGCCCCTTGCGTTCATCTACGACCGCAACGCCACGCGGTCCAGCGCCTACCTCGACATGCGCCTCGACGGCTGCCGCAACTACGCCACGGGGAAAGGCTGGACGATCGCCGACCATTGGGTCGACCGCGGAGACGACGCGCTCACCGACACCCGCCCGCAGCTCTCGGCCCTCTTGGAGATCATGCGCATGGAGGCTCGCATCCGGCCGGTGATCTGCCTCGTGCATTCGTGGGGGCGTCTCGCGGCCGACCCCGAGCAGCGTATTGCCTTTCAGCAGAGAGTCGCGCAGGCCGGCGGTTTCTGCGCGACGACGTTCGACGAGTCCGACGAGCGAGCCCACGCCGCGCTTGTCGGCCGCGGCGATGCGTGATCGTCGGCTCCTGGTGGCGTACGTCGTCGTGCTGGCCGCGCTGATGCTGACCCTCGCCGTCGGTATCAGCCTCGACTGCTGACCCACCCACAGCCCCCGTGCCGCTCACATCACCACGACGGCGGCACGGAAGGCGGGCGACGAGTCCGGGAACCGTCGGCCCGCGGCGGCTGCCCGGCACCGTCTCGCCGGGCAGCCGCCCCCCGCTCCCACGCCGAGTGAGTTCGCCCCATGGAACGGCGTGGGAAGGCGGGCCGGTCGTGAGTACGCGCGGCCGGCCCGCCGCCCCCCATGAGCGGCGCCTCCGAGGTACAGCCCCCCAGGCTCCTCGGTGGTTGCCGGTTGGGCCCTCGACTTCACAGTCGGGGGCCCTCCTCGTGCGCCCGCACATGGCGGATAGCGGCTTTGCTACTCGCCGCTGGAGTGGTTTCGGATGATCGTGCTCTCATGTGTTCCCGTGGGAGCACGGACCGGCATTCTGGAGTGTGCAACAGCGAGAAGTAGCGAGCATTGGTAAGGAGATGTCCTAGTTCGCGGTGTCACAGCAGGTCACAGTATGGTTAAAAAACTGGTTCAAGTCCCGTTACTCACCCCAACGAGTAGGGCCCCCGGACGTGAAAGCGTCCGGGGGCCCTAGTCGTTGGGGCGGTGGGCGCCGGCGGCTCCGCCGGGCGGGCGGCGGGCCGTGATGCCGGTGCGCGCCGCCCTGCGGGCCGCGCGGCCCCGTGCGGGCCCCCGCGGCCCTGTGTGGACTCAGTAGCCGACCGTGAAGCGCTCCCCGACGTGCCGCGGCCGCTCGGCCTCGTCCAGGAGGGCGACGGCGTAGTCCTCGGCGGAGATCCGGCTGGTGCCGTCCGCGTCGGCGACCAGGTCGTCCAGGGCGGTGCGGTAGCTGCCCGTACGCTCGCCGGGCTCGATCAGGGCGGCCGGGCTCAGGTTGGTCCAGCGCACGTCCGTGACGGTGCGGTAGAAGTCCAGCGCGTCGCCGTGCGCGTGCATGATCTGGAGCAGGAACTCCGGCAGCCCCTCCGCGTCCCAGACCTGCTTGCCGTCGGGCGTGCGCAGCGAGCCGGCGCCGCCCACCGCGATCAGCCGGGGCGCGGCCTCGCCGAGGGTGCGCAGCCCTGCGACCAGGGCCTCGGCGGCGGGCTTGATCGTGGCGATGTGACCGGGGCCGTCGCCCCCGCCCACCGCGCTGACCAGCACGTCCTGGCCCTGGGCCACGGCCGCGACGGAGCCGGGGTCGAGGATGTCGCCGGTGACCACGGTCAGGTTCGGGTCGGTCTTGGTGATCTTCGCGGGGTCGCGGACGACGGCGGTGACCTGGTGGCCGCGGCGCAGCGCCTCGTCGAGGACGCGGCTGCCGATGGTGCCGTTGGCTCCGAAAATGGCGATCTTGGACATGTCGGTACTCCCTGTGCCCCTGCCGGGGCCTGCTGTGGCTTTTCCTTTTCCGTCATCAGCCGCGCTGACGTCTTCTACGCTAGGGGTACTAGCGGGACATACCGGGGTAGGCACGGGACCGTCGATGGTGAAAAAACGACACGCTGCGCAGGACGCCGGGGAGAGCATCCCGGCGGTCGCTTTCACGGCGCCCGCCGGGCGGCCCGCCGGGGTGGAGGTGCTGACGCTCGCCGAGCTGCGCGGGCGCGCCGACGCCTGCGCCCTCGCCGTACCGCACCGCCCGGACTTCCACCATCTCCTCGTGGTGGACGAGGGGCGGCTCCGGCACACGGTGGACTTCCGAAAGTATGAGCTGTCCGTGAATGACTGGATGTGGGTGCGTCCAGGGCAGGTGCATCACTTCGGCGACCTGTCCGGGGTAGAGGGCCGGCTGGTGCTGTTCGAATCCGGCTTCCTCGATCCGGCGACGGCGGCCGCGGCCCGCCTGGAGGACTGGTTCGGCCCGGCGGTCCACCACCCGGAGGGCGAGCAGGCGCGCGCGGTGGACTGTGCGCTGCGTCACCTCCACCAGGAATTCGGGGCGCTGCGCGGGCTGCCTCTGGAGGTGCACATCGAGGTGCTGCGGCACCTGCTGGCCGTACTGGTCCTGCGGGCCTCCCGGCTGTCCGCGCCCGCCGGGGGCGGCGAGGCGCGGGGCGGCGCCGGGCGCGGCGGGGCCGTACGCGGTGGCGGCGGGGGCCGGGCGCCGGACGGGGACGGTGTCTGCGAGGCGAGCGAGACGTTCCTGCGCTTCCGTGACGCGGTGGAGCGCGGCTTCACCCGCAGCCGCCGCGTCGAGGACTACGCGCGACAGCTCGGCTACTCGCCCCGCACCCTCTCGCGCGCGACGGCCGCCGCCGCCGGCGTGGGCGCGAAGGAGTTCATCGACCGCCGCGTGGTGCTGGAGGCCAAGCGGCTGCTGGCGCACGGCGACCAGACCGCCGCCCGCATCGCCGTCCGCCTCGGCTTCGCCGACGCCGCGAACTTCGCCAAGTTCTTCCAGCACCGCACGGGCAGTACGCCGATCTCCTTCCGTACGGAGGTGCGCGGCCCGGCGTGACCGCGCGTCCGCAGGAGGGCCGGACGCGGAGGGGGCCGGATGCGCGGGCCGGGTGCGGGGGCGTTTCAGGGGAACCAGTGGGAGCGCTCCCAAGGATTGGGCCGGACGGGCACGCCGTCAAGAGGGGGCGCCCACGCGGCCGACGCGGCAGTTGAGGGACGAGATTCCGCAACTACGTTGTGAATCATGGGCAGTTGACACTAGCCTCCGTCAGACCAGTGGGAGCGATTCCATTCGTCGCGGGCCGCGCGAGCGGTCTCCGCGCACGCATCCGAGGAGTCGCTCATGCGCAGACCGTACGAGCCGGGCTTCGCACGCCGGCGCCTACGCCTGTACGCCCTGGCGGTGGCCGCGGTGCTCGCCCTTCCGGGCGCGTCACCGCCCGCTCCCGCCCCGGCCGCCGCTCCCGTGGCGGCGCCGCCGCAGCTGCACGTCGCGGGCAACCGCCTCGTCGACCGCGACGGCACGGCGCACCGCCTGCTCGGGGTGAACCGTTCCGGCGCCGAGTTCGCGTGCGTACAGGGCCGGGGCGTCTTCGACGGCCCGGCGGACGACGCGTCCGTCGCGGCCATCGCGGGCTGGCGGGCCAACGCCGTCCGCGTCCCGCTCAACGAGGAGTGCTGGCTGGGCACGCCCAACATCGACCCCCGCTACGGAGGCGCCGCCTACACCTCCGCGATCCGCGACTACGTCCGGCGGCTCACCGCCCACGGCCTGACACCCGTCCTCGAACTGCACTGGAGCCACGGCCGCTACACCGGCCCCTCGGCCGGCTGCGCCGACGAGCACGCGAGCTGCCAGAAACCCATGCCCGGCCGGCGCTACTCCCCCGCCTTCTGGTCCTCGGTCGCCGCCACCTTCAAGAACACGCCCGAGGTGGTCTTCGACCTGTTCAACGAGCCGTACCCGGACCGCGCGACGCCGGACACCGAGCGGGCCTGGGCATGCTGGCGGGACGGCGGGACCTGCCCCGGCATCGGCTACGAGGTCGCCGGGATGCAGACGCTGATGGACGCCGTACGGGCCACCGGCGCCCGCAACCTCGTCCTGGTGGGCGGCCTGGCGTACGCCAACGACCTCGGCCGGTGGACCGCGTACGCGCCGAGGGACCCGGCGGGCAACCTCGCCGCCGCCTGGCACGCGTACAACTTCAACGCCTGCGCCGACGAGGGCTGCTGGTCCCGCACGCTGGGGCCGGTCGCCGACCGCGTGCCGCTGGTCGCGGGCGAGATCGGCGAGAACACCTGCGCCCACGCCTTCTCCGACCGCGTCATGCGGTGGCTGGACGGCCGCGGCGCGTCATACCTGGGCTGGACCTGGAACACCTGGGACTGCGCCGCGGGGCCTGCCCTGATCCGGGACTACGGGGGGACGCCGACGGCGTACGGGGCGGGGCTGCGGGACCACCTGCGGGCGCTCAGCCGGCACGCGGCTTCCTGAACCTTCCCGAACCGGTACGGCACGTCATCTCACCACCGAGAAAGGACGACCTGCTCATGAGACGCACCGCTGAACAGCTTCCCGTACGAGAGCACGGGCACCACCGTTCCCGGACCGCCCGCCACCGCGGCCGTGCCGCCGCGCTCGCGGCGTGTGCGGTGCTGGCCGCCGCCGGGGCTGCCGGCACCTCGCCCGGCTCCGCCCACGCGGCGCCGGCCGCGCGCGTCGACAACCCGTACGCGGGCGCCGGGGTCTACGTGAACCCGGAGTGGTCGGCGAAGGCGGCGGCCGAGCCGGGCGGCGGCAAGGTCGCCGGGCAGCCGACCGGCATCTGGCTCGACCGGATCGCGGCGATCAACGGGACCGGCGGCACGATGGGGCTGCGCGGCCACCTGGACGCCGCGCTGCGCCAGGCGGCGGGCAGACCGTTCGTCGTCCAGCTGGTGATCTACAACCTGCCCGGCCGGGACTGCGCGGCGCTCGCCTCCAACGGCGAGCTGGGCCCGACGGAGATCGACGCGTACAAGACCCGCTACATCGACCCGATCGCGGCGGTCCTCGCCGACCCGAAGTACGCGTCGCTGCGGATCGTGACGACCATCGAGGTCGACTCGCTGCCCAACCTGGTCACCAACACCGGCGGGCGGCCCACCGCCACCCCGGAGTGCAACGCCATGCTCGCCAACGGCAACTACGTCAAGGGCGTCGGCTACGCGCTCAACAAGCTGGGCGCGGTGCCCAACGTCTACAACTACGTGGACGCCGGGCACCACGGCTGGATCGGCTGGGACGACAACTTCGGCGCCTCCGCGCGGCTGCTGCACCAGGCGGCCACGGCCGAGGGCAGCACGGTCGACAAGGTGCACGGGTTCATCACCAACACCGCCAACTACAGCGCCTTGAAGGAGGAGAACTTCGCGATCGGGGACAACGTGGCGGGCCGGTCGGTGCGGGAGTCGAAGTGGGTGGACTGGAACCGCTACACCGACGAGCTGTCGTTCGCCCAGGCGTTCCGGCAGGAGGCGGTGCGGGCCGGGTTCCGCCCGGACGTGGGGATGCTGATCGACACCTCGCGCAACGGCTGGGGCGGCAGCGCGCGGCCCGCCGGTCCCGGGCCGCGCACGAGCGTGGACGCGTATGTGGACGGGGGCCGGTACGACCGCCGTCTGCACGTCGGCAACTGGTGCAACCAGGCCGGGGCCGGGCTGGGCGAGCGCCCGAAGACGGCGCCGGCGGCGGGGATCGACGCGTACGTGTGGATGAAGCCGCCGGGCCAGTCGGACGGGTCGAGCACGGCGATCCCGAACAACGAGGGCAAGGGCTTCGACCGGATGTGCGACCCGACGTATGAGGGCAATCCGCGCAACAACTACCACCGCTCGGGGGCGCTGCCCGACGCGCCGCTGTCCGGGCACTGGTTCCCGGCGCAGTTCCGCGAGCTGCTGAAGAACGCGTATCCGGCGCTGTAGGAGCCGGGCGGCGCGGGGCGGGTACGTACGAGACCGTACGCGGGCGCCCCGCCCTGCGCCGCCTCTATGACGACGCCCGGCGCACCAGCTCCGTGGGGAGCACCAGATGGGCGCCGGACGGGGGCGCCGCGGCGCGCGGGCCCGGTACGCCACCGCTCGCGCTCTCACTGCTCGTGCTCCGTCTACTCGTGCTCCGTCTACTCGTGCTCCCGCTGCTCGCGCTCCGACTGTTCGCGCTCCCGCTGCTGATGCTCCGGCCGCCGGTGCCCTCGATGGTCTCGGTGCCCGCGCCCCCGGTGATCTGCGCCATCAGCAGCCGTGCCATCGCCCGCCCCATCTCCTCGATCGGCTGGCGCACGCTGGTCAGCGCGGGGTCCATGTGGCGGGCGATGGCGGAGTCGTCGAAGCCGACCAGGGCCACGTCGTCCGGGATGCGGCGGCCCGCCGCGCGCAGCTCCTGCCGGGCGCCGGCGGCCATCACGTCGGAGGCGCAGAAGACGGCGTCCAGCGCGGGGCGGCGGGCGAGGAGTTCGCGCATGGCGCGCCGTCCGCCCTCCTCGGTGAAGTCGCCGTGCGCGACGAGCGCGGCATCCTCGGGGTGGCCGGCGGCGCGTACGGCCCGACGGTAGCCGTCGAGGCGGCAGTGGGCCGCGTACATGTCTGGTGGCCCGGCGATGGTGGCGACCTGGCGCCGGCCGCGGCCGATGAGGTGCTCCAGCGCGCTCTGGGCGCCGCCGGTGTTGTCGGAATCCACGAACGGGACCGTTTCCCCGGCCGAGCGGCGGCCGCTGAGGACGGTCGGGATCGCCATCCGTTCCAGCAGGTCGGGCAGCGGGTCATCGCCGTGCACCGAGACCAGGAGCACGCCGTCCACGCGGTGCGCCGCGAGGTAGTCGGCGAAGCGGCGCCGCTCCTTGGACGTACGGATGAGAGTCAGCAGCAATTGCATGTCGTGGTCCGCGAGTCCGGCGCTGACGCCGCGGATGATGCCGGAGAAGTACGGTTCGGCGAAGAGCCGGGTCTCGGCCTCCGGGACGACCAGGGCGACCGTGTCGGCGCGGCGGCCCGCCAGGGCGCGGGCGGCGCGGTCGGGTACGTAGCCGAGGTCGGCGACGGCCTGCTGCACCAGGGTGCGGGTGCGTTCGCTGACCCGGGGCGAGCCGTTGATCACGCGGGAGGCCGTGCCGCGGCCGACGCCCGCGCGCGCGGCGACCTCTTCGAGCGTGGGCCGGCCGCCTCCGCGCCGTCCGCCTGGTGTCATGACCGCCTCCCCCTGCCGCCCTGGCCGTACATTCAACAACGAGGCGGGCCACCGGTGTTGATGCGCTATGCCTTGACACGCCCGCCGTGGAACGGCGACCCTTCACCTCATCACGTCTGGGAGCGCTCCCACAGTACTGGACACGCCACATCCCGCACGCACGGTCGGCAGGGCACCAGGAGGAGACGCCATGCGCACGACGATTCGCGGCACCCGGCACCGAGCGGTGGCCCTGCTGGCCGCCGCCGCACTCGGAGCCGTACTGCTCGGCGGCTGTGCCGAGGACAGCGAGCACCCCGGCGCGGCCGGGTCGCCGGGCGCGGACGCCGGGAAGACCACCCTGACGGTCGGTGTCTTCGGCGTCTTCGGATACAAGCAGGCCGGACTCTACGACGCGTACATGAAGCTGCACCCGGACATCCGGATCAAAGAGACCTCGATCGAGCGGAACGAGAACTACTACCCGCAGCTGCTCACCCACCTGAGCACCGGCAGCGGGCTCGCCGACATCCAGGCGGTCGAGGTCAACAACATCGCCGAGGTCACCGCGACACAGGCGGGCAAGCTCGTCGATCTCTCGAAGGCGCCGGGTGTACGGAAGGACGACTTCATTCCTTGGAAGTGGGCGCAGGCCACGGACAAGAACGGCAAGACCGTGGGCCTGGGGACGGATATCGGGCCGATGGCCGTCTGCTACCGCAAGGACCTCTTCGCCAAGGCCGGGCTCCCCACCGACCGCGACGCGGTGGCCGCGCTCTGGGCGGGTGACTGGGGCAAGTACCTCGACGTGGGCGAGCATTACCGGGCCAAGGCCCCGGCGGGCACGGCCTTCGTGGACTCCGCCTCCGGCGTCTACAACGCGGTGATCTCCAGCAGCGCCGAGCGCTACTACGACCGCGGCGGCAAGCTGGTCTACAAGGACAGCCCGTCGGTACGGCAGGCGTGGGACGCGGCGATGCGGGCGGCGACGGGCAAGCTGACCGCCCGGCTCCAGCAGTTCCAGAAGTCCTGGGACCAGGCGTTCGCCAACGGCCGCTTCGCGACCGTGTCCTGTCCGCCGTGGATGCTCGGCTACATCAAGGAGAAGTCCGGGGACCAGGGCCGCGATGTCTGGGACGTGGCCGCCGCGCCGAAGCCGGGCAACTGGGGCGGCTCCTTCCTGGCCGTGCCGGAAGCGGGGCGGCACAAGAGCGAGGCGGCCAAGCTGGCGGCCTGGCTGACCGCGCCCGAACAGCAGGCGAAGCTCTTCACGAAGCAGGCCAGCTTCCCGAGCGCGCGGGCGGCGTACGGCCTGCCGGCGGTGGCGGGCGCGAAACACCCGTACTTCGGTGACGCGCCGATCGGCAAGATCTTCGCCGCGGCGGCCGAGGGCATCCCGAACCAGGTGCTCGGCCCGAAGGACCTCACCGTCAACCAGAACATCACCGACGTCGGGGTGCTCCAGGTCGACCAGCAGGGCAAGACGCCCGAGCAGGGCTGGCGGGCCGCGGTCGAGTCGATCGACAACGCGCTGGACCAGTGAGCCGTGGCCGGCCGCACCCCACGCTCCGCGCCCTCGGCCGCGACACCGGCCCCGGACCCGGCGGCCACCGGCTCGTCCGGCCGGGCCGGTGCCGACCCCGGCCCCGGGCCCGCGGGCGGCACCGGCAGGACCGCCGCCGACCGCGCCCGGGAGCGGCGCAGCCGCCGTTACCGCCGGGACCTGCGCTGGAGCCCGTACGCCTTCATCGCCCCCTTCTTCCTCTTCTTCGCCGCCTTCGGGCTCTTCCCCCTGCTCTATACGGGGTGGGCCGCGCTGCACCGCGTGGAGCTGACCGCGCCCACCGACATGGAGTGGGCCGGGCTGCGCAACTTCACCCGGCTGCTCGGCGACGACTTCTTCTGGAACGCGCTGGGCAACACCTTCGTCATCGGGGTGATCTCCACCGTCCCGCAGCTGCTGATGGCGCTGGGCATCGCGCACCTGCTCAACTACCGGCTGCGCGGCTCCACGTTCTTCCGCGTCGCGCTGCTCACCCCCTACGCGACCTCGGTGGCCGCCGCGACGCTCGTGTTCGTGCTGCTCTTCGGGCGCGACTACGGGCTGGTCAACTGGCTGCTGAGCACGGTCGGCATCGACGGCCCGGACTGGGAGAACGGCTCCTGGAGCGCCAAGCTGGCGGTCTCCACCATCGTCATCTGGCGGTGGACGGGCTACAACGCGCTGATCTACCTCGCCGCCATGCAGGCCATCCCGCACGATCTGTACGAGTCCGCGGCGCTCGACGGGGCCTCGCGGTGGCAGCAGTTCCGGTACGTCACCGTACCGTCGCTGCGGCCGACGATCCTGTTCACCTGCGTCGTCTCGACGATCGGGGCCATGCAACTCTTCGGCGAGCCGCTGCTGTTCAGCGGCAGCGCCGGGGCCACCGGCGGCGCGGACCACCAGTACCAGACGCTGGGGCTGTATCTGTACGAGCAGGGGTGGGTGAACCTCCATCTCGGCCGGGCCTCGGCCATCGCCTGGACGATGTTCCTGATCCTGCTGGTCATCGCCGCGGTCAACGCGCTGATCGCCCGCCGGCTGCGGTCGGACGACTGAGGAGGAGCCATGACAGCCCGACGCGCCGGCCGGCAGCTGCACGGCGGCAAGGTGACCTACGCGGTGCTGATCCTTTTCACCGCGGGCTCGCTCTTCCCGCTGCTGTGGACCGCCGTCGCCGCCTCCCGCAACAACACCCGGCTCGCCCAGACGCCGCCGCCGTTCTGGTTCGGCGGGAACCTGCTGAAGAACCTGGGTACGGCATGGACCGACGCCAACATGGGCACCGCGCTGCTGAACACCACGGTGGTCGCGACGACGGTCGCGGCGGGCACGGTGATCTTCTCGACCGTGGCCGGGTTCGCGTTCGCCAAGCTGCGCTTCCGGGCGAAGCGGCTGCTGCTGTTGCTCGTGATCGGGACGATGATGGTGCCGCCGCAGCTCGGGGTCGTGCCGCTGTTCATGACCATCGCCGAGCTGGAGTGGACCGACCATCTCCAGGCCGTCATCCTGCCCACGCTCGTCAGCGCCTTCGGTGTCTTCTTCATGCGGCAGTACCTGCTCCAGGCGCTGCCCACCGAGCTGATCGAGGCGGCGCGCACGGACGGCGCGAACAGCTGGCGCGTCGTGTGGCACATCGTCTTCCCGGCCGCCCGGCCGGCGATGGCCGTCCTGGGGCTGCTCACCTTCGTCCAGGCGTGGAACGACTTCTTCTGGCCGATCATCGCGCTCACCCAGAACGGCAGCCCGACCGTGCAGGTCGCGCTCACCGGCCTGGGCCGCGGCTTCATCCCCGACCAGTCCGTGATCATGGCGGGCGCGCTGCTCGGCACGCTGCCGCTGCTCGTCGCGTTCGTCCTGTTCGGCAAGCAGATCGTCGGGGGGATCATGCAGGGAGCGGTCAAAGGCTGATGGGTGAACCGCCCTCGCCGCGCGCCCCGTGGCCTGTACGGGCCGCCGTACGCACCGCGGCACGGGACGCCGTACGCATCGCCGTACGGAAGTCCGTACGGCGACCCGTACGCATCGCCGTACGGTCCCGGCCGCCCCCGAGAACAGCTCGCACCGCACGCACCGCACGCACCACTCGCGCCACGCGCTCCGTACGGCCCGTGCCGTGCGCCGCGCCCTCGTGAACGGGAGTACCGCCATGTCCAGCCCCCTTCGTTTTCCGCCCGGCTTCCTCTGGGGCGCGGCCACCTCCGCCTACCAGGTCGAGGGCGCCGCCCGGGAGGGCGGCCGCACCCCGTCGATCTGGGACACCTTCAGCCACACCCCCGGCAAGGTCGCCGGCGGCGACACCGGTGATGTCGCCGTCGACCACTTCCACCGGCGCCACGAGGACGTGGAGCTGATGGCCGCCCTGGGTCTCGGCGCCTACCGCTTCTCCGTCTCGTGGTCGCGGGTGCAGCCGACCGGCCGCGGGCCCGCCGTGCAGCGCGGGCTCGACTTCTACCGCCGGCTCGTCGACGACCTGCTCGCCCACGGCATCCGGCCGGTGCTCACGCTCTACCACTGGGACCTGCCGCAGGAACTGGAGGCCGACATCCACGGCGGCTCCGCCTCGGGAGGCGGCTGGCCGCACCGGGACACCGCACAGCGCTTCGCCGACTACGCGGCGATCGTGGCGGAGGCGCTCGGCGACCGCGTCGAGTGGTGGACCACCCTCAACGAGCCGTGGTGCAGCGCGTTCCTCGGCTACGGATCAGGGGTGCACGCGCCCGGCCGCAGCGACCCGGTGGCCGCGCTGCGCGCCGCACACCACCTGAACCTCGCGCACGGTCTCGCCGCCCAGGCGCTGCGCGCCGCGCTGCCCGCCCGCGGCCAGGTCATGATCAGCCTCAACCCGGCGGCCGTGCGGGCCCGTTCCCGTACGCCCGAGGACCTGGACGCCCAGCGGCGGATCGACGCCCTGGCGACGCGTATCTTCACCGGGCCCCTGCTGCGCGGCGCGTACCCCGCCGATCTCCTCGCGGACACCGCGCACCTCACCGACTGGAGCTTCGTCCGCGATGGTGACCTCACCGTCATCAAGCACCCCCTCGACGCGCTGGGCATCAACTACTACACACCCACAGTGGTATCAGCCGGCACTGACAACGCCCCGCCGCCGCGGCACGACGGCCACGGCGCGGGCGCCCGTCCGCCCTGGCCGGGCGCCGAGCGGGTGGCCTTCCACCAGCCGCCCGGCGACCGGACGGCGATGGGCTGGTCCGTCGATCCGACCGGCCTGTACGACCTGCTCATGCGGATGCGCCGGGAGGCCCCCGGCCTGCCCCTGTACATCACCGAGAACGGCGCGGCGTACGAGGACCGGCCGGACGCCGAGGGCGCGGTGCACGACCCGGAGCGCATCGCCTACCTGCACGCCCACCTCGCCGCCGCGCACCGCGCCCTGACCGACGGCGCCGACCTGCGGGGCTACTTCCTGTGGTCGCTGATGGACAACTTCGAATGGGCGTACGGGTACGGCAAGCGCTTCGGCGCGGTGTACGTGGACTTCACGACCCAGGCCCGTACGCCCAAGGCCAGCGGCCACTGGTACGCGAACGTCGCGCGCACCAACGAACTGCCCGCCTTGAGCCCCGAGGTGGCCGCTCCGTGAAGCACGCGAACCGTCCGGTCCATGAGAGTGGCGAAACCGTCCCCTCCATGACAGCGACGAAACCAGCCGCTCCATGAGTACGGCGGGACACAGCGGTGGGGGGTGGCCGCTGTGTCCCGCCCGGGGGGTGGCTCGGTTGGTGCCGGTCAGCCCTGGTACGCGCCGAACGCCTTGGTGAAGTCGAGCGGGCTCTGCGCGATGGAGCTGCACGTCGGCTGGGCGGAGTTCTGCGGGCCGCCCGGGCACGCCTTGTCCCGCGTCGAGGACCACATCGACAGCCAGGCGAGGTGCTTGGACTGCGCGAACGCGACCAGTTCCCTGGCGTCCTCGACCTTGAAGATTTCCTTCTGCACGTCGTTGACGCCGATCATCGGGGTCACGGCGACGGCCTTCCAGGCGGCCGCGTCACCGAGGCCGAGCGTCTTCTTGAGCTGCCCCTGGGTGGCGGTGGCCGCCTGGATGGCGTACTTGCCCATGTCACCGTCGTACGAGGCGCCGTAGTCCATCGCCATGATGTTGACGGCGGAGATCTTCACGCCGTGCTTCCTGGCATCGGCCACCAGGTTCACGCCGTCCCGGGTGAGGCCCTCGGGCATGACCGGCAGCGTGAAGGAGACGTCCAGGCCCGGGTGCTTCTTCTGGAGCTGCGCGATGGCCTGCGCCCGGCGGGTGTTGGCGGCTGCGTCCGGCAGCGCGCCGCCCTCGATGTCGAAGTCGACCTTCTTCAGCGCGAACCGGTCGATGACCTTGCCGTACGCGGCGGCCAGCTCGTTCACCGACTTGCAGGCCAGGCCCAGCTCGGAGCCGTTGGCGCCGCCGAAGGAGACCCGCACGTCGCCGCCGGCCTTGCGCAGCGCGGGGATCTGCTTGGCCACCGCGTCGTCGCCCAGTCCGCCCGAGCCGCCCCACTTCGGGGTGCAGCCGCCGCCGGACGTGACGAAGGCCAGGGTGAAGGTCTTCACACCGGTCTTCTTCGCGGTGTCGGCCATGCCGTACGGGGGATACAGGGACGTGTCGATGTACGGCGAGAAGGCGGCGCCCGCCTTGGCCGCGGCGCCGGCCGCCGGGGCCTTGGTGGCCAGCGCCGAACCGGCGACCGCGAAACCGCCGCCCGCCGCCAGCGCGGCCGCCGCGACCGTACCGATCAGCTTGGCCTTGCGGCTCTTGCGACGGCGGTGTGCCGAGGAACTCATGTCGTGCCTGCCTGTTCGTCATGGGGGGGGACGGAGGTGCGGTGGTGCTGTGGTGCGTCCCGCACGCTAGCGATCAGGAAACGGACAAATGCCGGTTACAGTGCGGCAGATGGAAGCCTTATGGCGCTCTTAAGGGACCGAAAGGGAGCGGTTAAGCGCGAAAGCCGATCGGTCGCCCAACAGCCCGGTTCCGGCACCTCGCTCCCCGCCCCGCTCGCCGTCCTGCTTCTCGCCGCGCTCCCCTCTCACTCCCCGCACGCGCTCCCCGACTCGCTCCCGTCTCACTCCCCGCCCTGGCTCCCCGCGCGTCCCGCCGCCCGGCGTCCCCGCGAGCGGCCCAGGCGCCGTCCCAGCCGACGGCGCAACCGGTGCCCCGTGTGCCGTCGCCGCCCCCCGCGCGCCCTCCGGGCGCCGTCCAGCGCCAGCCACACCCGTACCTCCGTGCCGCCCAGTACGGACCGGCCGATGCGTACGTCACCGCCGGTCGTCTCCGCCAGCCGCCGCACGATGTCCAGGCCCAGCCCCGTGGAACCGTCCCCGCCGTCGCCGTGCCCGCGCCGCAGGGCCGCGTCCGGGTCGGCGATGCCCGGGCCGGCGTCCGAGACCAGCACGATCACCGCGTCCTCGGCGTTGTGCACGTCCACCGCGAAGGCGGTGCCCTCGGGGGTGTGGCGGAAGACGTTGCCGAGCATCGCGTCCAGCGCGGCGGCCAGATCGGGGCGCGCGACGGGGACGCGCACGGGACGGTCCGCGCCCGCGACGCGCACCGTGCGCCCCTCGTCCTCCGCGAGCGCCGACCAGAAGTCCATCCGCTCCCGGATCACCTCGGCCGCGTCGCAGCCGGCCGCGGCGGCGGCCTGCTGGGCGTGCGCCTTCTGCTGGCGCGCGGTCCGGATGATCTGGTCGACCTCGCGCTCCAGCTGGGCGACCGCCTCCCGGGTCTGCTCGGCCGCCGGGCCCTCGCCCAGCGAGGCGGCGTTCAGGCGCAGCACGGTCAGCGGGGTGCGCAGGCGGTGCGACAGGTCGGCGGCCAGCTCCCGTTCGTTGGCCAGGAGCTGGACGACCTGGTCCGCCATCGCGTTGAAAGCGGCGGCGGCCGAGCGCAGTTCCTTGGGGCCGTCCTCCCGTACGCGGACGCCCAGCTTGCCCCTGCCCAGGTCGTGGGCGGCACCGGCGAGCCGTTCGGCGGGCCGCACCATACGGGTGCCCAGGCGGTCGGCGACGGCGACCGAGCCGACGATCAGCGCCAGGCCCACGCCCGCGAGCAGCGCCCAGGACGTGCCGACGCCGTTGGTGAGCGCCGCGTCCGGCACATACACCTCGACCACCGCGATGCCCGAGGCCACGGCGGTGGGCTGGAGCAGCACGGAGCCGCCGGGCGCGGGCGCGATGGAGGCGCGGCCGAGGCCGACGGCGGCCTCGACGTCCGCGGGCCGGGCCCGCCGGGAGCCGATCTCGGCGGGCCGGCCGCCCTTCTCGGCCGCCGGTACGTGCACGCCGATGTACCCGCCGGACCCGCTCTCCGCGCTGGCGACGGCGCGTTCCAGCTGGGTGTGGTCGGTGGTGATGGCCAGGACGGGGCCGATGGTGGCCGCCTGCCGTTCGGCGTTGGAGAACGCGCGGTCCTTGGCCATCTCCTTGACGACGAGCCCGAGCGGTACGGCGAAGGCCACCACGACCATCACAGTGACGGCCAGACAGACCTTGACCAGGGCCCATCTCACGGTGCGAGCTCCCGCGAGTACGCCGGGCGGCCCCCGTTCCGCGCGGGTGGCTCCGGCGCGCGCGCCGCCCGGCCGCGCCCGCTCCGGGCGCGCGTCACAGCGGGGGCTCCAGCTTCACGCCGACTCCGCGCAGGGTGTGCAGGTACCGGGGCCGCGCGGCCGTTTCGCCCAGTTTGCGGCGCAGCCAGGAGAGGTGGACGTCGATGGTCTGGTCGTCGCCGTACGACTGCTGCCAGACCTCGGCGAGGAGTTCCCGGCGGGGTACGACGACGCCCGGGCGGCCCGCGAGGAAGGCGAGCAGGTCGAACTCGCGGCGCGTCAGGTCGAGGGCGACTCCGTCGAGTTCGGCCTGGCGGCGCAGCGGGTCGATGCTGAGGCCGCCCACCTGGAGCACCCGGGAGGGCGGTTCGCCGCCCGCGGCGGCGCCCCGGGAGCGGCGCAGCACGGCGGCCATCCGGGCGGAGAGGTGTTCCACCGAGAACGGCTTGGTCAGGTAGTCGTCGGCGCCGTCGTTCAGCAGCCGGACGATCTCGGCCTCGTCGTCCCGCGCCGTCGCGATGATCACGGGTACGTCGGTGATTCCGCGCAGCATCTTCAGGGCCTCGGCCCCGTCCAGGTCGGGCAGGCCGAGGTCCAGGATGACGACGTCGAAGCCGACGTGGGCCACCTCGCGCAGCGCCTCAAGAGCCGTACCGACGCTGCGTACCGTGTGGGACGCCTCGGTCAGGTGCCGGATGAGGGCCGAGCGCACGAACTGGTCGTCCTCGACCACGAGCACACTTGCCATGGGCGGCACCGTACGCCATCAGCGTGCTTTTCTTTACGCGAGGTTGACGCGGCAGGCGGCCGCTCCGGCCCTCTTTCGGCCGGTCTCGACCGCTGTCCCCGGCCCGTCCCGGATCGTCCCCGCCCCACCGGCTATGTCCCGCTCGTACCGGGCCCTCGCCCTCCGCCGGGTCCCGGCCGGTGGTGCAGTATGGGCCAGATGCGCAGAGGACTGGTTCACACGGCGGCCTGGACGATGGCGACGGGCGCCGCCGTCACACTGTCGTGGTTCGGCGTGCACACCGTGCTGGCCGGTACGGCGTACGACCCGCCGCGCGCGCTCCCGCTCTCCGACCACGCGCCGTCCGCACACCCCGAAACCGACGGCGGGATCTCGCCCCGCGCCTCCTCCACGCACCGGCCCAAGCCCTCCGGTTCGCCCTCCGCCCGCCCCGGATCCTCCGGAAAGCCGGCCGCCCCCTCCAAGGAGTCCGGCGGCAGCGGTACGGGAAGCGGCGGAAAAGGTACGGGCAGCGGCCCGCACCCGCCCGGCGGCGACACCCCGGCCACCACGAGCGGCACGGTCAAGAGCTTCGACACCGCGGGCGGCCGGGTGGTCCTCGACATGGGCACCCGCTCGGCCGAGTTGGTGTCGGCCACTCCGGACGCGGGCTGGCAGATGCAGGTGTGGCAGCAGAACGAGTGGATCCGGGTCGACTTCTCCGGCGGTACGGGGCGTACGTCGGTCTTCTGCACCTGGAACGGCCACCCGCCGCTGGTCCAGACGGACACCCACGCCTGAACCGCGCCGCGTTGGCCGCCGCCGTGAAGCAGGCCCACCTTGAGGCTGCCGGCAACGGGCTCCTCTGAAGGCTGCCGTAAGCAGGCCCGTCCGAAAGCCGGCGTAACGCGGGCTTACTTGAAGACGGCGGGCGGCGGGGACGGCGAGTCCACCGCGGTCGCGTCCGTCACCGGCTGCGCGCCACCGGTGAAGTCCAGCAGCGCGCGCCCGTGTTCGACGCGCCCCTGCTGCGGGTCGGTCGCGGCCCGCCGGGTCAGCTCGGCGACGGGGAGTTCCCCGGTGGCGGCGAGCAGGACGGCGTTGCCGAAGCGCTTGCCTCTCAGGACGGCCGGGTCAGCGGTCAGGCACAGTTCGGGGAAGACCGTACGGACGGTGGCGATCTGCGCCCGTACGAAGGCCAGCGGCGGACCGTCCGTGAGGTTGGCCGCGTACCAGCCGCCGGGCCGCAGCGCCCGCGCGACCTCTGCCGCGAACTCGGCACTGGTCAGGTGCGCCGGGGTGCGGGCGCCGCGGAAGACATCCGCGATCACGAGGTCCGCCCAGCCGTCCGCGATCTTCGCGAGCCCCGCGCGGGCGTCCGCGCCGCGCACCCTGATCCGCCACGCGCTGTCCAGCGGCAGCTCCCGGCGGACGAGTTGGACCAGGGGCGCGTCGATCTCCACGGCCTGCTGGGTCGAGCGGGGGCGGGTGGCCGCGACGTAGCGCGCCATGGTCAGCGCGCCGCCGCCCAGGTGCACGACCTGGAGGGGCCTGCCGGGCGGCGCGGCGAGGTCGACGATGTGGCCGAGCCGGCGCTGGTACGCGAAGTCCAGGTACGTCGGGTCGTCCAGGTCAACGTGCGACTGCGGGGCGCCGTCGAGGAGCAGCGTCCAGCCGCGCGGCCGGTCACGGTCGGGGCGCAGCTCGGCGACACCGCCGTCCACGGTTTCCACCACGGGCTCGGGACCCGTACGGGACCGGCCGCGCCTGCTCTTCGCCATGCCTCCAGTATGCCGCGTATGCGCAGGTCAGCATGGGGCCGGTGGGGACTGCGGGCGCACCGGCGGCAGGCTCAGCGGCAGCGGTCGACGGCCTCGATGGTGCGGGCCGCCTCGCCGAGGGCCTCACGCAGGACGACAGGGTCGGTGGCCGTGCCGCACGCGCCGTCCGGGGAGACCAGCCAGTCGGTGCCCGCGACGGGCGGCTCCACAGGGGCGCCGTCGGCGGGCCGTGCGCCGTCCGTGGGCACCTCGCGCCCGAACGTCTGCGTACACGCGCTGCCCGGCAGGTCCCAGCCGTCGGCCGTGCCCGGCGGCACCAGGAAGCCCAGGGTGTCGCACGCGCCGTCGTGCAGGACCGGGCCGACGCCGGCGCGCAGCCGCAGGATGTCGACCGCCTCCAGGCCCTGGCGGGCGGGCACGGTCACCAGATCGCAGGTCCGCGGCGCCTCGGGGAGCACGCTGCGCTCCGCGGAGGGCCAGCGCCGGTCCACGGCGGGTGAACCGTGGCCCGGCGCCCGGCCGTTCGGGTGCGCCGCGCGGCCGCTGCGCGCGCTGCCGCCGTGCGCCGCACCGGCGGCACCCGGCTCGCCGCCGACGGCAGTCCTGACCTTGGCCACGCCGGTCTCCCGCACGCAAACCCCTCCTCCGCACGCGCCGCTCCCTTTACGCGCTGTTCAACGTCCGGACACGTCGACGGCTACGGCGGCGGGACACCGCAATGAATGGCACTTCATGGCGGATCGTGCGTGAGATATCCGGTTTGTAGCCAAACTCTGCGTGTCGATGAGGTCACAGCTAGTACGGTTCGTTCCGCCGCACCGCCAGGCCGCGGCACCGCCACGGAGATGGCACGGAGGATCTGCCATGGCGCCGCAGCCAGCGGGACCAGCGTCGTCCCGGCCTGTCCCCGCTCAGCCGAACCACGCCTTCCGCCAGTTGCGCGGGCGCCTCTCACCGGGCGAGTTCGCGGCGGCGGTACGCCGCGCCGCCCGCGAGATCGGGGAACAGGTCGCGTGCGACGCCCGGTACGTGGGCCGTGTCGAGGCCGGGGAGATCCGCTGCCCGAACTACGCCTACGAACGGGTCTTCCGCCACATGTTCCCCGGGCTCACGCTCGCGGACATGGGGTTCGCGCCGCGCGAGACGGTGCGCGGGCGGCGGCCCCGTACGGCCGCGAACGGCGGCGCACCGGGATCCGGAGGCCCTACAGGCGCCGGGCCCGGCCCCGGCGCCTCCGACATGTGCACCGAGACCGGCAAGGAGAGCGACGTGCAGCGTCGCACGTTCATCACCGGCGGCCCGGCCGCCGCCCTGGGGCTCGCCGCGCTGCCCCCGTTCGCCCCGGAGGCCGCCGCCGGTCCCCGCGTACCGGCCGGCCGTCCGGCGGGCGGCCCCGGGCGGGCCGGTGCGGCCGAGGCCGCGGCGGTCGAGGAGGCGGTGCGCCGCATCCGGCTGCTGGACGACCGGCACGGCGGGGAGGGCCTGTACCGGCGCGCCGCGCAGCCGCTGCGCACCGCGTACGAACTGCTGGACGCCGAGGTGCACCGCCGGTCCGTGAGCGACCGCCTGCACGCGGGCGCGGGTGAGCTGGCCATCTCCGTCGGCTGGCTGGCGCACGACTCGGGCCGGTTCGGCGACGCGCGTTCGCACTACGCCGAGGCGCTGGCCACCGCCCGGGTCGCCGGCGACGCCGCCCTGGAGGCGCACGCGTTCTGCAACACGTCCTTCCTGGCGCGCGACGCGCACCGCCCCCGGGAGGCCGTCCGCGCGGCGCAGGCCGGACAACTGGCCGCCCGAGGCCTGGGATCGCCGCGTCTGCTGTCGCTCCTGGCGCTGCGCGAGGCGGGCGGCTGGGCGGGGCTGGGCGACCGCCGGAGCTGTGAGCGGGCGCTGCTGCGGGCACAGCGGCTGTTCGCCGAGGGCCCGTCCGACGACGATCCCGAGTGGATGTCCTTCTACGGTGAGGCGGAGCTGGCGGGCCTGGAGGCGCAGTGCTGGTCGGCGCTGGGCGAACAGGAGCGCGCGGCGACGCTCGCGCGCCGGGCGGTGGCGCTCCAGCACGCGCACTTCACGCGCAACATCGCCCTGTTCACCGCGGAGCTGGCGGGCGACCTGGCGCTCAGCCGGGCGCCCGAGGAGGCCGCGACGGCCGGGACGCGGGCGCTGGCACTCCTGGAGGACGTCCGGTCGGCCCGCATCCGGACGATGCTGGACGCGACGGCGCGGGCGCTGCGGCCGTACCGGGGCGCCTCGGGAAGCACGGCCGACAAGGTGGCCGCCTTCCTGGACCGGCACGCGGCCACCCGGTCGTCGGCCTCTCGGGAAACGGTCCGGCAGGGGGCGCGGCGGACGGGCGGTGCGCTGCCGGAACAGCGGGGGGACGGAGCGGCCGGGGCGTACACGGCGTGAGGGCGGGGCGTGCGGTGGGGCGGTCGCGCCCGGCCGCACGCCGCGCTCCGGCAGCTCGGCGGGGCCGGCCAGGTGGCCGGTGACCGCTCGGCCGGGTCAGCCCAGGTGGCCGGTGTCGTTCCAGCGCTCGATCGCCGGTTCCCCGTAGGCCCAGCCCAGCACCGACAGGGACGTCGGCTCCAGGCGGATGCGGGCGGCGAAGGAGACGTCCAGGCCGAGCCAGCGGGCGCCCAGGGAGCGCAGGATGTGGCCGTGCGCGAAGACCAGCACGTCGCGGTCGGCCGAGCGCGCCCACGCCACGATCTCGTCGGCCCGCGCCGCGACCTCGGCCAGCGTCTCGCCCTCGGGGACGCCGTCGCGCCAGATGAACCAGTCCGGGCGGCCGGCCTTGATCTCGGCGGGCGTCAGGCCCTCGTACGCGCCGTAGTCGACCTCCATCAGCGCGTCCCAGTCCTGTGCGCGGTCGCCGAAGCCGGCCAGCTGGCAGGTCTCCTTGGCGCGCACCAGGGGGCTGGTGCGGACCTCGACGTCCGGCAGGCCGTTCCAGGGGGCGCGGTGCAGCCGCTCGCCCAGGAGCTTGGCGCCGCGGCGGCCCTCCTCCAGGAGCGGAATGTCCGTACGGCCGGTGTGCTTGCCGGACAGGGACCATTCCGTCTGCCCGTGCCGGGCCAGCAGAATGCGCGGTGCCATGGGGATTACCTCTGGCCGATCGCTCGGCTCTTCCGTGCTCGGAGCCCCATCGGAGCTCGGTTTTGCTCGACTGTCGCTCGACTTTTTCGCGCTCGTTGATCGACTTTTGTCGCTTTCCGGCGCTCTCCGTCCGTTCCATCATCGCGCACCGGCCCGCGGCGCCGGTCCCGGCCCCTCCCGTTCCGCGACAGCGAGCTATACAGCGTACGGTGGAGGGTCGGCGTTTTCGCGCCGGCGGGTGCCGCACCGCACCGCGCACCCCTCGCACCCGGCCCGGTGACCGATCCGCCACGGGCCACGCACGTTGGAGATCGACCAGGATGGACGCCGCAGCGCGCCGCCCCGCGGCGGCCGGCAGCCGGCCGCGGTGGTGGACGGAACTGCCACTGCTCGCCCTCGTGTACGCGGCCTACTCCGCGGGCCGGCTCGTGGCCCGGGGTGACGTGCACGCCGCCACCGGGCACGGAGAGACGATCCTGCGGTGGGAGGAGCTGCTCCGGATCGATCCGGAGCGCGCGCTGAACCGTCTCTTCACCTCCACGCCCGCCCTCGGCATACCCGCCGACTTCGCGTACGCCTCGCTGCACTACCTGGTCACGCCCGCCGTCCTGATATGGCTGTGGCACCGGCGTCCCGCGCACTACCGGACGCTGCGGACGTGGCTCATGCTGGCCACGCTCATCGGGCTGATCGGTTTCACGCTGCTGCCGACCGCGCCGCCGCGCCTGCTGGACACGGGCAGCGGGTTCGCGGACACCATGGCGCGGTTCTCCTCGTACGGCTGGTGGGGCGACGACGCGAGCGCGCCGCGCGGGCTCGGCGGCATGACGAACCAGTTCGCGGCGATGCCCAGCCTCCACGTGGGGTGGGCGCTGTGGTGCGGGGCGGTCCTATGGAAGCACGGCCGGTCGCGGGCGACGCGGGCCCTCGCGGTGGCGTATCCGCTGGTCATCGTCCTGGTGGTGATGGGCACGGCCAACCACTACCTGCTCGACGCGCTCGCCGGTACGGCCGTGATGGGGCTGGGCCTGCTGCTGACGCGCCCGGCGCTGCGGCTCGCGGAACGGGTGCGCGGGACGGGGGCCGAGGGCGGTTCCGTGTCGGCCGGGGCGGCGGGCACGCCCGCGGATGTCAGTGGCGGATGCGAGACTTCCGCGGGTGAACGTATTCCGCGACAGCCGACCCGCCGCGGCCGACCGACCGCCGCGGCAGCCGCCTCCGCTGCCGCAGCCGACGACAGGGCTGCGGCAGCGGCTCGGTGAGCTGCGCGGCCCCGGCGTGCGGCCGCGGCCGCTGGACGCCCGGGCGCTCGCCGCGCTGGCCGCCAACCCGGGCTGCCGCCGCCGTTCCCTGCTGGACGGCGCCGGGATCGACAAGGCGGCGCTCGCGAGCGCCCTCGGTTCGCCGGCACCCTTCGGGCAGTCGCAGTTCGCCCTGGCCCGGGGCAATTCGTTCGAAGCCCGGGTGAAGGCGGACGACGGCGCGGACCTGATGCGCCTGCTGCACGAGCGCATGGATGCCGGCGCGGCGGCGCCCGAGCCCGGCGGGGTCGCCGTCCCCGACCTGTCCGCCGCCGGTCCCGAGGGGCGTGCCGCCCGTACGGCTCTGGCCCTGCGCGAGGCCACCACCGCCGGCGGCTGGACACTCCTGGACCACCCGATGCTCACCCTGGAGGTGGCCGGGTCGCCCGCCTACCTGGAGCCGGACGCGGTCGTGGTGCATCCGGACGGCGGCTGGACGGTCGTGGAGATCAAGTCGTTCCCGATGATCGACGGTGCCGCCGACCCCGCAAAGGTGGGCGCCGCGGCCCGGCAGTCCGCGGTGTACGTCCTGGCCCTGGAGCGGGTGGCCGCCCAGGTGGCCGCCGCGACCGGCCGTACGGTGCCGGTGCGCGACCGGGTGCTGCTGGTCTGCCCGAAGGACTTCGCGAACCTCCCCACCGCCGAGGCCGTCGACATCCGCAAACAACTGGCGACGACCAGGCGCCAGTTGCGGCGCCTGACCAGGGTCGAGGAGATCGCCGGACAGCTCCCGCCCGGCACCACCTTCGACCTCCGGCTCGCGGACGACGGCAGGACGGTGACGCGCTCCGCCGAAGAGCTGGCGGAGGCGGTGGACGCGGTCGACGCGGCGTACGCGCCGGAGTGCCTGGCCGCCTGCGAGCTGGCCTTCCACTGCCGTGGGCGGGCGCGCGCGGCAGGCGCGGTGGAGTCGCTGGGCCGCGGGGTGCGCGGCGAGCTGGGCGGGCTGCGTACGGTCGCGGAGGTGCTGGCGGCGGCGGGTGCGGAGTGCGGGGCGGGTGCGGACGGTCGTACGGGTGGGGGCGGTCGTGCGGGTGCGGATGGGCGTACGGGTGCGGACGGCCATACGGGTGCGGATGGGCGTACGGGTGCGGAGGGCCGTCCCGGCGCGGATGGCCATGCAAGTGCGGACGACCGTACGGATGACGAGCGTACGGGTGCGGATACGGGCGGCCAGGCGCGTACGGACGGCGGGGCGGGCACGCCCGGTCTCCCGAGTGCAGGCTCCCCGGGCTCCCCCGACGCCCCCGACGCTCCGGACGCATTCGATGCCCTCGGTGCCCTCGGTGCCCTCGACATCCTCGACGCCCCCGCCGCCGAGGCCCTGCGCCGTGCGGCCGCCCTCCGGGCCGAGGCCCTGGCCGCGGCCCGACGTACCCGCGCGGAGGAGGCCACATGTCGTTGATCGAAGTCCTCGCCAGGATGGAGGCCGCGGCGGCGGGTCGGGCGCAGCCGCTGGCCACGGTCCGGCACCGGCATCTGTCCGAACGGCCGCTGGTCTTCGTGCCGTTGACGACCGCGGGCGAGGCGGGCGCTCCGCTGGGCGCGCTGGTCGGCACCGACCGCGAGAAGCCGCTGCTGCTCGCCGTGCCCCAGCCGCGCGACCGCGACCTGCGGTTCGCCTTCCTCGCCGAGCTGGCCGAGACCGTCCTGCCGTACGTGGACGGTTACGCGGACACCGTCGAGCTGGAAGAGCGCAAGGAGACCGACCCCGAGACCGGCAAGAAGGTCCCGGTCGAGGTCGAGCTGTGCACGGACGCGCCGCAGGTGATCGTGCCGAGCGCGGCGGGCGTGGAGTACGTACGCCTGTTGGGCCGGTCCATGCGCTTCCGGCGGACCGCCGAGCAGGAGCCGGACACCCCGCATCCGGCACCGCCCCATGTGCCGCTGCTCGGCCGCTGGTTCACGCACTTCGGCGAGCGGGCCCGGGTGCCGGGCGCGAGCCTGCTGCTGCCGATGACCGGGCTGCTCGCGCGCCACTGGGCGACCGGCCAGAGCAACCTGGAAGATCAGCACCTGGGCGCGCTGCTGGCCTGGATAGACCCGCCGGAGGGCGAGCACGGCGCGGTGGCCGCGGAGCGCGCCGAGACCGCGCGGGACGCGGCCGGCCAGCTGCTGTGCCCGCCGGCCGGTCCCGCCACGGACCCGGCCTTCGACAACAAGCGCCTCGCCCCGGCGATGGCCCGTTACGACGCCGGGGTGCCCGGTGCCGAGGACGAGATCCGCGATCTGGTGGAGAGCCAGCTGCGCCCCACCTGGGACGCCGTGTGGCGGGGCGTCGACCTGCTGCGGGCCCTGCCGGAGGGTGCCCGGGTGGCCGGCCGCTGGAAGCGCGACCGCTGGTCGTACACCTCCCACCGCGACCGGGTACGGGCCGGTGAGCCGCCGCAGCCTAAACGGGACGACGCGATCACGGCCGCGCAGAAGCTGTCCTCCCGGGAGACCGCCCAGGCACAGCTGGACGCCCAGGAGGCGCTGGACGACCCGCTGGTCATGGCGGCGCGGCGGCTCGCCGGTGAGGCGCTGGTGGGCGAGGTGACCGGGGTCGAGATGGCGTATTCGCAGGGCAAGCGGCCGATGCCGCGCCCGCTGGTGACGCTGTGGACGGACGACCGGCCGCAGCTGGCCGAGGGCGACAAGCTGTACCGCCCGCTGCCGGACGGGAAGAGCCAGCCGGCGGAGTTCGTCGCGTACACGGCGGACGGGCCGCCGGGCGGTCCGAGCGAGTCGGGCGGTCCGAGCAAGCCGGGCGGTCCGAGCGAGCCGGGCAGGCCGGACGAGCCGAGCGAGCCGGGCAGGCCGGACGGGCCGATCGGGCTGGTCGTGCGGCTGACCGGTGGCATGGGGCGTGGCAAGACCCCGGAACCCGGGTCGGTTCCCGAGCCCGGTGACCAGGTGTGCTGGACCCTGTTCGAACACCAGCCGCGGGGCGGTCCGGAGCTGCCCGACCCCGAGGACACCCCGTGGACGCACGGCGGCCCGCCCGCCGCCGACGCCGGCGCCCCGCCCGTGGACCTGCCCGATCCCGTCACCGCGGAGGACTTCCTGTGACCGAGGCCCCTTCCGCCTCCGAGACCCCTTCCGCCCCCAAGGCCCCTTCCGCCTCCAAAGCGCCCGCCTCCCCCGAGGTGCCCGCCGCCCGGCGGCCGGACGGCGCCGCGGCCTTCGACCCCGGCGCGGCGGCGGCCGAGGCCACCGACGCGGTCGTGCACAGCACGCTGCACGGCTCGCACCGCGGCGTCGTCGTGGACTCGCCGCCCGGCGCGGGCAAGTCCACGCTGGTGGTGCGGGCGGCCCGCGAACTGGCCGCGGCCGGACGCCCGTTGATGATCGTCGCGCAGACCAACGCACAGGTGGACGACCTCGTCCTGCGCATCGCCGAGAAGGACCCGGAGCTGCCGGTGGGACGGCTGCACAGCAGTGAGCCGGGCGCGTTCGACCCGGCGCTCGCGGAGCTGCCCGCCGTCCGTACGTCCGCCAAGATCACCGATTTGGCCGGGCTGGACATCGTCGTCTCGACGGCCGCCAAGTGGGCGTACACGAAGGTGGACGAGCCGTGGCAGCACGCCATCGTGGACGAGGCGTACCAGATGCGCTCGGACGCGCTGCTCGCCGTGGGCGGGCTGTTCGAACGAGCGCTGTTCGTGGGCGATCCGGGGCAGCTGGACCCGTTCAGCGTAGTGGGCGCGGACCAGTGGGCCGGGCTGGCCTACGACCCGTCGGCCAGCGCCGTGACGACCCTGCTGGCGCACAACCCCGGCCTGCCGCAGCACCGGCTGCCGGTGTCGTGGCGGCTGCCCGCCTCCGCCGCGCGGCTGGTCTCCGACGCGTTCTACCCGTACACGCCGTTCCGCAGCGGCACGGACCACGGCGACCGCCGGCTGGCCTTCGGGGTGCCCTCGGACGGCTCGGGCGTGGACCGGGTCCTGGACGAGGCCGCCGAGTCCGGCTGGGGCCTGCTCGAACTGCCCGCCCGGCACACCCCGCGCACGGACCCGGAGGCGGTGCACGCCATCGCGCAGGTGGTACGGCGGCTGCTGGACCGGGGCGGCGCGGCGACCAGCGAGCGCTCCCCCGATCCCGCGCCGCTGACCGCCGACCGGATCGCGGTCGGCACGGCGCACCGCGACCAGGCGGCGGCGGTGCGGACCGCGCTGGCCGGACTCGGCGTCAACGGCGTGGCGGTGGACACCGCCAACCGCCTCCAGGGCCGGGAGTTCGACGTCACGGTCTTCCTCCACCCGCTCTCCGGCCGCCCCGACGCGACCGCCTTCCACCTGGAGACCGGCCGGCTGTGCGTCCTCGCCTCCCGGCACCGGCACGCCTGCATCGTCGTCTGCCGGGCGGGCGTCGCGGAGCTGCTGGACGAACACCCGTCGGCGGAACCGGTCCAACTGGGCGTCACGGTCAAGTTCCCGGACGGCTGGGAGGCCAACCACGCGGTGCTGGCGCACCTGAACGAGCATCGGGTGGCGTGGCGGCCGTGACCGGGGCGTTGTATCCCTCGCTTGGCCCGGCCGGTGGACGTTGCCCCGGCCGGCAGCCCTCGGCATGCCCGTCGTGACCGACGACGCGCCGCCGCCTAGGCGAGAACGCGGGATCCGTCCCGCGTGACGTTGTCGAGGATCGTGCGCATCCACGGGCTGCGTACGGCCGGTAGCCGGACCAAGGTGTGCTGGAACGTTCCCCGGTCGGCCTGGAACAGGTAATGGGGGCGCGGCGGGAGCGGGTCGTCGCGGAGGACGTCTTGAGGCAGGCCGCCTGACGTGGGAACCGGCGAGTAGGGCTGGGGAGAGACCAGCCACAGCCACACCCCCAGCGGCAGGGGCACCGGGTACGCCGCCGATGTGGCCGGGCCGGCGGGGGTCCAGGTCCGGCCCGTCTGGGGGTGGACCGGTACGAGGAGGATGTCAACGCCCGCCTCGGGGAGAGGTTGTCCCGGCCCGGCCAGGACGGCGCGCCGCGTCGGCGGGCCCGCGGGCAGCAGGGTGTCGAGGGCGCGTTGGAACACGTCCGCGGTGAGACCGTCGGGGACCTTCACCGGCTGCCCTTCGGAGGCCACCAGCAGGTGGGCGAGCGCCTGGCCGGCCGCCGCCTCCCAACGCGGACTCCACGACCAGAAGTGGCTCTGCCCGAGCCGTCCTCCCCATGTGGCAATCGGCTCGAACGGAGGCGTGCCCTCCCCCCGCTCTGCGAGCACCATCCAGGAGAACGGCGCGGCCTGGGCACCGTCGACGAGTACGCGGCGCACGGCGTCCGGACTGAGCAGTACCGCCTGCCAGAGCGAGCAGTCGTCGACCCTGGTCGCCACGGACAGGTCGCATGCTTCGCAGGCCATGTTGGGCCCGTCGGCTCCGTCGAGGCCACAGCAGGCACCGCTGCGCTTCTCGGGGACGATGCGGGTCCCGCGGATATCACCGGGCGCGGTGACGATCGCCCCGGGCGTGCCGTCGGACAGGCCGTGGACCGGCGCGTAGATGCCGCGCGCCGCCGCCTCGCCCGGCTCGATCTCGTCCCACATGCGCCACGGCCCTCCCCAGGGTTCCGGGTCCACGGCGAACGTCCCCGGCTCCATGAGCACCGGGAGCTGGATCCCGTTCCCGTACTTCTGACGGGCATGGGCCGGAAGGGACACCTGGGACAAGGGAACGGTCAGTTCGGCATCGCACCGCGCACAAACGAAAACGTACAAAGGCCCTCTCCATAGGGAACACCCGCATCGTCGCAGCTCGACGGCGGCCCACCAACGTGTTTTGGCATCCGTGACGGACTCCGGCACGGAGCCTGAACGCAGCGTGGGCGAAGGCCGGCCGCCGTTTCCGACGAACCCGAGCGGCTCGGTCCGGAAAGGCTGCCGTCGTCGCCGGAACCAGCCGACCCGGCAGCGCTCGCTGCCCAGCACGGCGCACTTTCGCCCTCGCGCGCGGCGTACGGTCGTACGGTGGCGGTGCAAGGCGCATCGTCAGGCGCGCGTCGGGTGATGCGCCGTGCCCGGCCGGACGGGCGCGTCCCCGGGCGCACTTGCGCGGCGCGGGACAATGGAACGCGGCACACGATCCAGGAGGTACGTACATGTCCGAGCCGCAACCGGCTCCCGACCCGCGCGGGACGGCCTCGGCGCCCCGGCGCCTGAAACCGGCTCCGCTGCTCTTCGAGCCTCCGGAGGCCACGTCCGACCCCGAGCACTTCTTCGACCTGGAGTCCATCGAGGACCCCAAGGAACTGCTCGCCCGCGCCACGGAGCTGACGCTCGCCTTCCGCGCGGCGGCGGACCGGGCCACGGAGTTCCAGGCGATGGCGGCGGCCCAGCTCGCCGACCCCAAGCGCTTCGACCGGCTGCCGCTCGCCGTGATCGCGGAGCGCGCCGACTGGACCGAGGACTACGCCGCGAAGATGGTCGAGTTCGGCCGCGGCCTGCTGCGCAGCAGCGGCGGCAACCGCCTCGACCCGACGGACTGAGAACCGGCAACCGGCCGGAACCGGGGAGCCGGCACCCGGCCGGAACCGAGAGCCGGCACCCGGCCGACTCCGAGCACCGGTACTCGACCGGGAGCTGGTATCCGACCGGGAGCTGGTATCCGATCGGGAGCCTGTACCCGATCGGTCGGAAACCGGTAGTGACCCGGAAGGGCCCGGAAGCCGGTACCGCCCCGGACGCGATACCGCCCCGGGCTCCCATACCGACCCGGACGCCCACACCGCCCCGAACGCCGATACCCCATCAACACACCCCCGGACCTGCCCGGCCCATGATCGCCCCTATTGATCATGGGCCACTGGCATATGCAGGCGCGGAAACATACCCCACACCGCCCCGTCCTGTCCCGATTTCAGCCATTCCGCAGAAACGGAACACCGCCTACCGGTAGACCTGGGCCCATGAGCGACTGGCCCTTCGAGCACCCCCGCCGTCCCGCCTCCGCCACGTTCCACGCCGCGTCGTACGTCACCCTCGCCGGCGCCGACTGGCTCGCCTCCGCCGACCCGTGCCCGGAGAGCGTGCACGCCCGCTGGGCGGCCTGCCCGGACGCGCCGAGCACGCTCCCGTGCGGCACCGTCTTCGACGTGATCAACGCGCCCGCGCTCTTCGGCCGCGACCTGGTGGACCGGTTATGGACCGCGGGGCCCGGGTCCGGGCCCGTCGCCACCCACCGCGGCCGCATCCTGCTGTTCGCCGAGCCCGGTACGGCCCGGCGGCTGCCCGCCCTGCTCGGCTGGGAGGAGTGGTCCGGCTCCGTACCGCCGCTGCTCTGCCACGGCGCCGGCGACGCGGTGACCGTCCCGCCCCTCTTCCCGTACCGCCCCCAGCGGCCCGACCCGCCGTACGACTCCCCCGACACCCTCTCCGGCGCCCTCTCCGGCACTCCCACCGGCACCGCCGCCCCGGAGACCGGTCACCTGGGAGCCGATCACCCGGAGACCGATGATCTGGCGGCCGACCCCCCGGAGGCCGATCCCCCACACCCCCTCCCCCCGGACGCCACCTCCCGCTGGCTGGTCGCCCCCGACGTACGCCATCCGTGGCTCCCCGGCCCCGGCACGCTGCTCTGGGCCTGCATACGCGCTGCCCGCCGCGTCCACACCGGCGGAACCGAACCCGCGGCCGACACGCCCGGCAGCTCCGCGCCGGCCCTGTGACCAGCGCCACCACCACCGTGGCGCCCCTCGGCACCGCCCCGGAGGGCCCGCCGCACCCCGCTCACGCCCGTACGGCACCGGCCCCGCTGAATCGATTTTTGCGCGACCCGATCAGGATGCTAATGTTTTCCACGTCAGCAGGCGCCGCTAGCTCAGTTGGTTAGAGCAGCTGACTCTTAATCAGCGGGTCCGGGGTTCGAGTCCCTGGCGGCGCACCGACAGAAGAAGGCCCCCACCTCGGTGGGGGCCTTCTTCGTGCGCTCGCGGGCCCGCGCTCGCGGGCCTGCGCTCGCGGGCCACGGCCTCAGCTCCGCCCGACCTTGACCGTCCAGTCCCCCGCGGACGACCGCCCGTACACCTGTACCCGCACCCCGTCCTCCGCGACCTCCAGGCTCTCCCCCTCGCCGAGCGGCGCATCAGCGAGCTGCGGGTAGACGGAAGTCCCCCAACACGCCTCGGTACCGGGGTGGCCGTCCAGGACCTCCACCGGACCGCTCCCGGACGCGGCCTCGCTGCGTACGCGGTAGACCAGCACGCCCTCGGCGCACACGTCGCGGTCGTTGCCCACCGCGCCGCGCGCCTCGACGGCCAGCGCGCTGCGCGGCCCGGTGCGCACCACCAGCAGCCGCGACCGCCGCTCGTCGCCCGGCTCCATGGGAGCCGACAGGGGCCGCAGCGCGTGGACGGCGTCGCGCCGCTCCCTGGTCAGGGAGACGCACGTCACCTGGCGGCCGCGCAGCCAGCCGAGCTTCCACTTGTGCCAGCCGAAGGGGTCGGGGGCCAGCCCGAACTGGCTGCCCATGAGATCCCAGTCGCCGACGTACGTGTCCCAGTCGCCCTTGCCGTCCCGGGGCCGGTGGTAGAGGTCCGGCAGGTCGAAGACGTGGCCGGTCTCGTGGGCGAGCACGTTGCGGTCCGGCGGGCTCTGCTCGAAGACGGTGACGAACCGGCTCAGGTCCGCGTCGTCGGCGTGCAGCGGCCGGTCGAGGTTGACGACCTTGGTGGCGTCGGAGTCGACGCCCGGCGCGTCCGGGTCGGCGACGAGGTAGACCACGTCGTAACGGCTGAAGTCCACCGTGCCGTCGGCGGCGGCGACGGCGTCGCGCAGGTAGGCGCCGCGGCGGTCGGCGTCCCAGTCCCGTCGTATGCCGTACGAGCCGGAGATCTGCGGCATCCGCACCCAGCGGCGCTGGATGTCGGGGCGCAGCGCGAAGCGGCCGTACGAGGCGCGCTCGAAGAAGCGGGAGGTGGAGGGGAAGTAGTCGGCGGCCAGCTCGCCGGGGTCGGCGACCGGTTCGGAGTCCGGGAAGGACAGGAAGACCATGACGGCGTCGAGGGTGCGCACGGGCCGGGGATAGGCCCGGTTCCAGGTGTCCAGCCCCTCGGAGTGGTGGGCGTCGGTACGGGCCAGCGCGCAGGGCAAGGCCCCCTCGGACGCGGTGGCGGGGCCCGTGATGACGGAGGTGGCTATGACCGCGCTGAGAGAGGTGGCCACCGCGGCCACCCGGCGCAGTACGTGGCGGTCGACCTCCGGAGGTTGCTGGGCGCGCGGCACATCGACCTCCCAGTACGGATTCGGGGCACCTTCACCACTTTGTGGCGATTCGCCGTTATCCGTCCTGTTCCGGGGCCCCAGACGAGTGACCGGCTCAACTCCCCGCCCCGTAACGGAAAGTCACTATCGATCGTTGACCGGATACGCATGAACACAGCCGGAAGGAAATGGCCAAAGTTCCGCCATGGGTGCCGATGATCACGGTTACGTCGCTGGATAGGCCCTTGCGCCAGCCTCTATGATCGCCACACTTTCCAGCGCGGATTCCCCCCTCCATCACGAGACAAGCGCCATGCGGGAGCGAGCAGTGAGCGGATACCCCGGCGGCACGGGCCGCGCGCCCGGAACGACGCTCTCCGCGGTGACGGAGCGTAATGAACCGACCAATGAACCGGCCGCGGGCCAGGACGACGCGTCCGGCCCCGCACATACCGTCGGCGCCGACACGGCCGACGGCCCCGCCAGGCCCGGCGGGCGGCCCGGTCCGCACGGCGAGCGGGCCGCGCGCGGACGCGGCGAGCCGGACGCCGGCGACGGCTCCGCGGCCTCGCTGCGCGACTACCGCGCCGCCTTCCAGGCCGCCCACGTCCCGCTGGCCGTACTGAACCGCGACGGCCTGGTCCTCGCGGCCAACCCCGCCTTCGGCGAACTGGTCGGCGCGGCACCGGACGACCTGGTCGCGGCGACCGCCGCAGACCTGACCGAACTGGGCACCGACCCGCGGATCTGGGCCGCCTACCGGGAGGTGCTGCGCGGGCACAGCGACCGGCTGCGCTGCACACGGCGCCTGAAACATCCCGACGGGCAGTTCCTGTGGGCCGAGGTGACGGTCGAACCGCTGCCGGACGAGGACTGCGTCCTGCTGTCCGTGGCGGACATCAGCGACCGGCACGACCTGCTGGCCCGGCTGCGCCACCTCCAGATGCACGACCCGGTGACCCGGTTGCCCAACCGCGCGCTGTTCTTCGAGCGGCTGGCGGGCGCGCTGGAGTCGGCCGCCTTCGAACAGCACGGTACGGGCCGGGTCGGCCTGTGCTACCTCGACCTGGACGGCTTCAAGGCCGTCAACGACACCCTCGGCCACCGGGTCGGCGACCGGCTGCTGAGCGCGGTGGCCCAGCGCCTGACGCACTGCGCCGAGAACCCGGACGGGCGCGGCGCGGTGCGCGGCGGGCACGGCGGGCACCTGGTGGCGCGGCTCGGCGGTGACGAGTTCGCGCTCCTGGTGGAGGACTCGGCCGGCACCGAGCAGCTCGCCGAGCTGGCCCAGCGGGTGCTGGACGCGCTGCAGCGGCCGTTCGACCTGGCCGGGCAGCGGCTGTCGGTCTCCGCGAGCATCGGCGTCGTGGAGCGCGCGGCGACCGGCACCACCGCCACCGGCCTGATGCAGGCCGCGGACACCACGCTCTACTGGGCGAAGGAGGACGGCAAGGCCCGCTGGACGCTCTTCGACCCCGAGCGCAACGCCCACCGGATGACGCGCCAGGCCCTGTCCAGCACGCTGCGCCCGGCGGTGGACCGCGGCGAGTTCACGCTGGAGTACCAGCCATTGGTCGGGCTCGGCGACGGGCGCGCGAAGGGCGTCGAGGCGCTGGTGCGCTGGCGGCACCCGCAGTTCGGCACACTGTCGCCGAATCGGTTCATCGGATTGGCGGAGGAGAACGGCTCGATCGTCGAGCTGGGCCGCTGGGTGCTGGCCCGCGCCTGCCGCCAGGCCCGCGCTTGGCAGCTGGCCCGCCCCGGCGCCGAACCGCTGTTCGTCAGCGTGAACGTCGCCGTACGGCAGATGTGGGACTCCGACCTGGTCGCGGACGTGGCGGGGATCCTCGCCGAGACCGGGCTGCCGCCGGCCCTGCTCCAGCTGGAGCTGACCGAGTCGGCCGTGATGGGCTCGGCCGGGCGCCCGCTCCAGGCGCTCCAGGCGCTCAGCGAGATGGGCGTGCGGATCGCCATCGACGACTTCGGGACCGGGTACTCGAACCTCGCCTACCTCAGCCGGCTGCCGGTCTCCGTCCTGAAGCTGGACGGCTCCTTCGTCCGCGGCTTCCGCTCGCAGGAGCACCCGAACCCGGCGGACGAGACGATCGTCGAGGCCCTGGTGTCGCTGGCGCACCGGCTGGGCCTGACGGTCACCGCGGAGTGCGTGGAGAGCGCCGAGCAGGCGGAACGGTTGCGCCGTATCGGCTGCGACACCGGGCAGGGGTGGCTGTACTCCCGCCCGGTGCCCCCGGACCGGGTGTGCGATCTGCTGGGGGCGGCGCGGCCCGGCGCGTAACGGTGTTCGCGGGGGCGGGCGGACCGGCGCGCTCCCCCGCCCGCTCCATCGCATCCGCCCCCGCTCCGACGCATCCGCCCCGCTCCGGCACGCCCGCCCGTAGGGCAGCCCCTCTTACGCCTCCGGCAGCCCGTAGGCGTCCGCGATCAGCTCGTACGAGCGCAGCCGGGCGTCGCCGCCGTGCGCGTTGGCCGTGATCATCAGCTCGTCGGCGCCGGTGCGCTCGGCCAGGGCGTCCAGGCCGGTGCGTACCGCGTCGGGGGTGCCGTGGACGACGTTGGACAGCCAGTTGTCGACGAAGTCGCGCTCCATCTCGCTGAAGGGGTACGCCGCGGCCTCCTCCGGGCCGGGGATCAGCCCCGGGCGCCCGGTGCGCAGCCGGATCATGGACAGCGCGCCGGTGAGGACCTGGCGGTACGCCTCCTTCTCGTCCTCGGCGGCGAGCGCGCCGACGCCGATCAGGGCGTACGGCGCGTCCAGGACCGCCGAGGGCCGGAAGGACTCGCGGTACAGGTCCAGCGCGGGGATGGTGTTCGCCGCGGAGAAGTGGTGGGCGAAGGCGAAGGGCAGGCCCAGGCGGCCGGCCAGCTGGGCGCTGAAGCCGGAGGAGCCGAGCAGCCACAGCGGCGGCCGGTGCGCCGACTGCACCCCGCCCGGGGAGGTGGCCTGGACCGGGCCGGGGACCGCGTGGATGCGGCTGTACGGGTGCCCGTCCGGGAAGTCGTCGTCCAGGAAGCGGGTCAGTTCGGCGAGCTGCTGGGGAAATTCGTCGGCGCCTTCGCGGAGGCGGTCCGTACGGCGCAGTGCCGCGGCGGTGGCGCCGTCGGTGCCGGGCGCCCGGCCGAGGCCCAGGTCCACCCGGCCGGGGGCCATCGCCTCCAGCGTGCCGAACTGCTCGGCGATCACCAGCGGGGCGTGGTTGGGCAGCATGACGCCGCCGGAGCCCAGCCGGATGCGGTCGGTGTGCGCGGCCAGGTGGGCCAGCAGCACCGCGGGGGACGAGGAGGCCACGCCGGGCATCGAGTGGTGCTCGGCGACCCAGTAGCGGTGGAAGCCGCGGCGCTCCGCCGTGCGGGCGATGCCGACGGCGGTGCGTACGGCCTCGGAGGCGGTGTGCCCGGCGCCCACGGTCACCAGGTCGAGCACGGACAGCGGCACCGGCGCGGTGCCCCGGGCGATGCCCCGGATCCCGTCTCCCGGTGTCCCCTCGGTGCCCCGGTTCTCGTCGGTGCCCCGGATCTCGTCGTGGTCGCCGCTCACGGTGCGGGCCCTCCTCGCGTCGCTGGTCTGCCGCGAGAACAACCGGAGAGATTCTCCGGTTATTCCCGGGCGCGCGAGGAAGGCCCTCGGCCGCCCGCCGTCACCCCACGGCGGACGGCACCGGCGCCCCGGCGAACAGCGTGCCCAGCGCCGGGCACACGACCGTACGGTCCAGCAGCCGCAGGCCTTCCCAGGCGGTGACCTGGTTGGCGGTGAGCACCGGCTTGCCCAGCGCCGCCTCGACGTCGGGGAGGTGGGCGGCGGTGTGCAGGGCGGTGTCGGGGAGCAGCACCGCCTCGGCGTCGGGGTGGTCCCCGGTGCGGGCGAGCAGCAGGACCTCCTCAAGACCCCAGGTGCCGACCTCGGCGGCGGTGATGATCCCGCTGCCGCGCGTCGAGACGACGTCCGTACCCGCGGACTTCAGGAAGGCCCGGAAGCGCTCGGCCACGTCGTCGGGGTAGGTGGCGGCGATGGCCACCCGTTCCGCGCCCAGGGCCCGGACGGCGTGCGCGAAGGCGAAGGACGTACTGGAGGCGGGCAGGCCGGCGGTGGCCGACAGCTCGCGCACCTGCTCGTGGGCGCCCTCCCAGCCGAAGACGAAGCTGGCGCTGGTGCAGGCCCAGACGACGGCCTCGGCGCCGCGCCTCTTCAGTTCGCCGACGCCGGCGGCGAGGCGGGCGGCGGAGCCCATCTCCAGCAGGGCGTCGACACGGTGGGCGTCCTCGCCGATGTCGGTGTGGACGAGCGGCAGGCTCAGGCCGTTGCCGAGGAGGGTCTCCAGCCGGGGGTAGTCGTCCTCGGCGGAGTGGCCGGGGTAGAGGAAGCCGACCGTGGATGCCATACGGGTCTCCTGACTGAGGGGGTGCGGGTGGGGGTGGGTGCTGCGGCGCGCGCGCCGTCACGGGCTCACGTGCGCCGGGTGCGCGAAGGGGCACGCAGGGGGCGGCATCCGCCGGGAAGCCGCCCGCGGGTCTCAGACCGGCGTCGCCGGGCCGGGGTCCTCCGGGGGATGAAAGGGCGGTACGTCCCGTCCGTCGGCCGGCCCGTCCTCCGGCGAAGGGACCGCCGACCCGGCGAACGCGGCCTCGGGAGGGCCGCCGCGCCTCGGTATCCCGGCCCCTTCCTCCGGGGCCCAGGAGGCGGTCATGGCGGCCGGTCCGCGTCTGGCGACCGGGTCCACCAGCGCCTGGTACGGGCCGATCGCGTCGGCCCCGATGGCCCGCAGCGAGGCCCACATCGTGACCTGGTTGGCCGACAGGACCGGCATCCGCAGCTCGGCCTCCAGCTGCGGGATGACGTCGTACGTCGGCAGGTTCGTGCAGCTGATGAACAGGGCGTCGGCGGCGCCGACGACGGCCTGGCGGGCCATGTCGACGACGTCCCGGTACGGCACCTTCCAGATGTGCCGGGTCAGTCCGAGGTAGGCGCGGCCGGTGACGGTGACGCCGGCCTCCCGCAGATAGTCCTCCAGGGAGTCGGTCACCGATTTGGTGTACGGGGTGACGACCGCGATCCGCCGTGCGCCGATCTCGCACAGCGCCTGGAGGAGCGCGCCGGAGGTGGTGAGCGCGGGGCGCCGTTCCCCCGCCTGGGTCATGGCGGCACACATGGCGCGCTCGCCCGCCACGCCGCCGACGAAGCTGCCCGAGGTGCAGGCGTACGAGACGACCTGCGGCGATACGGCGCACAGCGCCTGGACGGCGGCGTGCAGCGTCTCGTGTTCACTGACGAGGCGGGCCAGGTCGAGGCTCACCTCGACCGGTACGAAAGGGGTTCGGGTGAGGTGGAGGGACACATCGTCGGGGACCCAGCGCCACAGCTCGCGGTCCAGGGCGAAGTCGAACGGAGCGACGACACCCACACCGAGCTGAGGCTTCGGTCCCCCCAGAAATGAGACGTCCATGATGCCCCCAGAAGAGCGAAGGGCTGGTAAGGGCAAGGCCATTGGCCAGGGGTTTGATGCGACCGGCACAAGCCGGGGACGTCGGGACAGAGCCGTTGTTGACACGGTAGTTACGACTTCTTAGCGTGGTCAATCCTCGCATCTCAGGCATCTGTCGGCGCCTCTTGTCAGTTAAAGGGGCTTACGTTTCAGAACGGTTTCTGGCCTATGTCCGAAAGCACCGTCCTTGTCCTTGGCTCCGACCCGCCTCCGAAGCTGGACCGGCTCACCGGCCGCGCCCGGCTGGTGTACGCCGACGACACCACCCTGGCCGACCAACTTCCCACCGCCGACGTGGTGTTGGCCTGGGACTTCACCTCCGACGCGATCCGGAAGGCCTGGCCGGGCGGCGGCCCGCGACCCGTTTGGGTGCACACCGCGAGCGCGGGCGTGGACCGGCTGATGTGCCCGGAGCTGATCGCGGACGAGACCCTGGTGACCAACGCGCGCGGCGTCTTCGAGCAGCCGATCGCCGAGTACGTCGCCGGCCTGGTGATCGCCATGGCCAAGGACTTCTACGGAAGTTGGGAGCTCCAGCGGCAGCGGCGCTGGCGGCACCGGGAGACACTGCGGGTGGCGGGCAGCCGCGCCGTCGTGGTGGGCGCCGGGCCGATCGGCCGGGCCATCGGACGCATGCTGCTGGCACTGGGTGTCAGGGTCGAGCTGGTCGGGCGGCGGGAGCGCACAGACGATCCTGACTTCGGCCGGGTGCACCCGAGCGCTGCCCTGAACGGGCTGCTGGGCACGGCCGACTGGGTGGTGTGCGCGGCGCCGCTGACGGCGGAGACCCGCGGCATGTTCGACCGGGCCGCCTTCGGCCGCATGCGGCAGCGGGCCCGGTTCATCAACGTGGGCCGCGGACCGCTCGTCGTCGAGGCCGACCTGGTGGCCGCGCTGCGCGAGTGGCGGATCGCGGCGGCGGCGCTGGACGTCTTCGAGCACGAGCCGCTGACCGCGGACAGCCCCCTGTGGGACGTGCCGCACCTGATCGTCTCGCCGCACATGAGCGGCGACACGCTGGGCTGGCGGGACGCGCTGGCCGAGCAGTTCGCGGACAACTTCGACCGGTGGGCGGCGGGCGAGCCGCTCACCAATGTGGTGGACAAACGGCTGGGGTACGTACCGGGCTCCTGATCTTCCGGGACCGTGGGAGGCCGGGTGTTCACGAAGGGAGGTCGGGATGGCCGAGGTGACGGAGCTGGCGGACTGCACGGCGGAGCGGCTGGTCGCGGGGTACGCGGCGGGCGAGTTCTCGCCGGTCGAGGCGGTGCGGGCGGTGATCGAGCGGGCCGGTTGGGCGCAGCGGCGGGTGAACGCCTTCACCCGCATCGACGCGGAGGAGGCGCTGACCGCGGCGAAGGAGTCCGCCGAGCGCTGGCGGTCCGGGCGGCCCGCCGGGCTGGTGGACGGCGTGCCGGTCACGGTCAAGGACCTGCTGCTGACCCGCGGCGCGCCGACGCTGCGCGGGTCGCGCACGGTGCGCGAGGAGGGGGCGGTCTGGGACGCGGACGCGCCGTCGGTGGCGCGGCTGCGTGAGCACGGCGCGGTCTTCGTGGGCAAGACGACCACGCCCGAGTTCGGGTGGAAGGGCGTCACGGACAGCCCGCGGCACGGGGTGACGGGCAATCCGTACGACCCGTCCCGGACCGCGGGCGGGTCCAGCGGCGGCAGCGCGGCGGCCGTGGCGCTCGGTGCCGGGCCGCTGAGCCTGGGCACGGACGGCGGCGGGTCGGTCCGCATCCCCGGCTCCTTCTGCGGGATCTTCGCGCTGAAGCCGACGTACGGGCGGGTGCCGCTGTTCCCGGCGAGCCCGTTCGGGACGCTGGCGCACGTCGGGCCGATGACCCGGGACGCGGCCGACGCGGCGCTGCTGATGGATGTGATCACCGGCTCGGACTGGCGGGACTGGTCGCAGCTCGCGCCGCCCGCCGGCTCCTTCCGGGAGGAGCTGACGCGGCCGGTGGCCGGGCTGCGGGTGGCCTACAGCCCGTCGCTGGGCTGGGACGTGCCGGTACGGCCGGAGGTCGCCGCGGCGGTACGGCGCGCCGTGGACCGGCTGGCCGCGCTGGGCGCCGAGGTCGAGGAGGCGGACCCGGGCATCGCGGACCCGGTGGAGGAGTTCCACACGCTGTGGTTCAGCGGCGCGGCCCGGGTGGTGCAGCACCTGAGCCACGCGCAGCGCGAGCTGCTCGACCCGGGGCTGAAGGAGATCTGCGCGGAGGGCGCGCGGCGCAGCGCGCTGGACTATCTGGCGGCGGTGGACGTGCGGATGGCGCTGGGCCTGGCGATGGGCCGCTTCCACAGCACGTACGACCTGCTGGTGACGCCGACCGAGCCGATCACCGCCTTCGAGGCCGGGGCCGAGGTGCCGGCCGGGTCGGGGCACACCCGCTGGACGGGCTGGACGCCGTTCACGTACCCGTTCAACATGACGCAGCAGCCCGCCGCGACCGTGCCGTGTGGCGTGGACGGGGACGGGCTGCCGATCGGGGTGCAGCTGGTGGGTGCGCGGCACGCCGACGCGCTGGTCCTGCGCGCCGCGCACGCCCTCTACGCCTCGGGGGCCGCGGAGCTGCCCGCTCCTCCTACGCCCGGCGGAAGTTGAGGGTCTCCCCCAGGGCACCGGCGCGCCACAGGTCCTGGCAGGCGTCGGCCATCCGGTCCAGGCCGTCCACCACCGAGCCCCACACGATGCCCGGCACCCAGCCCGCGTCACCGTTGATCAGCAGGTTGTTGCGTTCGTAGAAGAGCGCGAGGTCGACGACGGTGGCCCGGCCCTGGTGCTTGGCCTCCCGCTCGTAGCCGTACGAGGCGGTGCCCAACTGCGTGTCGCTGAAGGTGAAGTAGCACAGGTCGCCGGGGATGGGCGTGATGGTCGGGTTCTCCAGAGGGGGTTCCTCCGGGGCGAACGGCGGGACGAGGGCGTAGATCTCGTTGCGGGCGTACTTGGCGTGGTAGACGTCGCCGCCGAGCGGCAGCGCGTTCCAGACGGCTTCGCAGGTGACCGGCGCGCGGTCGTCGAGCAGCTTGGCCGTGCAGCTCACGCCCCGCTTGTCGAGGGAGACTTCGATGAAACGGTCGACCATTTTGCCTCCTTACGGTGCTTTGCGGACCCATGGTGGACCAGCGGACGGCGCGATGCACACCAGGGCGGCGGCGCGCCGCGCGGCACCGGAGGAACCCGGGCCGTGGGCGTGAACAAGCCATAGCGGAAGGGGAGTTACCACCTCCGAACGCGTGTCGCAGGCACGCATGACCGGCATGCGGCACGGTCCCGCACCGCTTCCGTCAAGGGCCGGAAACGATGGGCATATTTTCAACGCGTTCGGGTAATGGCGCGCCCATGGCTCCACCACAGGGGAACAGCTCAGGAAGAAACGCATCAGGGTTCCGCCGCCGCTCGCTGCTTGCAGGAGCGGCGGCGCTGGGTTTGACGGGAGCATTCGGAGCGGCCGCCACCGGTTGCTCGCGCGTGGACATCACCGGGGCTACGGACGGGGGACACCTACTCAATGATCTTCGCAGCAGGAAAGTCGTACGGATGGGCATCGCCAGCGAGCCGCCGTACGCGTCGATCAACGACCAGGGCGAGCTGACCGGCGAGGCACCCGCCGTCGCCAAGACGATCTTCCAGCGGCTGGGGGTGCAGCGCTTCGAACCGGTGCCGGTCGAGTTCCAGGCGCTCGTGCCAGGCCTGCACTCCTTCCAGTACGACGTGATCGTGGCCGGCATGTTCATCAACAAGGCGCGCTGCCAGGCCGTCCTGTTCTCCGACCCGGACTACGAGTCGAAGGACGGCTTCCTCGTGCCGAAGGGCAATCCGAAGAAGATCGCCTCCTACGAGGACGTGGCCAGGGGCGGCCTCCGGATGGGCACCGGCATCGGGTACGCGGAGATCGACTACGCGGTCGGCAACGGCGTCGCCAAGGGGAAGATCCAGACGTACGGCGACCAGATCGCCGGCATGGAGGCGCTGGAGGCGGACCGCATCGACTGCTTCGCCGGCACCGCGCTGACCATGATGGAGGCGCTGAAGACCGGCAAGCACCCCAAGGTGGAGATGACCCGCCCCTTCACGCCGGTGGTGGACGGCAAGCCGCAGCGGGACGGCGGCGGTTACGGCTTCCGGATCGGCGAGACCGAGCTGCGCGACGCCTTCAACCGTGAGCTGCACAAGATGAAGAAGAGCGGCGAACTCCTGCGCATCGCCCGGCCCTTCGGGTTCACCGAGGAGTTCATGACCGACCTCACGGCGAAGGAGCTCTGTGCCCGGTGACCGGAGCGTTGTGGGAACTGTTCTTCAAGGGCGTGTGGATCACCGTCCAGCTGATGGTCTACAGCGCCGCGCTGGCCGCCGTCGTCGCCTTCGGCATCGGCCTGGCCCGCACGTCCCGGCTGTGGATCGTGCGCTTCCTGTCCGGGGTCTACGTGGAGTTCTTCCGCGGCACCTCGGCGCTGGTCCTGATGTTCTGGCTGTTCTTCGCGCTCCCGCTGCTGGGCTGGCAGCTCGCCGGCATGTGGGCGGGCACCCTGGCCCTCGGGCTGTCGTACGGGGCGTACGGCTCCGAGGTGGTGCGCGGCGCCGTCCAGGCGGTGGCACCCGCCCAGCGTGAGGCGGCCATCGCGCTGAGCTTCACCCCCTGGCAGCGGCTGCGGAAGGTGATCCTGCCGCAGGCCGTGCCGGAGATGCTGCCGCCGTTCAACAACCTGCTGATCGAGCTGCTCAAGGGCACGGCCCTGGCCTCGCTGCTGTCGATCGGGGAGCTGACCTTCCAGGCCAAGCTGGCCCGGCTCTCCACGGGCCAGAGCGCCCAGGTCTACGGGATCATCCTGGTCCTCTACTTCGTGATCGCGTTCGTGGTGACCCGGATCATGCGCCTCCTGGAGCGCCGGGCCAAGGCGTCGATCGGCCGCGCGCCGGAGAGGTCCGGCTGGTTCTCGCGCCGGCTGCCGATCGGCGGGCAGGGCCCCCAGGTGATCACCGCCCCCGGAGGTAAGCCATGAACAACTGGTCGTGGGAGTACGTCGGCGACATCCTGCCCGACCTGCTCCAGGGGCTGTGGATCACCGTGCAGGCGACGCTGTACGGCTCGCTGGTGGCGTTCGCGCTCGGCCTGGTGTGGGCCCTGCTGCTGCGCTCCCCCAGCCGCTGGGTGACCTGGCCGGTCAGCGTCGTCGTGGAGTTCGTCCGCAACACGCCGCTGCTGGTGCAGCTGTTCTTCCTCTTCTTCGTGCTGCCGGGCTGGGGCCTGGCCTTTCCGGCGCTGGCCACCGGCGTCATCGGCCTCGGGCTGCACTACTCGACGTACACCGCCGAGGTCTACCGGGCGGGCATCGACGGCGTACCGGAGGGCCAGTGGGAGGCGGCGACCGCGCTCAGCCTGCCGCGGCGGCGCACCTGGACCTCGGTGATCCTGCCGCAGGCCTTCCGCCGGGTGGTCCCGGCGCTCGGCAACTACGTCATCGCGATGTTCAAGGACACCCCGATGCTGGCCGCGATCACCGTCGCGGAAATGCTCTTCCGGGCGAACAGCATCGGCGCGACCACCTTCGACTACATGGAGCCGATCACGGTCGTCGGCGTCCTGTTCGTCGTGATCTCGTACCCCACCTCTCTTCTCCTGCGAGCCCTGGAGCGTCGCCTTGTCCGATGACAGCACTCCCAAGAAGGCCACCGTCGGCACCGCGGAGGACGGCCCCGAGCTGGTCCGTTTCGACCGGGTCAGCAAGCGCTTCGGCGCGCACACCGTCCTGGACTCGCTGGACATGACGGTCTACTCCGGCAAGCACGTCACGCTGATCGGTCCTTCCGGGTCCGGCAAGACGACGATCCTGCGCCTGCTGATGACGCTGCTGAAGCCGGATGAGGGCACGATCAAGGTCGGGGACGCCTATCTGACCCACGAGGAGAAGAACGGCGAGCTCGTGCCGGCGGGCGAGAAGCACTGCCGGGAGGTCCGCAAGAACATCGGCATGGTCTTCCAGCAGTTCAACCTCTTCCCCAACATGAAGGTGCTGCGCAACATCACCGAGGCGCCGGTGCACGTCCTGGGCCTGGACAAGGCGGCCGCCGAGGAGCGGGCCCGCGGGCTGCTGGACCTGGTCGGGCTGACGCAGCACATCGACAAGTACCCGTCCCAGCTCTCCGGCGGCCAGCAGCAGCGGGTGGCCATCGCGCGCGCCCTGGCGATGCGGCCGCAGGTGCTGCTGCTGGACGAGGTGACCAGCGCGCTCGACCCGGAGCTGGTGGCCGGCGTCCTGGACGTCCTGCGCGACATCGCGCACACCACCGACATCACGATGCTCATCGTCACGCACGAGATGAACTTCGCGCGGGACATCTCCGACTGCGTGATGATGTTCGACCAGGGACGGGTGATCGAGTTCGGGACGCCGGAGAAGATCTTCAGTGAGCCGGAGAACGACCGTACGCGCGAGTTCCTGAGCGCGGTCCTCTGAGGGAGCGGTCCGCCGCGGCGCGGCGCCCGGACCCGGCCGCGGCCGTCCGCCGGGCACCCGCCCGGCGGCGCGACCGGCCGCCCGAAGCCCCGGTGTGACCCGGACATATGCCAGAGGAACGCTCTCCTGTACAGGCGAGCGGCAGGGTCCCCTTTTCGGTCAAGACCCCCTCCTGCGGACGGCTTTGGCCGCTATCGTGGTACGAGCCCCGCTGCCCGCGATCGGCCGGTAATGTTCGATGGTCGTGACCGCCAGCGACGGCAGCGACGCAAACGGTCACAACCTGCTAGGGGGACACCGTGGCGCTGAAGCCCGAGCCGACCGCGCCGTTCCACTCGGTGCAGTACGCCCTCCGCGTGCTCGAAACCATCGCCCGGCACGCCGACGGCGTGACGGACGTGCAGATCGCCCGCGAGACCGGCCTGCCGACCGGGCACCTCGCCCACATGCTGGCGATGCTGCGCCGCGAGGGCTATGTCGCGCAGGTCGCCGACGGCGCGTACGTCGTCGGCGAGTCCCTCATACTGCTCGGCTCGGTCGGCGACCGCGAGTCGGCGCTGCGGGACAAGCTCCAGCGCACGCTCGTCGAGCTGCGCGACTCGGTCGGCGCGGCGGTCTACATCAGCCGCTACATCGACGGCGAGGTCAAGATCCTCCACTACGCCGACGGCCCCCGCGCCCCCAAGGTCAACGAGTGGGCGGAATTCCGCCGTACGGCACATGCCAGCGCGGTCGGGAAGTGCCTACTGGCGCAGCTGGACCACGACGGCCGGATGGACCACCTCTCCCGCCACAAGACCGCCCGGCTCACCTCCCGGACGATCACCAACGAGAAGGTGCTCTTCCACAAGCTGGACAGCCAGCCGCCCACGGTCCCGATGCTGGACCTCCAGGAGTACGCCGTCGGCACGGTGTGCGCGGCGGCGCCGATCACGGCGGGCGCCACGGTCGGCTGTCTGGCCCTGTCCATGCCGCTGGAGCACGCCCACCGACTGCGGCAGGCCGCCGACGCGCTGAACCGGCGGGCCGCTCCGGTACTGCTGTCCCTGTCGCTCTGAGCCCGGGCGCCGCGGGCGCGGAGCGGGGCTCCGGCAGGCCCGCGCGGGGGCCCGGCCCGGGAGGTGGTCATCAGCACCCCTCGGGACCAGGTAGTATTTACTTCGTCAGCGAGCGCCGCTAGCTCAGTTGGTTAGAGCAGCTGACTCTTAATCAGCGGGTCCGGGGTTCGAGTCCCTGGCGGCGCACCTGAGAATGGGCCTCTCGGAGCACAGCTCCGAGAGGCCCATTCATGTTTCCGGGGCCGGTCATCCGCCCGCCGTCTCGCTCAGTACTCCACGTCCGAGCAGGCGTAGAAGGCGTTGGCGGTGTCGGCGATCGTCCAGACGCCGACGATCAGGTGCCTGCCGGTCTTCCCGCCGGGCAGCGTGCCCTGGTGGGTGTAGGTGGTCGGCGGCTGCTGACCGTTGTAGGGGACGGTCAGGAACGGAGTGGGCTCCAGGTCCGCCCGGGTCACGGGGCGGCCGGGGTTCCAGCCGTTCTTGGTGATGTAGTAGCGGAAGTCCGTGGTGCGGTGCGGGGCGGTGAAGCGCCAGCGGAAGGTGTACGAGCCCGCGCTCACCTTGGTGGCGGGCCACTGGCCGCCGCGCGGGTCGTCCAGTTCCTTGAACCGGCTGTTGCCGCCGGCGCAGATCCGGCCGTCGGCGGGTCCGCCGTTCGGGAAGCCCTTGGGGCCCTCGACGCTCTGCGGCTCCCACTGGATGGCGCCGCAGTTCTTCACCGTGCCGTTGGCGCACAGTTTCTGTCTGCTGATGGGGGCGTCGGTGTAGCCGTGGCTGCCGGCGCCGCCGGTCGACAGGACCGTCGCGCCGATGATGCCCAGTCCGACGACGGCCGCGCTGATCCTTTTGCGCATGCTTCGCTCCCGGAATGAGGGGGTTTCCTGCGAGCTGAGTGCACTGCGGTCCAGACCAACCAGCAGAATATTCCGGCCGGACGGTGCTGCCTAGGGGAGCGGAGCGGACGGATCGGCGGCCGTATGGGGCCGGGCCGTGGGGTCGGGGCCTCCCCGGGGGAAGGACGGGGAGGCCCGTGGGGGGCTCCGGCGCCGGTTACGAGAGGTTGACGTCGGAGCAGGCGTAGAACGCGTTACCGGTGTCGGCGATGTTCCAGACGCCCAGGATGATGTGGTGGCCGTGCTTCTGGGTGGGCACCGTGCCCTGGTGCTGCACGGTCGCGGCCGGCTGCCGCCCGCCCATCGGGACCGTCACGAACGGCTCCGGTTCGAGGTCGGCCCGGGTGAGCGGCTTGCTCGGGTCGTAGCCGTCCTTGGTGATGTAGTAGCGGAAGTCCGTGGTGGCGTGCCGCGCGGTCAGCCGCCACTGGAAGGTGTAGCCCTGGCCGCCCTTGAGGCTGGTGGCGGGCCACTTGCCGCCGCGCGGGTCGTCCAGCTCCTTGAACCCGCTGTTGCCGCCGGAACATATCCTGCCGTCGGCGGGGCCCGCGGCCGGGAAGCCCTTGGGGCCCTCGACGCTCTGCGGCTCGTACTGGATCGCGCCGCAGTTCTTGACCGTTCCCTTGGCGCAGAGCGCCTGGCGGCTGGGGGGCTGGTCGCTGTAGCCGTGGCTGGACGCACTGCTGGTGGCGAACAGGGAGACTCCGACGACGCCGAGACCGACCACGGCAGCGCTGAGCTTTTTGCGCATGCTTGCTCCTGAAGAACGAGGGGGGTGTTCCATGAGCTGCTGTCTTGCGTGCTGTGCGGTCTAGACCAACGGGAAGACTAGTGACGCCGCATGGACATGTCCAGACCAATAACAAGCGGACGGTCGGTTTACGGTTGCGCACAACCGGCCCAACGGTCCCCCGCGCACGGCCCGCCACCGGGCCCCGATCGCGCCACAGCACGGCCGGTCAGCCACGGCCGGAACACCCCCTCCCGAACCCCCGGATCAGGCCACCGCCGTCAGCGGTCCCCCGGCCGGTCGGGCGGCGCACCGCACCAGGCCCGCGTACGTACGCCGCAGCGCGATCAGCGATACCCGCGCCTCCCGGAAGACCGCGGCGTCCGGGCCGCCCCGGTGGGCGAGGGTGCGCACGGGCACGCAGTGCCGCTCCAACGCGCTCAGCCAGGCGCGGTTCCGGGCCGGCAGATGGCGGCGCAGCTGGTGCCGTCCGGTGTCGCCCGCCCGACGTCCGCCCATGCCGAGCACCGCGTCCGCCGCCTGGAAGACCGGCGGATCCAGCGCCCCCAGACCGGCGAGTTCGGCGAGCACCGTCCCCTGCCACTCCGGTTCCGGGGCCGCCCGCAGCGCCGCCGCCTCCGACTGGAGCTGGGCGCGCAGCGCGTGCTGCACCCGGACCAGGCGGCGCAGCGCCGTCCCGGTGGACGCGTCCCCGGGGTCCCGTCCGGCGAGCGTTCCGGCCAGCCGGAACAGCCAGATGCCGTGCGCCTCCAGCCGCGTACTGGCCAGCATCAGCCGGTCCAGCCGGCCGAGCGGCCGCCCCTCCGGCGACCAGCTCACGACGGGGACGAGGGGTTCGGTACGGGCGAGCTGGTCGATGGGCAGGTGGCGGCGCGGCTTGCGCTCCGGCGCCCAGTTCAGCAGCGCGAGCGTGGGCAGCGCCACGAACTGCTGGTGGCCGACGCGGTGCGCGACGGCCGACCACAGGTCGAGGAACGCCGGGTCCGCGGCGTGCCGGGACCCGGGCGCGAGCGGGTCCAGGCCGCTCCAGCCGCAGGCCGCCGCGATCACCGCGACCCGCAGAGACGCGGCGTCGGCGTTGCGCGGCGACAGGCGGGAGACGCGCTGCCGCAGCGCCGTCAGCATGCCCTCCCGCCCCGCGTCGGCGACCAGGGCGCGGGCGGCGCCCCGGTCCGGGGCGGTGGCGATGGCCCCGGCCAGCTCGCTCAGCCACGCCCAGGTCCCGCCCATGGTCCGGACGGGTGGCCGGGCGGGCAGGAAGCCGTGGACCAGCGGGTCGGGTATCGGCGCGGGTATGTCGGCGGCGGGGTCGGCGGTCGGTTCGGCGGGCGGGGCCAGGACGGTGGTGGGGGCGGTCGGCGCCATGACGAGCGGCCTTTCTTCAGGGGCGGGTCTGCGCGTACGGCGGGGTCAGCCGACCCGCCCGTACAAGGTGGGGCGGTAGGCGGCGAAGGACGAGACCCGGACCGCCCGCCCGGGCCGGGGTGCCTCCAGGTACTGGCCGCCGCCGAGGTAGACCGCCACGTGGTGGATGCCGGAGGCGGAGCCGTTGGACGACCAGAAGACCAGGTCGCCGCGGCGCAGCTGGTCGCGTGAGAGGGGCGTCGAGGCGCGGTACTGGGCGTCGGCGACCCGCGGCAGCGAGATGCCCGCGCGCTGGTACGCCTGCTGGACCAGGCCGGAGCAGTCGAAGGCGGACGGGCCGTTGCCGCCCCACGCGTAGGGCTTGCCGAGCTGGGCCATCGCCCACTGGACGGCGGCCTCGGTGCCGAACCGGGTGGGGGTGCCCTGGCTGCTGCGCGAACTCTGTTCCGTACGGGTGCGCGCGCCACCCGTCCCGCCCGACGCGCCGGTACGGGCTTCGTAGCGCTCCCGGTGGCTGGTCCACCACCAGCTGCCGTTCTGCCGGTACCAGTACACCCGGTCGGTCGCGTCCCAGCCGGACCGGCCGCGGAAGGTGGGACGGGGATTGTGGCCACGCGCGGGCGCGGCGGAGGACCCGTTCGAGGCGGACGCCGTTCCGGTCCCGCTGCCCGAACCGCCCGCATACCGCCGGTACTTCTCGTAGTGGCTGGTCCACCGCCACCAGCCGGTGGCGTCCTTGTACCAGTACTTCGAGCCGTCCCAGCCCGCGTGCCGGGGTGCCGGTTCGGCGCTCGCCACGCCGGCCGCGGCGCCGACCAGCGTCACCGCGCCCACCGCCGCCGCGACGGCGCCGCGCACCGTGCACCGCGGCAGGCTGCCGCCGTGGCGCGCGGCGGACTCGACCGCGGCCCCGGCGCAGAAGGCGCACCCGCACCCATCCGTTATGTCTTCGACGAACTCCGGTGTCCGCATGTCCTGCCTGCCTCTCCGCTCGTGTTCCGCTCCGGTCGGCCGCTCTCGTCGGTTCTGGTCGGTTCTCGTCGGTTCCGGTTGGTTCTGGTCGGTTGGTCAGCTCTTGGCGGCGGCGTTGCCGCGCGCCGTGTAGAACGCCACGGTCAGGTCTTTGACCAGGGCTTTTCGCTCGTAGTCGTCCAGTTCGACCAGCCCTCTGCTGGTCAGCCGGTGCACCGTGTCGTCGACCGCGTCCACGACCGAGGTCAGCACGCTGTCGCGGTGCTTGGCGTCGATCGCCGCGATCTGCCGCCGCTGCATCGCGGCCGCCACCTCCGGCGCGTACTCGATCCGGGTCGGCTGCACGGAGAACACCTCGATGCCGACCGGGCGGCAGTCCGCCGCCAGGGCCCGGGTGAGGGCCTCGCCGACCGCCTCCGCGTTCCGCAGCGTCGGCGTCTCCTCGTGGAAGGCGTCGGCGGGCAGTTGGGAGAGCACCCGCGCCATCGCCGCCTCCACCTGTTCGCGCAGGTAGGCGGTGTGGTCCCGGACCGCGAGCAGCGCCCGGGCGGTGTCCCTGACCCGCCAGACGACGAGCACCACGACCCGCAGCTGGATGCCCTGCGCGTCGACCGCGGGCATCGCCTCGCTGCGCCAGTGCCGCAGCCGTACGTCCACCCGGCGGCGCAGCACCAGGGGGCTGATCCACACCAGGCCGGTACGGCGCACACTGCCGCGGTAGCGCCCGAAGAGGCTGAGCACCCAGGCGCTGCCGACCCGCCCGCGGGCCAGCCCGCCGAACGCGCACAGCGCGAGCACTCCGCCGAGCCCGGCCACCGCCCATTCCCACGGCCGCGGGGCGGGGCTGATGGCGATGTCCAGGCCCAGGGCCCGTACGACGGAGGCGGGCAGGAGGCCGCGCCACCACAGGAACGCCACGGAGGCGGCGATGGCCAGCAGTCCGACGAACACGGCCAGCCAGCCGGACAGGGAGAAGCCGCGGCGCTCGGCCACGCCGGGGTCCTCCTCGGGGGCGCGCCGCTCGGCCGTTCCGGAGAACTCGCGGAACCACGCGGGGCGGCCGGGCGCCGTGCCGGAGTCCGCTTTCCGGTCGCCGCCGGTGCCGGGTGCGCCGTCGGTACGGAAGCGGCTGCCCGCGTCGACCACGCCGAGGGCGCCGTCGAGCGCGGCGCGTTCCGCGGTGTCCAGCAGGCCGGTCGCGGCGGTGATGCCCGCCACGGCGGCGTCCGCCGGGGTGACCCGGGCGGACGCGGGGGCCGCGAGCGGAGCCCGTACCGGCGGCTGCTCGGCGGTGTCGACGTCGTCGGGATCCTCGGGGCCGTCGGACGCCACGGCGGCCGGCGCGTGTGCGGCGGCCGGGCCGTCCGTACCGTCCGGTGCCTTGGCGTCGTCCGGCGCCTCGGCTCCCTTCGCCGCCTTCGACTCCTTCGCCTCTCCCGGCTTCCCCGTCTCCGCTCCCGGCTCCGCCTCCGGCTCGGCGCGGAAGAGCATGTCCATGGGGATGCCGTCGCCGTACCGCGCGGAGCGGGCACGCGCGGTCCAGAGGGAGGGCTGGGCCGTGGTGCGGCGCTTCACGTCTGCACCTGACCCGGGGTCAGGAGCGGACTCGGGCACAGCTGATCCGGCATCAACAGCCCGCTCCGCCGCCGCCCCGGAACCGCCCTCCGGGCCCGTCTCCGGCATCCCACCGCGCGTTGCCGGCTCCCCCGCGCCCCCGCCCTCCCCCACCTCGCGCGCCGTCCCGTCAGGACCGCCCGAACCGCCCGTCCCGTCCGGACCCCCCGTCCCGTCCGGACCGCTCGTCCCGTCCGAACCGCTCGTCCCGTCCGAACCGTCCGCCCCGTCCAGGCCGTCCGGCCCGTCCGCCGGCTCGCTCCGCGCCCCGCCCGCCGTCCCGTTCCTGGTGTCCGCTGTCGTGGTCTTCGTCGCCATCGTGCGCTCCGTCATCGGAAGAGTCGCCGCCATGTCTCGGGGCCGGGGTAGCCGTCGGCGTCCCGGCCGGTCCAGCCCTGGGCCCGCTGGAACGCCTCGACGTTGCGGCGGTCCGCCTCCGTCCACCGGGGTCCGGGGCCGGAGGTGTAGTACGTGCCGAAACCTTTGGCCACCAGCCGCTTCCCGATGCTGGTGACGTAACCGTTGGACTGGCCGGGCCGGAACCAGCCGGTGCCCGGGAAGGCCGTGCCGCCACCGTCGGGCGGGCCGCCGCCGATGTCCCGGCCCACGCCGTTGACCAGGTACGACCAGGTCGCCGGGCCTGGAATGCCGTCCGCCTCGGCGCCGGTCCAGCCCTGGGCCCGCTGGAACGCCTCGGTGGCCCGGCGGTCCGCGGCGGTCCAGCGCGGCCCCGGTCCGGAGGTGTAGAACCGGCCGCCGCCGCGGGCGACGAGCATCCGGCCCAGCCGGGTGACATACGCGTTGTCGGCGCCCGGCCCGAAATACCCGGCGCCGGGGAAAGCCGCTGTCCCGGTGTCCGTGCCGCCGCCCGGAGTGCCGCCGCCGGCCAGCCCGCGGTAGCGATAGGCGACGTACCGCGTGGAATTGCTCCAGTAGGCGTACGGGGTGGGCCGTTTCACCGCGTGCGGCCGGGTCTGCTCGTACGCGATGTAGTGCGTACGGGAGGAATCGGTCCAGCCGCCGAAAAGGGTGACGTGGGAGCCCGCCCCCGGATTCGCCGGGTTGTGGAACAGCAGCATGTCGCCGGGCCGCAATTCGCTCTTCGATATGCGGGTGCCGTACTGGGCGAGGCTTCCGGTCCACTGGTTGCCGCCGAGGTTCCAGGCCATCGAGATGAATCCGGAACAGTCCTGGCGGTAGCCGTCCGACCAGTAGCGATGCATGTCGTAGGGGACCTTGGCGCTGATCCAGCGCTGGGCCCGCGCGATGATCTGGTCCCGGGTGAGGGTCCGGAGGGTGTGCGCCGCCGCGGTGACGCCGCGCCCGGTGCCCGTTCCCCCGTACAGCCCGCCGACCTGGCCTTGCGGGGTTGTGGCACGGATCACGCCGGTCCGTCCGGGGGCACCGGCCGGGCCCGCGGCGCCTGGGGCGTCGAGCGCCACGGCGAGCCCGGCACCGGAAACGCCGCTGCTCAGGACGGTTCCGGCGGTCGCGACGAGGACCAGGGCGCGGCGGGCGCCGTGCGCGCCGGGGTGACCGCCGTCCCGGACGGCCGGGACGCGCTGGAGCGCGCGCCGCCCCTGGACGCAGCCGCCGCAGGAGCAGCTGTCCGCGGGGTCGAATTCCACGAATCCCGGCACTGCCATTTCAGTTCCCCTCCAGGCCCGTTCCGTTCCCGTTCGCCTTCGCACCTGCCACAGCTTCTCAACTGGCAGGAGATACCGCATGTTGACGGGGCAACTGATGATCTTGTACCACGAATCGATACTCACAGACCAAAACGGGCGCGCGAAACGGCGAAGGTCCCGAGATCGCGGGACTTCCGCCCCGGCGCCCCAGGGGATTCCGGCCCGGCGGCCCCGTCCCGCGAATCCCCCGGAAAGACGGTGACGCGGGTCACACATTCGGCCGGTCCGGACGGCCGGGCGGGTGGTCGGGAGCACCCCCGGAGTTCGTGTAAAGTTTTCTTCGTCAGCGCGCGCCGCTAGCTCAGTTGGTTAGAGCAGCTGACTCTTAATCAGCGGGTCCGGGGTTCGAGTCCCTGGCGGCGCACGTCACACCGAGGCCTCTCGCAGCAGCGAGGGGCCTCGGTGCTTTGCGTTCCGCCCGGCCGGCGCGGCCCGCCGCCTTGCGGCGCCGGGCCGGTGGCTCGCTGGTCAAAACGGTGATCGGGGTGCACAGTCGCACAATGGCGCGCGACATCCAGGAGCGGATCAAGAAACTCATCATCGACCGGCGGCTGGCCCCCGGCGCCCCGCTGCCCACCGAGACGGAGCTGATGGCGCTGCTCGGGGTCAGCCGGAACTCCGTGCGCGAGGCCCTCAAGGCGCTCCAGGCGATGGGCATCGTGGAGATCCGGCACGGCTTCGGCACCTACGTCGGGCCGATGTCGATGGCCCCGATGACCGAGGGGCTGGCCTTCCGTACGGTGGCCGGCCACTACCGCGGCGAGGACAGCCTGCTCCAGCTGCTGGAGCTGCGCGAGGCGGTGGAGACCGGGCTCGTCGCGCGGCTGGCGGGCCAGGTGCCCGAGGCGGACCTCGCGGAGCTGGACGAGCTGGTGGCGCGGATGGCGGCGGAGGCGGCGGACGGCGCGGTGCGCGCCGACACCGACCGGGCCTTTCACGCGGCGCTCTACCGCGGGCTCGGCAACCGGTTGCTGAGCGAGGTGCTGGACGCCTTCTGGGAAGCGTTCCACCGGGTCCGTACGGATCTGGCCGGGCTGGGGGCCGACCCCCGGGTGACCCACCGCCAGCACGCGGACATCCTCGCGGCGGTACGGGGCGGTGACGCCCAGCGCGCTGAGCAGGCCGTACGCCGCCATTTCGACAACATCCGCCAACGGCTGCGCAGTTCAGGGCCGAAGTAATGCCCCCTGCGACCCAACCCGTCCATCAATGCACTTACATGCCCGGTAAACTCCTCGTTTCACCCTTGCGATCAAGATTGAGGTCCGGGACCCTGACGGGATACTGGAGCCCAACTGAGCCTGTGCGCGCTCAAGTTGGGTGACACACCGGTTGCGATGAGTGTGGGAGTGGGGACCCCGCTGCATGAAATGCGAATGCAAACGGGAATCATGCAACCGGAAGACGGCCGTCCTACGTCCATGTCGTAGGCGGCCGACACCATTTGCGCCCGGGTCGGTCGAGGGGGACCGGAGGACTCGGGCCAGGAGAAGACGGGCACGCAGCCAGCATGCGTGCCGGGGGGATGGACTCATGACGTCGCCGCCTACCGGCGCCCGGCAGGAGCACCAGTACGACCCGTCCGCGACCACGCGCCTGCGTGTGCCGCGCCAGCACTGGCCGCGCCGGCCGCAGCGCAAGCCGCTGCCGCGCTACGACTACGAGCACTACAGCCGCCTCGCCGGGCCGCTCACCCAGCCGGACCCGGGCAAGCCCTACAAGGTGCGCTACCGCAGCCTGCTGGCGGACGAACCGCACCGAATACGCGCGGCGTTGCTGCTCGGCGCCGCTCCCCTGCTCTCGCTCGGCCTGCTCGCCTGGCTGATGCAGCCGGCCCACTGGACCGAACGCGACCACCCCGCCTACGACTTCCTGCCGGTCCTGGACATCGTCATGCTGGTCTCGATCGGGCTGATCGAGTTCTTCCGCTGCATGAACGTGCTGTCCAACGCCCACGCCACCCTGGTGGCCCGCGACCCCATCCCGGTCGTCCCCGAACACGGCACCCGCGTCGCCTTCCTGACCTCCTTCGTGCCCGGCAAGGAGCCGCTGGAGATGGTGACGAAGACGCTGGAGGCGGCCGTCAAGGTGCGCCACCGCGGCCTGCTGCACGTCTGGCTCCTCGACGAGGGCGACGATCCGGACGTCAAGGCCGTCTGCGAGCGCCTGGGCGTGCACCACTTCACGCGCAAGGGCATCCCGCAGTGGAACCGGAAGAAGGGCCCGCACCGCGCGAAGACCAAGCACGGCAACTACAACGCCTGGCTCCAGGCGTACGGTGACTCCTACGACTTCTTCGCCTCCGTCGACACCGACCACGTGCCGCTGCCCAACTACCTGGAGCGGATGCTCGGTTTCTTCCGCGACCCGAACGTCGGCTTCGTCATCGGCCCGCAGGTGTACGGCAATTACGACACGTTCGTCACCAAGGCGGCAGAGTCGCAGCAGTTCCTCTTTCACGCGCTGATCCAGCGGGCCGGCAACCGCTACGGCGCGCCCATGTTCGTCGGCACCTCCAACGCCGTGCGCATCAAGGCCCTGAAGCAGATCGGCGGCCTGTACGACTCGATCACCGAGGACATGGCGACGGGCTTCGAGATGCACCGGCACCGCAATCCGGAGACCGGCAAGAAGTGGCGCTCGGTCTACACCCCGGACGTGCTCGCGGTCGGTGAGGGGCCCACCGCCTGGACGGACTTCTTCACCCAGCAGCTGCGCTGGTCGCGCGGGACGTACGAGACGCTGCTCAAGCAGTTCTGGAAGGCGCCCTTCACGCTGCCGCCGGGCACCTTCTTCAACTACACGATGATGGTCATCTTCTACCCGATGTCCGCCATGAACTGGATTCTGGCGGCGCTCAGTTGCGCGCTGTTCCTGGGCCTGGGCGCCTCGGGCGTGCAGATCGACCCGTCGGTGTGGATGATGCTCTACGGCAACGCCTCGGCGCTCCAGATCGGGCTGTACGTCTGGAACCGCCGCCACAACGTCTCGCCGCACGAGCCGGAGGGCTCCGGCGGGGTGGCCGGCATGGTGATGTCCGCGCTCTCCGCGCCGATCTACGCCCGCTCGCTGTTCGACGCGGCGCTGCGCCGCAAGAGCAAGTTCGTGGTCACGCCCAAGGGCGACTCCTCCAGCCCGGACACCCTCTTCGGCACGTTCCGGGTACACCTCTTCTTCATCCTGGTCTTCGGCGGGTCGCTGGGCGCCTCGTTCTACTTCGGGCACAGCCACCCGGCGATGGTCACCTGGGCCTCGCTCGCGCTGCTGATCACCGCGGCGCCGATCTTCGCCTGGCGCTGGGGCATCCGGCAGGACAGGCGCAAGAAGACCGGCGGGGACTCCGCCGGGCCGGGCGGCGGGCCGCAGCAGGCACCGCATCCGCAGCGGCAGCCCAGCTGGGCCGCCGGTGACGGCACCGGCGGAGCCGTGGCCCTGCCGGGCACCTCCTCGTCCGGCACCTCGACACCGGGCGGCCGGGCCGGGCCCGCCGGATACGGCGCTCCCGGTGACCGGGGCCGCCGCGGCGCCGCCGACCAGACCGCCCAGATCGCCCTTGGGGGACGTCACCCATGAAATACCGTCCGAGCCGGCGCACCCGCAGAGTCGCGATCGGTGCGGCGGTGGTGCTCGCACTGGCGGGGATGAACGGGCCGGCCCTGTTCGGGTTCGTCTCGGACCAGTACCACCAGTACAAGATCAATCAGCCGGAGTACAAGGCGGCCAACGGCCACTGGGACGTGGTCGACGTACCGCCCGAGTACAAGATCAACACGATTCACGCCGCGCTGCTGCACACCGGCAAGGTGCTGCTGGTCGCCGGGTCCGGGAACAACGCCAAGAACTTCGCGGCGAAGTCCTTCCGTACGGTCCTGTGGGACCCGGTGAAGAACACCTTCAAGAACATCCCCACCCCGAAGGACCTCTTCTGCGCCGGTCACACCCAGCTGCCGGACGGCAAGCTGCTGGTGGCCGGCGGCACCCAGCGCTACGAGAAGCTCGGCGGCGACGTGAAGAAGGCCGGCGGGCTGATGATCGTCTACAACGAGAACCCGGACGCGCCGAAGACCTTCCCGGCCGGGACGCTGTTCACCGGCAAGCAGAACGGCAAGACGTTCCAGTCCAAGGACCCGATCGTGGTGCCGCGCGCCAAGAAGAAGACCGACCCGAGGACCGGCAAGGTCACGGTCACCCACAGCGAGGCTCGGGTCTACGTGGAGGCGCTCAAGGAGGGCCGCCAGTACTCCACCGGCGCCCAGGACAACTACCGTATCCACGGCCTGACCGGCGCCGACGCCCGGAACCTCTACGGCATCGCGCAGAAGCTGTCCTTCGACAAGAAGGACTTCCAGGGGATCAAGGACTCGTTCGAGTTCGACCCGGTGGCCGAGCGCTACATCCCCGTCGACCCGATGAACGAGGCCCGCTGGTACCCGACGCTGACCAGCCTGGAGGACGGCAAGGTGCTGTCCACCTCCGGGCTCGACGAGATCGGGCAGGTCGTCCCGGGCAAGCAGGAGATCTACGACCCGAAGACGAAGAAGTGGACCTACCTGCCCAAGCAGCGCTTCTTCCCGACCTACCCCGCGCTCTTCCTCACCGACAAGGGGCGGCTGCTCTACACCGGCTCCAACGCCGGGTACGGGCCCGACAACGTCGGGCGCACCCCCGGCATCTGGGACCTGAAGACCAACAAGTTCCAGGTCATCCCCGGCATGAGCGACCCGGACGTGCTGGAGACCTCGATGTCCGTGCTGCTGCCGCCCGCGCAGGACCAGCGGTACATGGTGCTGGGCGGCGGCGGGGTCGGCGAGGACCCGAAGGCGACCGACAAGACCCGGCTGGTGGATCTGCACGCCGCCGAGCCGCGCTTCAAGGACGGCCCGCCGCTGTACGCGAAGGCGCGCTACCCGAGCAGTGTGATCCTGCCCGACGACACGGTCCTGACCACCAACGGCTCGGGCGACTACCGCGGGCGCAGCGACAGCAACATCCTCAAGGCCGAGCTGTACGACCCGAAGGCCAACACCTCGCGGCCGGTGGCCGATCCGCTGGTGGGGCGCAACTACCACTCCGGCGCGCTGCTGCTGCCGGACGGCCGGGTGATGACGTTCGGCTCCGACTCGCTCTTCGCCGACAAGGACAACACCAAGCCCGGCGTCTTCCAGCAGCAGATCGACATCTGGACGCCGCCGTACCTCTACCGGGACTCCCGGCCGGAGCTGACGGATCCCGGGCCGAAGACGGTGCCGCTGGGCGGCACGGCCACGTACCGGACCAAGCACGCCTCCTCGATCAAGAAGATGCGGCTGCTGCGGCCGGGTTCGTTCACCCACGTCACCAACATCGAACAGCGGTCGATCGCACTGGACTTCAAGACGACCAAGGACGGTGTCACGGTCACGCTGCCGAAGGACCCGACGCTGGTGCCGCCCGGCTGGTACATGCTCAACGCCGTGGACGACCAGGGCACGCCGTCCAAGGCGGTCTGGGTGAAGGTCCCGACGGCGACCAAGGCGCAGCTGAAGGGGCTGGGCCTGAACTGAGACGGCCGCGGGGTGCTCCGCGAGGTCGCGGAGCACCCCGCGGTCGCCCGCCGTCTCCGCTACTTCGTATTGCGGGCCAGGTCCAGCGCGTAACTGGGCCACCAGTCGCCCGCCTTGGGCCCGCCCTTGCACGTGCCGTCCGACTCGCCGGGCCGCTTGATCCACAGGTAGGCGTCCACGAGGGGGTCGCCGGTGCGGGTCGTGGGAGTGGCGCCCAGGGCGCGGCCGCTCGGGTTGCACCAGTTCTCGTGGTCGTCGCCGCCGGGTGCCGGGCCGTTGCCGTTGCGGCTGGTGTCGATGACGAAGTGCTTGCCGCCGACCATCGAGGACAGCCGCTTGCCGTACTTCTTGTTCTCCTCGGTGGTCTGGAAGTTGGAGATGTTGAGCGCGAAGCCGTCGGCCTTGTCGATGCCGGCCCGCTTCAGCGGCTCCACCATCCGGCCCGGGTCCTTGATCCAGTGCGGGTTGCCGGCGTCGAGGTAGACCTTGGTGTGCGGCAGGGCCTTGAGCTTGCCGACGGCCTCCGTCAGCAGGGCGTAGCGCTCCTCGTGGAACTGCTCGGGGGTGCACTTGTCCTCGATGTGCGGCAGCGCGTCCGGCTCCAGGACGACCGTGGCCGGGCGGTCGCCGATGCCCTTGAGCACGCCATCCAGCCAGGCGCGGTACGCGTTGCCGTCCGCGGCGCCGCCCTTGGAGTAGCTGCCGCAGTCGCGGTGCGGGATGTTGTAGAGGACGAGCAGGGCCTCGCGGCCGGCCTTGGCGGCGGCCTCCGTGAAGCCGCGGGCCTCCCCCTGCGGGTTGTCGGCACCGATCCATTCGGCCACCGGCTGCGCCGCTATCTTGTCGATCTCGCGCGCTTCGTCGTCCTTGCCTTCCTTGGCGTACGCGGCGGCCTGCCGGGCCGCCTTGCCGTCCGGGTTGACCCAGTACGGCACCGTGGACTTGGGCTGCTGCCCGGGCCTGGCCCCTGCCTTCCCCTCCCCCTCGCCGTCGTCGGACGACGAGAAGCATCCGGACACCAGCAGCAGCGCCCCCAGCGCCGATGCCGCGCCGAACGCGCCGCGCCGACGGGCGGCGCGGCGCTCACCCGGGGGGCCGCCCCCGGATCCCCGCACGTTGCCGTACATCCACTCCCCCCTCGGAGCACGGGACAAGACCGGTCGAATCCATCCTGGCACACGCCCCTCAGCCGCAGGCGAGCCCGTGGACAACCTGTTACGCCCCGGGCTCCCCGGCCGAAAATCGCCGCGCGGCCCGGTTCGGGGCCCAACTGCCCCTAGGCGGCCGGGTGGAGCCGTCCTACAGTGAACCCAGTGTGAACTTCTCGTTGGTCACCTGGCCCCAGCCCCTGGTCGGGCCCGTGCACGCGCCTGAGCGCAGGCGCCCACGCACCTCCCGCCGGCGGCAGGGCAACTCCCGCAGTCCTGACACCCCGGCGGTCGAGGACCGGCCGGTCGGCGGTTCAGGGGGAGCGAGCCGCCGGCCGGGCACGGTCGGGCTCCCGGGCACCGTCCCCGCCCGGCACCTCAACTCCCGGGTGCGGGCGTCACCTTGGTGAGATACGCGTGCACGACGACGTTGGCGGTGTAGGCGTCCCGCTCCCGGTCGAAGGAGCCCGCGCAGGTGATCAGGCGCAGTTCCGCGCGCCCGGGCACGTGCGCGCCGTAGACCTTCCGCGGCACGAACCGCCGCCGGTCGTAGATCTTCACGTCCTCGACCGTGAACCGGGCGGTGCTGCCGTCCGCCCTGCGCACATCCACCGGCCGGCCCGGCTTGAGGCTGCCGAGGCGGTGGAAGACGGCGCGCCGGTCGGTCGTGTCGACATGGCCGACCAGCACCGCGGCGCCCGCCGTGCCCGGCTGCGGCCCCTCGGCGTACCAGCCGACGAGCCCGGGGGTGCGGTACGGCGGCGCCTCCACCGCGCCGGTCGCGTCCAGCCCGGTCTTCACCACACCGGCCCGTACGCCCAGCGCGCCGATCACCACCTCGGCGGGGCGGCCCTCCGGGGCGGTGGCCAGCGGGGCGTGCGCGGCGGGCAGTTCCTGTCCCAGCGGGCGGCCGACGGCCGCCACGTCGCCGGTGGTGGGCCCCTTCGCCAGGTCACCGCCGTCGGTCAGGTCCCGTCCCCACAGCCACAGGCCCAGCAGCAGCGCCGCCCAGGCCACCCCGGCGGCCATCCGTCCGTGTCCCTGGCCGTGCGCGGGGCGGCCCGCCAGGTGGTCGTCATCCGGCATCGCCATCGTCCGATCCCTTGCGCCGGCGCCGCATCCGCAGCACCTGTCCGGTGAGCGCGAGCGCCGCGCCCCCTGCCAGCACCAGTCCCACCGCGTACACGCCGTCGCCGTCGTGGCCCGCGGCCGCCGTCCGCACCAGCGCGGCCCGCGACTCCTTCGCGGGCGGCACGGCCCGGTGCCCGGCGGCCGGGTGCGCGGCCATGCCTCCGCCTCCGGCCCGTACGGGGGCGGACGGCGTGGCGGGCGGTTCCGCGGAGGCGCCGGAGGTCTGGGCGGCGAGCGGCGCGACCGCGAGGTCCCCGCCGTCTTCTCCCGCGGCCGCCGAATCCGCGGCCTGCCCGCTCACGTCCTCATCGCCCGCGGCACGCGCCGGAGCGGGTACGACTTCGAACGCGCCGGTGGCCCGCGCGCCCTCCCCGTCGCACCGGACGGAGACGGTGTACGCGCCGGGGTCCGCCGTCGAGCGCACCCGCGCGTCGCCCACCAGCCCCGCGGCGACCCGCGCCAACGGCACCGCGTCGACGAAGGCCTCCGAGGTGGCGTGGCCGGTACGGCCCGGACAGCCGGTGACCTGGAGGACCGTGTCGGTGCCCGGGGCGACGGCGGACGGGGTGACCGCGACGGTGCCGGCCGCACCGCCCGGCGCCCGGGCCGCGGCGGCGAACACGGGCCCCGGAGTCAGCACCGTGACCGCGAGGGCGGCACAGAGAGTGAATCCCGGTGAGCGCATGGTGAACCTCCGAACACTTCCGAAGGTCCGTCCGGCGGCGCGGTCCCGCATCCGGTGGGGGCCGGTACTGCGCCGTCCGGGTGAGCGGCCGGGCCTGGGCGGTATGCGCCGGGCCCGGGCCGCGCCGGGCTACACCAGGTCGACGAGGTCCGCGATGGAGTCCACGACCCGCGACGGCCGGAACGGGTGGCGCTCGATGTCGTTCTTGCCGGTCAGCCCGGTGAGCACCAGGAACGTCTCCATGCCCGCCTCCAGTCCGGCCAGCACGTCGGTGTCCATCCGGTCGCCGATCATCGCGGAGGTCTCGCTGTGCGCGCCGATGACGTTCAGGCCGTGCCGCATCATCAGCGGGTTGGGCTTGCCGACGAAGTACGGCTCCACGCCCGTCGCCTTGGTGATCAGCGCGGCCACCGAGCCGGTGGCGGGCAGCGCGCCGTCCGCCGAGGGGCCGGTCTCGTCCGGGTTGGTGGCGATGAACCGGGCGCCGTCGTTGATCAGCCGGATGGCCTTGGTGAGCGCCTCGAAGCTGTAGGTGCGGGTCTCTCCGAGCACCACGTAGTCGGGCTCGTGGTCGGTGAGCACGTACCCGATGTCGTGCAGGGCGGTGGTCAGGCCCGCCTCGCCGATGACGTACGCGGTGCCGGACGGCCGCTGCTCGTCCAGGAACTGGGCGGTGGCCAGGGCTGAGGTCCAGATGGACTCCCAGGGCACGTCCAGTCCGATCCGGCTCAGCCGGGCGTGCAGGTCGCGCGGGGTGTAGATGGAGTTGTTGGTCAGGACGAGGAAGGGCTTGCCCGATTCGCGCAGCCGCTTGATGAAGGCGTCCGCACCGGGCACCGGGATGCCCTCGTGCATCAGCACCCCGTCCATGTCCGTCAGCCATGACTCGATCGGCTTGCGCTCTGCCACTGCCGGTCTCCCGCCGTGCGTGTCTGCCAGGGGCGCCGGCCGTGCCCGCGCCGTCGCGGGGCCCCGTACGCCCCGCCCGTCACCCCGGGTGACCTGCGTCTCGTACGTACGGCCGACGCCCCCAGCCTAAGTCAGCCACCGCGGTCCCGAACCTGCCGGAGGCCGCCGGCGCGGTGGTCAGCTCCCCGTCGCCGTCTTCCAGGCGTCCAGATAGGCGGCCAGGTTCTTGTCGATGTCGTTCCAGTCCGGGCGGAAGATCTCGACTCCTCGCATGATCCGGGCGAGTTCGGTGGCGTTGCGGTCGGTGGCCTTGATGTCCGTACGGGCGGCGAAGCCACCGCCGGCCGCGGAGACCTGCCGCTGCACTTCGGGCGAGAGCAGGTGGTCGAGGAACTTCTTGGCCTGGGCCGGGTGCGGGGCGTTCTTGACCAGGCCGGCCGCGTACGGCAGCGCGAAGGTGGACGGCCTGGCACCGGGCCCGGCCGCCGGGAAGAAGATGCCCTGGTTCGGCATGGACTTCGTGTTGGCGTAGTTCATCTGCACATCGCCGTTGGCGACGAGGAGCTCCCCCTTGTCGACCTTGGGTGCCAGCTGGCCGGTCGACGAGGACGGGCCGACGTTGTTGGCCTGGAGCTTCTTGAGGAATTCCATGGCCGGGCCCTGGCCGCCGAAGTCGTGCAGGGCCTGGACGACGACGGCGGTGCCGTCCCCGGCGACGCCCGGCGTGGAGTACTGGAGCTTGTCCTTGAAGCGGGCGTCCGTCAGGTCCTGCCAGGTGCGGGGTGCCTCCTTGAGCTGCCGCTTGTTGTAGATGAAGCAGAAGTAGTTGTTGACGACGGCGGTCCATTTGCCGTCCGGGTCCTTGTTCGCGGCGGCGACCTGTTCGGAGCCCTTGGGGCGGTAGGTCTCCAGCAGGCCCTTGCCGTCGGCCTGCTGGATGAACGGGGGCAGGGTGACGACGATGTCGGCCTTGGTGTTGGCCCTCTCGCGGGCCAGCCGCTGAACGGCGGCGCCGGACCCGCTCTCGACGAGGTTGACCTTGATGCCGGTCTTCTTCTCGTAGTCCTTGAAGACCCGGTCGTAGAAGCCGTCGCCCCGCTCGCCGCGCAGGCCGTCGGCGCTGTAGACGGTGATTTCCTTCGCGTCGGCGCCGGCGCGGGAGGCGCCGCCGCAGCCGGTCAGGGCGGCGGCGAGGAGCAGGGCGCCGCAGAGGGCGGCGGTCGGCTTGAGGGGGCTGCGCATGACGTGGCGTCACTCCTTGGCAGGGGGTGGGGTGAGGGGGTGCGTCAGCGGTACGAGGCTTTGGTGCGGATGCGGGAGACGGCGAGCAGGACGAGCAGCGTGGCGGCCATCAGCACCACCGCGAGCGCGGCGCCGGCGAACAGCGCGCCCCGGTCGGTGGCGGCGAAGACCCGTACCGGCAGCGGCAGCCAGTCCGGCGGGTAGAGCATCATCGTGGCGCTCAGCTCGCCCATGGACAGCGCGAAGCACAGGCCCGCGGCGGCGGTCAGGGACGGCAGCAGGAGGGGCAGTTTCACGCGCCACAGGACGTAGGCGGGGCGCGCGCCGAGGCCGGCGGCGCTCTGCTCGTACGCCGGGTCCAGGCGGTCCAGCGCGGCCGTGACGGACTGGTGGGCGAACGCGGTGACCAGGACCGTGTGCGCGATGACGACGATCTGCGGGGTGCCGTTCAGCAGCAGCGGCGGCTGCGAGAACGCGACCAGCAGCGACAGGCCCACGACGACGGACGGCACCGCGACCGGCAGCATGAAGAGCGCGTCCAGCACCTTGCGGGCGCGCGGCCGCAGCCGTTGCGCGGCCAGCGCGGCCCAGGTGCCGGCGGCCAGCGCGAGCAGGCTCGCGGTGACGGCCGTGACCAGGCTGGTGACCAGCGCCCGCAGGGAGTCGCCCTGGGTGATGTCCCGGTAGTGCGCGAGCGTCGGGCCGGACGGCAGCGCCCCGCTCCAGCTGCTCGCGAAGGACGCCGCGACGATCACCAGCAGCGGGAGCGCGAAGACCGGCAGGAAGAGGACGAAGAACAGGGCCCAGACGGCCCGGCGGGCGCCTTTGCTATGCACGAGCACGGTGCCGGTCACCTCCCGTGGACGGCGTACGCGTCCCGCCCGCCCGTGCGGCCACGGTCCGGTACAGGCCGTAGAGGGCCAGGGACAGCACGATGTTGACGACGGCGACGACGCACGCCCCCGTGTAGTCGCCGTCCAGGATGGCCTTCGTGTAGACGAGCACCGGCAGGGTGACCACGTCCTTGGCGCCGGTGAACAGCACGATCCCGAACTCGTTGAGCGTCAGCACCAGGACGAGGGCGCCGCCCGCCGCCAGCGAGGGCAGTGCCTCGGGCCAGATCACCTTCCGTACGATCCGGGCCGGCCGGGCGCCGAGCGAGGCGGCGGCCTCCAGCTGGCCGGACTCGACCTGGGAGAAGGCGGCGAGCAGCGGGCGCATCACGAAGGGCGTGAAGTAGGTGATCTCGGCGAGCAGCACGCCCCAGGGGGTGCGCAGGAAGTCGAAGGGCCCGCTCGCGGCGCCGGTGGCGTCCGTCCACAGGCCGTTGGCCAGACCGGCCGTGCCGTAGACGAAGAGCAGGGCGAGGGTGATCAGGAAGGACGGGAAGGCGAGGAAGACGTCGATGAAGCGGCTGAGGGCCCGGCTGCCGGGGAACGGCACGAACGCGATCACCAGGGCGAGGGCGAAGCCGAGGAGCAGGCAGCCGGCGGTGGCGCCGAGGGCGAGCAGCACGGTGTTCCCGAGCGCGTCACGGAAGGACGCTTGGGCGAAGACCTGCGCGTACGGGGCGGTGGACAGCGGTCCGCCCTCGTCCTGCGTGAAGGACTGCCGTACGACCAGGACCAGCGGGTGGAGGAAGACGAGCCCGAGGGCGAGGAGCGGGGGAAGAACCCACAGGGCCGACGACGCCCTCCGCTGCGCTCTTCCGTGCCGGGCCCCGGCCGGCCGCGGCGCGAGCGCGCCCGGGCTACTCATCGCCCCTGCTCCCCGCTCCGGCCGGGAGCAGCACCGCGTCCTCGGCGGCGAAGTGCAGCACGACATCGCTGCCCGGCTCCGGCGGCGTCCGCAGTTCGCGCAGATCGGCCATGACGCGGTGCCCGGCCACGTCCGCGTACACCCGGTGGGTCGCGCCGCGCCACTGCACCTCGGTGACACGGCCGTGCAGCGCGTTGGGTCCGTCGCCGAGGCCGACCAGGTGCGGGCGTACGCAGAGCGTGGCGGAGGCGCCGGGCGCCGCGCCCCCGGCGGATGTGACGGCCAGCCGCGTGCCGGCGAAGTCGGCCGTGCCGTCCGGGCCCGCGGTCACCGGCAGGAGGTTGGCGTTGCCGACGAAGGAGGCGGTGAACTCGGTGCGCGGGCGGCGGTAGAGGTCCTGTGGCGTGCCGCAGTCGCGCAGCCGCGCCCGGTCCATGACGGCGATGCGGTCCGCCAGCGTCAGCGCCTCCAACTGGTCGTGGGTGACGTACAGCACCGACACGTCGGGCAACTCCCGGTGCAGGCGCGCCAGTTCGGCGAGCATGCCGGAGCGCAGCCGGGCGTCGAGGGCCGACAGGGGCTCGTCCAGGAGGAGCACGCCGGGGCGGATGGCCAGCGCCCGCGCGATGGCGACGCGCTGCTGCTGCCCGCCGGACAGTTCGCGCGGATAGCGCCGGGCGTACGCGGCCATGCCGGTCATCTCCAGCACCTCGGTCACCCGCGCGGCCGTCTCGGCACGCGACGCGGTGCGCCCGCGCCGCGCCTTGAGGCCGAAGGCGACGTTGTCCTCGACGCGCAGGTGCGGGAAGAGGGCGTACTGCTGGACGACCATCCCGATGCCGCGCCGGTACGGGGGCAGCCCGGTGACGTCCCGGCCGCCGATCAGCACCCGCCCGGCACACGGCCGGACGAATCCGGCGACCGCCCGCAGCGCGGTGGTCTTGCCCGACCCGGAAGGGCCGAGCAGCGCCATCACCTCGCCCGGTTCGACGGTCAGGTCGAAGGAGTCCAGGACGACGTTCCCGCCGTACGCGACGGAGACGTTGTCGAAGCGGATGCCGGAGGGGGCGGCGGGGGCGGCGGGGGCGGCGGGGCGGACCGTTTCGGCGGGCGCGCTCATGAGGGCCGCTCCGGCCGCGGGCCGTCGAGCAGGGCGGGCAGCTCGGCCACCGAACCGAGGACGTGGGTGGCGCCCGCCGCGCGCAGCGCCGCCTCGTCATGGGCGCCGGTCAGCACCCCGGCGACGACACAGGCGCCCGCGCGGCGCCCGGAGAGCATGTCGTACGAGGTGTCCCCGGCCACCGCGACCTGCCGTACGGAGTCGGCCGCGCCGGTCCGCAGCAGCGCCGTCAGCACCAGGTCCGGGTACGGCCGTCCGCGGCCGCCCGCGTCGGCCGGGCACAGGGTCAGCGCCGCCAGGTCCCGCCAGCCGAGCGCGTCCAGGATCGCGTCCTGGGTGACCCGGGCGAAGCCGGTGGTCAGCACGACCGTGCGGCCCGCGGCCCGCAGGGCCTCGATGGCCTCCCGGGCGCCGGGCACGGGCGCGATCCGCCCGCCGTCGACCAGTTCCCCGTACGCCTCCTCGAAGGCGGCGTTGGCGCGCCGGGCCCGTTCCTCGTCCCCGTACAGGTGCCGGAAGACGGAGATCTTGGACTCGCCCATGGTGGCGCGGACGTACGCCAGCTGCTCGGCGTGCTCGGCGCTGCCCGGTACGACGCCGAGCCGCCCGGCGGCGGCGCCGAACGCCTGCTCCACCAGCCCGCCGTCGGCGACCGTGGTCCCCGCCATGTCGAGGACGACGAGGGAGACCGGCGCGTCCTCCGCATAGATGTCGTGCACGGCCCTCACCAGCCCAGTTCGTTCGCGGTGTCCTCGGCCAGCGCCGGGGAGCAGGTCATGCCGCGCCCGCCGGGTCCGGTGACCAGCCAGACGCCGTCCCGCACCCGCTGCCGGTGCACGACGCGCGAGGGGTCGGTGCACTGCGCGTACACCCCGGCCCAGCGGCGGCGCACGGCGGGCAGCGGGCGGCCGAGCAGCGCCTCCACGACCGAGGTCAGGTGTTCGTAGGGGTCCTCGACGACGTCGAACCCGAAGGGCGTCGCGTATGCGTGGGTGTCGCCGATCGTCAGGCCGCCGTCGGCGCGCTGCACCATCAGCAGCTGCATCCGGTGCTCGGCCGCGACCGGCGGCTGCGGCCGCGCGGCGGCCAGCGCGTCCAGCTCCGGCCCCGCGTAGGCCGGGTAGTAGCGGAAGCTGTCCGCGTCGGCGACGGAGGTGGTCAGGGTCTCGCCGAGCGGCGCGGTCTGCATCATCTGGAGGCGGACCCGGCGCACCGGCAGGCCGGGCGCCAGTTCCCGCACCAGGCCGCCGAGCCAGGCGCCGGTGCACAGCACGACGGCGTCGCCCTCGTGGAGGCCGCCGTGGTCGTCGCGGACGGCCCGCTCGCCGACGACATCGCGTACCTCGCGCCCGCCGAGGAAGGTGTAGCGACCGGACGCCGACAGTGCTTCCCGCAGCGCCCGCTGAGCGGTGCGCGGCTCGACCGCGGCGTCCCGCTCGCACCAGAGCGCACCGGTGAACTCCCCGCGCAGGGCGGGGTTGAGGGCCCGGACCTCGTCGGCGCCGAGCAGCTCGTATCCGCGGGACGCCGCGTCGGGGCGGCGGACGGCCGCCTCGGCGACGGCGCGTTCGGCCGCGTCGCGTACGACGGTGAGCGAACCGTTGGCGCGGAAGCCGAGCCGGGGCACCCGCTCGCCGATCCGCTCCCACAGGACGCGGGCCCGCAACGCGGTGTCCAGCTCCGCGCCGCCGGCCCGGCCGCCGACCCAGACCAGTCCGAAATTGCGCACCGAGGCCCCGCGCGCCTCGGTCTCCCGCTCGATGTGCACGACCTCGTGGCCGCGCTCGACCGCTTGCCAGGCGTGCAGGGTTCCCAGCACACCCGCTCCGACAACTATGACTCGCATGCCGGGAACGGTCGTGGGGGCGGGTGGCGTGCGGCGGTCCGGGAGGGGACGGGGTGGTGAACGGGGCCGCAAGTTTGGCCTAGACCCGTTACCTTGCCGTGATCACAGCGGCGAGTCGTCGCGCTGCCGTCCCCTTCCGGATCAGCCGCCCAGGTGGGTCGTGAAGGAGAACCGGTCCCCCCGGTAGAGCGAACGCACCCGCTCCAGCGGCAGGCCCCGGGTGTCCCGCGAGAGACGGTGGATCAAGAGCATCGGCAGGGCGCCCGGAGTGCCGATCAGCAGGGCTTCGCGCGGGGTGGCCAGTACGGTCTCCAGGCGTTCGTCCGCGTCCCCGAAGCCGATGCCCAGGCGCTCGTGGAGGTAGGCGTAGAAGGAGGAGTCGGGCTCGAACTCCGCGTCCAGGCGCGGCACGCGGGCCACGGCGACGTACGTGCTCTCCAGGCCGACCCGTTCGTCGTCCGCGAGCAGCACGCGCTCCATGTGCCAGACCTCGTCACCGACTTGCAGGCCCAGTTCACCGGCCAGCTTCTCCGGCGCGGGGAAGCGGTCCAGGCCGACCAGATGGCGGCCCGGCCGGCGGCCCTGTTTCCGCACGCCCTCGGTGTAACTCGCCAGGGACAGCGGCTGTTCCAGCTTCGGGCCCGCGACGACGGTGCCGCGCCCCAGGCGCCGCAGCCGCCCCTCCAGGTGCAGTTCGCGGAGCGCCTGGCGCAGCGTCTCCCGGGACACCTCGAAGCGCAGGGCCAGTTCGCGTTCGGTCGGCAGCGCCTCGCCCTCGCCCAGTTCGCCGAGCAGCGTCTCCAATCGGACCTTGGCCGCGTAGTACTTGGGGATGCGTCCGTGCTCGGGGATGCCGGAGCGGATCGGTGCGCCAGGTTCCTGGCCGTTCGGGTAGTCCACCGGGCGATCCTCGCACCCCGGGTACGGCCGGAGGTTACGCGTTGCCGTCGGGAAGGGGGCTCGCGGGTGTCCTGCTCGGCGCACGGCCGGAGTGCCGTTCAGCGCGCGACCGTAGTGCCGCTCGGCGCACGGCCGGTGCCCTGGCCGGCGTGTGGCCGGCGTGTGGCCGGTGTCCCGGTCAGCGCCGTCGGAGGCGGCGGGCGGCCGCCAGGAGGAGGACGCCCGCGGCCAGGAGCACCAGGGCGACGGCACCGATACGGGTGACGCCGGCGGCTCCGGTGTCCGCGAGGTGGTGGGGCGGACGGCGCGGGCGGGTGGGCGTACGGTCGGCCGCCGTGTGACCAGCCGTGCGGTCGGCTGTGCGAGCAGCCGTACGGCCGGCTGTGCGGTCGGCCGTCTGATCAGCCGTACGGCCGGCTGTGCGGTCAGTCCCGCTCGCCGCCGGGGGCCACTCGGCCGCCGCCCGCGCACCCATCCGGTGGCCGGGGCCCTCAGCTGCGGTCGCGGGCGGGCACGTCAGGGATACGGCGGCCAGCAGCGCGGCCGAGACGGCGGCGCGCGTCGGCGCGCGGAGCGGGCGCACGGGCATGACGGACCTCCCTGCTCGCCCGGCGCGGACGGGCGGCCCGGACCGGACCGTTCGTATCTCGTATGACCGGTCGTTCCCGGACCTTGCCACGGGCGTGCGCCACCCGGGCCCCGACGCCCCCGGTACGCGCGTCCGATCGCCCGAATGCCGCGCGTTCAGCGCAGCCCCGGACGACGGAAACCCATGCCTCGGCGCAGCCCCCGGACGACGAAAGCCCCCGCCTCAGCGCAATTCCGTCGCCGCGCCGCCCCCGAACGGCGTACCCGCCGCGCCACCCCCGAACGGCGTCCCCGGCGCGCCGAACAGCGGCGCGAGGACGAGTTGCGCCGCGCCGTCCGCCACCGCCTGCGCGCCCCCTTCCGCCACGGCCACCGGGATCGCGGGCGTACCGCCGTCGCCTCGGATGCCGGCCTGTTCGGCCAGGGCTCCGGCCACGCCGCGTACGTACGTGTCGGGACGCGCCAGCACCGTACGGCCGCCGAGCAGCACCCGGTCGATGTCGAGGAGTTCCACGAGGTTGGCCGCGCCGACGCCCAGGATGCGCGCCGCCTCGGCGGGCTCGCCGCGTGCCGCCCGGTCGAGGCACAGCGCCTCGACGCAGCCGCGCTTTCCGCACCCGCAGCGCGGGCCGTCCAGTTGCAGCACCTGGTGCCCGAACTCCCCCGCGCCGGTCCGGGCCCCCCGGTACAGCGCACCGCCGAGCACCAGGCCGGCGCCCAGCCCCGTACCGAGGTGGAGGTACGCGAACGAACCGCGCCCGTCCGGCTCGCGCCGGGCCAGACCGAGGGCGGCGGCGTTGGTGTCCTTGTCCAGGACGACCGGCAGGCCGAGCCGTCCGGCGAGCGCGTCGCGCAGCGGGAAGCCGTCCCAGTCCGGGAAGCCGGTGACCCGTCGCAGCACCCCGGCCGTATGGTCCAGCGGCCCGGGGCAGGCGGCACCGACGCCCAGGACACGGGACGAGCGGGCCTCGTCCGGCAGCGCAGCGAGCTGCCCGGCCACCGTGTCCAGCACGGCGGACGCGCCCGCGCCCAGGTCGAGCGGGGCGGTCCGCGCGGCGACGGTGCGGCCCGCGAGGTCGGCGAGGACGGCGGTCAGCTCGTCGCGGTCCAGGTGCAGCCCGATCGCGTACCGGGCCTCGGGCACCAGACGCAGCACCGTGGGCGGCTTGCCGCCGGTGGAGGCGCGCCGGCCCGCCTCGGCGACCAGCCCGGCCGCCCGCAGCCGGGCGAGGATCTTGCTGACGGCCTGCGGCGTCAGTCCGGTGTGCGCGGCCAGCTCCAGGCGGCTGACGCCCGCCGGACCGGCCGACCGCAGCAGCCCCAGCACCAGGGCGGTGTTGTGGCCGCGCAGGGCGGACAGCCCGGCTCCGCCACCGGACACCCCGACTCCGCCACCGGGCAGCCCGGCTCCGCCGCCCGGTGGCGCGGGGGCCGGTGCGGTGGCGCGTTCGGTGGCGTGCGCGGCGACACGTTCTTCGGAGTCGTGGCTGGTCACCCGTCCATTGTCCGTATTGCTTGCACTTTGGCAACAGCGTTGCTTAAGTGGACGCATGAACGACTCTCCCGGCACACCCCTGCGCGTCGGCCTGATCGGCTACGGTCTCGCCGGCTCGGTCTTCCACGCCCCGCTGATCGCCGCCACCGGCGGCCTGGTGCTGGACACCGTCTCCACCGGCAGCCCGGACCGGCAGGCACAGGCCCGCGCCGAGCACCCCCAGGTCCGCACGGTCGCCACCCCCGACGAGGTGCTGGCCCGCGCCGGCGAACTGGACCTGGTCGTCATCGCCTCCCCCAACAAGACCCACGTCGCGCTCGCCACCGCGGCGCTGGAGGCCGGACTGCCGGTGGTCGTCGACAAGCCGCTCTCCGGGACGGCCGCCGAGGCCGAGCGGCTGGCCGCCCTCGCGGACGACCGCGGTCTGCTGCTCTCCGTCTTCCAGAACCGCCGCTGGGACAACGACTTCCGCACGGTGCGGAAGCTGATCACCGAGGGCGCGCTCGGCGACGTGCTGCGCTTCGAGTCGCGCTTCGAACGCTGGCGGCCGAAACCGAAGGGCGGCTGGCGCGAGTCCGGCGACCCGGCCGAGATCGGCGGGCTGCTGTACGACCTGGGCAGCCACGTCGCCGACCAGGCACTCGCCCTCTTCGGGCCGGTCACCCACGTCTACGCCGAGTCCGACGTGCGCCGCCCGGGCGCCGAGGCCGACGACGACACGTTCCTCGCGCTCACCCACGCCGGCGGCGTCCGCTCGCACCTGTGGGTGAGCGCGACCACCGCCCAGCTCGGTCCGCGCTTCCGCGTGCTGGGCAGCCGGGCGGGCTATGTGAAGTACGGGCTGGACCCGCAGGAAGCGGCGCTGCGCGAGGGCCGGCGGCCCGGCGAGGACCCGGCCGGATGGGGCACGGAACCCGAGGCGTCGTGGGGCCGGCTCGGCGCCGGGGAGTCCCCGCTGACCGGCGGCGGCGCCCCCGTACCGACCCTGCCCGGCGACTACCCCGCGTACTACGCCGCCGTCGCGGAGGCCCTGCGCACCGGCGGCCGTCCGCCGGTGAGCGCCCGGGAAGCGGCGGCCACACTGCGCGTCCTGGAAGCGGCGAAGGCATCGGCGGCCGAGGGCCGCACGGTCCGGATCGAGGAGACCGAGGAGTCGGCATGAGCGGCATGAACGGCACGGGTGTGCTGAACGGCACCGACGAGCGGGAGGCGGCGCGCCACCAGGTCCGCGAACTGGAGGAGCAGGAACGCCGCCTGGTCCTGGACCGCTTCGGCAACGAGGACGCGTGGCGGCTCGGCTGCCTGCTGACGGACCTGGCGCGCGAGCGCGGCGCGGCCGTGACGGTGGACATCCGGCGCGGCGGGCAGCAGCTGTTCCACTGCGCGCTGCCCGGTACGTCGGCGGACAACGACGCGTGGATCGAGCGCAAGTGCCGCGTCGTGGAGCGGTACGCGGAGTCGTCGTACCTGGTGGGCGCCCGTTTCCGCGCCAAGGGCCGGACCTTCGAGGAATCCTCCCGCCTCGACCCGGACCGCTACGCCGCACACGGCGGCGCCTTCCCCGTACGGCTGCGCGGTACGGGAGTCGTCGGCACGGTCGCGGTCTCCGGCCTCCCCCAGGGCGACGACCACGCGCTGGTGGTCGACGCCCTGGTGCGCTACATCGAGCAGCACCCAGAGGGCTGACGGCTCGTCAGTCCGAGCGGCGCCGGGTGCGGATGATCAGTACGAGCACCACACCGCTGATGACGGTGGCCACCGCCGCCCCGATGAACAACGGATCCCGGAACCCGCTGCCACTGTGCGCCAGCTGATCCCCGCCGTCGGTGGAGGTGGGGGCGGGGCTGGGCAGGGGGGTGTGGGAGGAGTGGGTGGGAGTGGGAGTGGGAGTAAGGGTGGGGCGGGGGTGTGAGTTGAGGTCGGGGTTGGCGTCGGCTCGGGGGAGGTCGGGTCCGGGGTCGGGTCCGTGGGGCCCGGGGTCGGCTCCGTGGGGCCCGGAGTCGGCTCCGTCGGGCCGGGGGTCGGGTCCGTCGGGTCCGGGGTCGGGTCCGTCGGGCCCGGAGTCGGCTCCGTCGGCGACGGGGTCGGCTCGGTCGGGGTTGGGATCGGCTCGGTCGGACTCGGTGAGGGGACCGTCGGGCTCGGTGACGGCTCGGTCGGGCTCGGAGTCGGCTCCGTGGGCGACGGGCTGGGCTCGGTCGGCGACGGAGTCGGCTCCGTGGGCGACGGGCTGGGCTCGGTCGGCGACGGAGTCGGCTCCGTGGGCGACGGGCTGGGCTCGGTCGGCGACGGAGTCGGCTCCGTGGGCGACGGCGACGGCTCCGTGGGCGAAGGCGACGGCTCCGTGGGCGAAGGCGACGGTTCGGTCGGTGACGGACTCGGCTCGGTCGGACTCGGTGACGGCTCCGTGGGACTCGGTGACGGTTCCGTCGGCGACGGGCTGGGCTCGGTCGGCGACGGACTCGGCTCGGTCGGCGACGGCGACGGCTCCGTAGGACTCGGCGACGGGGTCGGCTCCGTAGGACTGGGCGACGGACTGGCCGTCGGGCTGGGCGTCGGGGTCTGCTCCCGGCAGTCCGGCAGGTCGCCGTCGAACGGATAGCTGTGCATCTCGGAGCCGGACGTCGAGGTGTGCACCAGCGAACCGACCGTGAAGAACCGGCCGTTCATGCCCGGTACCGACACCGTCGTCGTACTGCCCTGCTTGCCGACCAGCACACTCCCCTGGAACTGCGCGCTGCCCTTGAACTCGACCGTGTTCGCGTCCGGGAAGTTCCACAGCAGCCGCTGGCGGATGCCGCGCGGCTGGAGGTCGTGTCCGATGTACGTGTTGATCGTACGGGCGTCCCCGAGCATGTTGACCAGGACGGTCGCGCCCTCCGGGATTCCGGTGAAGGTGATGCCCTGGGCGCCGCCGTTGCGTCCCGCCAGGTCGAAGTCGACGTTGAAGACCTGGAGGGCGGACCTGCCGTCCCCGGTGAAGACCGTCGAGTAGCCCTGGTTGACGGCGGTGCCGGTGGCGGGCCGCGGCCCGTTCCCGGTCCGCGCGTAGCACCGGCTGCTCGCCGTGAGGTCGGGCACCAGCCTGCGGTACGGGTCGGCGGCGCCGGGCCGCTGGTCGGCCTGGGGAATCACGGTGCCGGTGAGCCGGCCCTCGTAGGCGACGACGCCGTGGGTGCTGCCCTCCTCGGCGAGCAGCCGCTGCCCGGGGGCGATGGTGACGTCGCCGCCCACGGTCAGGAAGTCGGAGCCGTTGGGCGGCGGCACCCGGGAACCCACCGCGATACCCACGTTGTAGACGCCGGACCCGCCGGTCTTGTTCATCTCGAAACCGCCGAGCGTGACGACCTTCCCTTCGGCCTCCGCCGCCGAGCCGCCGACGCGGAAGTCGCCGCCGACGAAGATGTTGAGGTTCTCGTCCCGGCCGGCCACCGGTCCGTTGTTCGGATCGTCGTACGAGGACGGGCAGCCGTCCCCCAGGCACGGGCCGAGCCCGTCGGGCAGCGGGGCCGCGAAGCCGAACGCCGCGAACAGGCCGAGGAGCACGGCGGCGACGGCTCCCAGTGCAGCGGCACCCACCACATGGGACCGTTTTGTCTTTTTTGCAGGCATATACACACTATGTGCGTAGAGAGGCCGGGCGGCCGGTCGGCCCGCGCACCCGTACGGCGAGTCCCCCTGTCCAGCCGACAGTCGCACCGCCGCCAGCCGACCGCCCCGCCGTCACCCAGGCCTGAGGCCCCGTCAGGCCGCCTTCAGCTCCTGCCGCTGCCGCCCCAGGCCGTCGATCTCCAGCTCCACCACGTCACCGGCGCGCAGGTACGGCTTCGGCTCGGGGCAGCCCATCGCCACACCCGCCGGGGTGCCGGTGTTGATGACGTCGCCCGGGTACAGGGTCATGAACCGGCTGAGGTAGCGGACGACTTCGGCCACCGGGAAGATCTGCTCGGCGGTCGTGCCGTCCTGCCGCAGCGTGCCGTTGACCCACAGCCGTACGCCCAGCACCTGCGGGTCGGGCACCTCGTCGGCGGTCACCAGCCACGGGCCCAGCGGGTTGAACGTCTCGCAGTTCTTGCCCTTGTCCCACTGGCCGCCGCGCTCGATCTGGAACTCGCGCTCGGAGACGTCGTGCGCGATCGTGTAGCCGGCGACGGCGGCGCGGGCCTCGTCGTCGGTCTCCAGATAGCGCGCGGTCCGGCCGATGACGACGGCCAGTTCGGCCTCCCAGTCGGTCTTCACGCTGCCGCGCGGCACCAGCACCGGGTCGTACGGGCCGACGACCGTGTCGGGCGCCTTCATGAAGACGATCGGTTCGGCCGGTACGGCGGCGCCGGTCTCGCGGGCGTGGTCGTGGTAGTTCAGCCCGATGCACACGACCTTGCCGATCCGGGCGACGGGCGGGCCGGTGCGCAGCCCGGCCGGGTCCAGGCGCGGCAGCACTCCGGCGGCGGCCGCGGCCCGTATCCGCGTGCGGGCCGGGGCGTCCGCCAGCAGAGCACCGTCGATGTCCGTGACCAGCGACGACAGGTCGCGCAGGGCGCCCTCCTCGTCGAGCAGCGCCGGGCGTTCCGCCCCCACCGGACCGACACGCAGCAGCTTCATCGGTACAACTCCCGTGGTCGAAGGGTCGGTCCGGGAGGGCTCTCCCGGACCGGCCGATGGGGACGGCCATCGAGCGATTCGGACGATCGTCCAAGAACGGCGTCCGCTCCGCAAGACCCGGTTCACGTACTGGACCGTTACCCGGCGGTACGGGCCGGGGCCGCGCCCCCCTTCTCCGGCGTACGGTCCGCGCCACCGCCCCGGTGCAGCAGCGCCCGCTCGCACGCCGTCCACGCCGTGGTCGTCGCCAGGTAGAGCGCCGCCGCCAGCGGCAGCACCGCGACGCTGATCAGCGTCCCGAAGGACAGCAGCGGCATGATCTTGAGCATGCCGCCGAGACCGGGCACCGCACCGTCGGCAGCCGGTCCCCCCTCGGCACTCCGCGCCATCGTCGTACGCGCCCGCCGGTAGTTCCAGAAGGCGACCGCCGCGGCCAGGCCGAACAGCGCGAGGTACACCAGCCCGTGCGGCCCGAACGGCCCGCCGTCCGCGAGGGCCTGCGACCAGTGGCCGCCGAGCGGCGCGCCCAGCAGCGTGTGCCCGAGCAGGCCGCTGCCGTCGTCGGTGAACAGGTGGTACATGAGGAAGAAGACGGGGAGTTGCAGGAGCGCCGGCAGGCAGCCGGCCAGCGGTGAGGAGCCGGTCTCGGCGTAGAGCGCGAGCGTCGCCTCGCGCAGCCGTTCCGGGTCCTTGGCGTACTTGCGCCGCAGCTCGGCCAGGCGCGGGGCGTGCGCGGCGCGGGTCTTCTCGCCGCGGGCGGCGGCGCGGGCGAGCGGGTGCAGGGCGGCGCGTACGCACAGGGTGAAGAGGATGATCGCGGCGGCCGTCGCGGAGCCGCCGAAGAGCGGTTCGATGAGGTCGGCGGCCTGGGTCAGCGCGCTGCCCAGGGTGGAGAAAACGGACATGGGTGAGCCCTCCACGGGTCTCGTCGTGCCGGGGAAGAGGTCGGCGTGACGAGCCGCGCGGGCCGGAGCCCCCGCACGGGTGCGAGGTGGAAGCGCCTACGCGGCCGTCGGGAGGGAACGGCCGGGTGCCCTGGGCCGCGGACGGCCGGCGGCGTCGGGATCGCGCTGTGGCAGGAAGGCCGTACGGCGTTCCCGGTCGCGCAGGGCGGTGCGGACGCGGCCCGGCGGTTCGGGCCGGGCGAGTACGGCGGCCAGGAAGGCGCGGCACAGCAGCAGCACGGCGGCGGTGGTCGCGGCGGCGGCGAACGCGGGGGCCAGCCCGCTCTGGGCGAGCAGGAATCCGGAGAGCAGGAAGAAGAGCGCGCCCACGTACAGCCGCCAGGCGTCGGCGCAGCGCTGCATGTGTGCACTCCTTTCCGTGAGCCGTACCGGTCGTACCAGTTCTACTAGCCGCACCGGTTCTGCTGGTCGCATCGGTCCTGCCAGCCGTACCACCGGTGTCCGCCCCAGCGTAACCGCAGCGGCGGCGGGCGGAGCGGCGGCCCCGGAGGGGAGCCCGGGGCCGCCGCGGTCGGGGTGCGCCGTCACAGCCCGTTGACCCGGGCCTCCCGGGCCATGCCCAGCGGGCGGATGGTGGAGGCGACGGCCCGCGCCCGGCGCCCGGCCCGTGAGCGGTAGCGCCGTACGTGGGCCATCAGACGGCGGCTGCGCAGCGCCATCTCCAGCTCGAAGCGGGTGCGCGGATCGCGCAGCGCGGGTCCGAAGAGCTTCTCGATCTGCCGCAGGCGGTAGCGCACCGTCTGCGGATGCACCTGGAGCACCTTCGCCGCCTCCGGCGCGCCACCGCCTTCCAGCCAGGCCAGCAGGGTGACCTCCAGCCGCTCGCTCTGTCGCGGGGTCAGGTCGTCCAGCGGGCTCAGCCAGCGCGAGGACAGCGCCCGGGCCAGCGATTCGTCCTGGAGGAGGAGCAGCGCCGAGAGGTGGTCGTCGACGAAGGCCGGGCGCGTGTCGGGGCCGCCGCGGCCGGGCGAGAGGGCCAGCAGAGCGCGCGCCCAGCGCAGCGAGGAGGAGGTGTCACCGGCCGGTACGGCGTGGCCGACCGCCGCCGCCCGCCCCTTGAGCGCGGCCTCCAGGCGGGCCCGGGTCTGCGTACCGGGATCGGGCACGAGCAGGCAGGTGTCGCCGTCCACCGTGCCGATCAGGGCGTCCCCGAGGGCGGCGGCCAGCTGGGGCGCTTCGGCGGGCGAGGCGAGGGCGATGGCCTGGACGAAGGCCGGTACGGGCCAGCCGGCGCAGCGGGCCACCTCGCAGAGGGCGACATCGGAGACGTCCTTGGTGCCGCAGAGCGCGGCGAACAGTTCGCGGCGGGCGGGCGCGACCGGCAGCGGGGTGACGACGAGGTCCTTGGGGCGCCGGGCGCGTTCCGCGGTCTCCTGGTAGCCGAGCGCCACCAGCATGGCCTGTTCCACTGCCCAGCGGGCCTCTTCGGCGCCCATTTCCGCGAGAAGTGCGGAAAAGGCGGGAAAGCCGCTCCGCAGCTCCTCGGTCACCTTCCCGGCGAGCGCCGGGAGTTCCTTCTTCAGAACGCGGGTCCATTCACCGCGGGGGCGTGACCAGATGCGGGTCAGGAGATCACACATCGCTACCTCGTTCCTGGCGTGATGCGGAGGGATTGCGGCCCTGCTGCCCGGCGGCACGGTGCGGACGCGCTCCGGGCGGTGGTCCTGCTTGGAGGGGCACCATCCGGAGTTACCCGCCGTAACTTCGATGCCGGTGCAGGAATTTGTCACAGCGCGATAAACCGCAGGACGCCCCGGCGGCCTTCCGTGATGCTGCTGCACACCCCGATCACCGCCGTTCGGTACCCGCCTTTGCGCACCCGGCGGGACCCGGTCACGGAAACGGAAAACCATGGCGAATTCCGCGGTGAATCGCGCAGGCGTGGACCGGTCACGGCCTGAGCGGCGCACGCGGCACCTCACCGCCCCCGGCCGCATTCCGCGCTTCCCCTTCCCTTCCCCCTCCCCCTCTCCTTCCCCTCCTCATGCTGCCCCTCCTCAAGGAGGCCCGATGCCCGCTTCCCGTCTGCGGACCGTTCTGCGCCCGGCGCTGCCGGCCGTCGTGCTCCTCTTCCTGGCCGTGGCCACCCGTGCCGGCGCGCCCCGACGCGCCCTGGACTTCCTGGACTTCGGCGCCGGCGTGCTCGCGCTGGTCTCGCTGACCGGCACCGTGCTGTGGGGCCTGGCCGCCACCGACCGGATGCTGCTGCACTCCGGCCACCGGCTGGTCGCCCAGGCCGTGCACCGCGGCACCGGTGTCGCGGGACTCGGCTTCCTCGCCCTGCACATCGGGGTGAAGGTCGCCCGCGGCCGGACCAGCGGCGCTGCCGCCGCGGTGCCGTTCGCCGACGGCGGCCGCCCGCTGCTCATCGGCCTCGGCACACTGGCGGGCTACCTGTTCCTCGCGGCGGCGGTGACGGGCGCGGTGCGCGGCGCGTTCACCTCGCGGCGCGGGTCGCGGTGGTGGCGGCTGCTGCACATGGGCGCGTACGCGGCGTGGTGCGCGGCGCTGGTGCACGGGCTGAAGTCGGGCCGACCGGCGGCTGATTGGGCGACGGCTGCCTACCTGCTGTGTGTGGCGGGCGTCGCGGTGGTGCTCGTGTTGCGGGTGCGGATGTCGCGGGTGCGGATGTCGCGGCAGGCCCAGGCACCGGGCGGCCGGTCATGACGTACCGCCATGTGCTGCCCGCCGCAGGACGCACACCCGCCGTACCGACGCTCGCCACGCTCGGGCCGCCCCGGTTGCTGGCCGGGCTGGACGGGACGGAACGGCTGGACCGGGTCGCGCACCTGGCCCGGCACGGCAGCCCGCCCGACCTGTCCGCGAGCGAACTGGTGGCGCTGGCCGAGGACACCGGTCTGCGCGGCCGCGGCGGCGCGGGCTTCCCTTTCGCGCGCAAGCTGAGCGCCGTACTGGAGGCGCGGCGGCGCGCGGACGGGCGTGCCGCCGTGGTCGTCAACGGGAGTGAGGGCGAGCCCGGTTGCCTCAAGGACACGGCGCTGCTGCTGTACGCGCCGCATCTGGTGCTGGACGGGGCGCTGCTGGCCGCGCGGGCGCTCGGCGCCGAGGAGGTCGCGGTCGGGGTGACGCGCGCGGACGTGGCCCGCTCGGTGCGCCGGGCGATCGCCGAACGCGGTCCGCTGTCCACGCCGGTGCGGGCACAGCTGCTGACGGAACGCTTCGTCACCGGCGAGGGCACCGCGCTCACCGACGGCCTCAGCCGGGGCCCCGGCCTGCCCTCGGGCCGCAAGGTCCGCTCCAGCGAGCGCGGCCTGAACGGCCTGCCGACCCTGCTGTCCAACACCGAGACGTACGCCCAGCTCGCCGTCGCCGCCCGGCTCGGCGCCCTCGGTTACCGCAACACCGGCGACCCCGCCGAGCCCGGCACCGTCCTGCTGACCGTGGCCGGGGAGCGGGTCGTGGAAGCGCCGACCGGGGTGCCGCTCGCCCGCGTACTGGCCCTGTGCGGGCTCTCCCCCGGCCGGGGCGTGCTCATCGGCGGCTACCACGGCACCTGGCTGCCGCCGTCCGCCGCCGCCACAGCCGTCCTCACCCGCGAGGCCCTGGCCGCATACGGCGCGGTGCTCGGGGCGGGCGCGGTTCTGCCGCTGCCGGAGGTGACCTGCCCGGCGGGCGAGACCGTACGGGTCGCGCGCTGGATGGCGGCCGAGTCCGCCGGGCAGTGCGGGCCTTGCGTGCTGGGCCTGCCCGCGCTTGCCGATGCTCTTGGCCAGGCGGTGAGCGGCGGCGGACAGCGCGCGCTGGATGCCGTACGGGCCCGGATGCGGGCCGTGGAACGGCGCGGTGCGTGCAGCCATCCCGACGGCACCGCCCGCTTCGTCGCCTCGGCACTGGCCGCCTTCCCCGAGGAGTTCGCCGGGCACGCGCGCGGTGCCGGGTGCGGCCGTCCGGTGCTCGGCGTACTGCCGGTGACCGGCGAGGAGGCGGACGGCGGTGGCCCGCCCGGAACCGGCGGTGGGCGGCACGCCGGTGGCCACGCGGCGACGCCCGCTCCCCGGTCCCCGGCGCCCCGGTCCCCCGCGCCCGATCAGCGGCTGCTCGTGGACTGGACGCTGTGCCAGGGCCACGGCCTGTGCGCCGACCTCGTACCCGGCATGGTCCGGCTAGGCGCCGACGGCTACCCGGAGCGCGCCACCATGCCGCTGCCCGCCCGGATGCGCCGCCGCGCGCAGCTCGCGGTGCGCCGCTGCCCGGCGCTGGCGCTGCGCATCCAAGGCGCCGGATGACCGGAACGGGAGCGCGACAGGCACCACTTCGGCGCGGTTTCTGTCCTCCGACTGTTCCCCGACTGTTCCCCGACTGTCCTCCGATGACAACTTCCGCCCCGCCTGAACACCGTCCTCCCACCCCTCGTACCCCGCAGACAGCACACCCCCGTACCTCGAAGGAGGCCCCGTGCGCACCTCGAAGGAGACCCTCATGCGTACCTCGAAGGAGACCCCCGTGCACCAGCAAGCACCCACCGGCGCGGCCACCCCGCACCCCGTCCGCACCCTGCGCCCCGTCCGCACCCTGCGCCCCGTCCGCTCCCTGCACCCTGTCCGCCGCCCCGACACCCAGCGGCGGCACGCCGCGCTCGCCGTGACGGCCGCCGCCGTCATGGCGCTCACCGCCGCCTGCGGCTCCGGCGGCGGCACCAACGCCGCGCCGGTGGCCAACGACAAGGTCCAGTCGACCAGCGGCGGTTCCTCCGGATACGGCTACGGCTCCGGCGGCAGCGGTTCCGGCGCGGACAAGAGCCAGGCCGGCGGCGACGGCTACGGCTCGTCCGATGGCAGCAGCCGGCCCGCCGCCCAGGGCGCCCCCGCCGGGACCCTCGCCCTGCGCCAGTCCCCCGAGCTGGGCCCGGTCGTCACCGACAGCAAGGGCATGACCCTCTACCGCTTCGACAAGGACACCGCCAAGCCGCCCAACTCCGCCTGCTCCGGCGCCTGCGCGACCACCTGGCCCCCGGTACCCGCCGACGACACCGCCGCCGCCTCCGGCATGGCCGCGAGCGCCCTCGGCTCGGTCACCCGCGCCGACGGCAGCAAGCAGCTCACGATCAACGGCTGGCCGGCGTACCGCTACGCCAAGGACACCGCCCCCGGCGACACCAAGGGCCACGGCGTCGGCGGCACCTGGAACGCGTTCGCGCCCGACGGCAAGAAGGCCACCGCCGGGCCCGCCGCCGATGTCTCCGTCTTCGACCAGCCCGAGCTGGGCAAACTGCTCGTCGACAAGGAGGGCCGGACGGTCTACCGCTTCAACAAGGACAGCGCCTGGCCGATGAGGTTCGGGTGCAACGGCGCCTGCCTGGACACGTGGAAACCCGTCGCGCCCGCCGACAAGAGCAAGCTGGAGGGCGTCCCCGCCAAGCTGATCAGCACCGTCACCCGCCCCGACGGCACCAAGCAGCTGGCCGTCGACTGCTGGCCGGTCTACACCTTCAGCGGCGACAAGCAGCCCGGGGACGTCAAGGGGCAGGGGAAGATGGGCACCTGGTTCGCCGTCTCCCCGGAGGGCAAGAAGATCACCTCGCCGGCGACGGGCTGACCTCCGCCGCGCCGTCCCCCGGCGTGCCGTCCGCACCCGGGCCGTCGTCCCCCGTATCCAGGTCCGACGCCAGCACCTCGGCGTCCGGCCGGTCGTCCACGGGCCGCGGCCCCAGCCAGGTCACCGCGAGCGCCACCACCAGGTTCACCGCCAGCGCCACGATCCCCGCGTTCATGCCGCCCACCGGGTCGTGCTCGGTGAAGACCAGTCCGCAGACCACCACAAGGCCCACGGCCAGTCCGGCGACCGCCCCGTACAGCGTCAGCCGCCGCCACACCAGCCCCAGCAGAATCATCGGGACCAGCTGCGCCATTCCCTCGTACGAGATCAGCGAGAGCCGCACCAGGGTGTTCGGCGCGGTGTACGTCAGCAGCAGCGCCAGCGCTCCCGCCACCACGACCACCACCTGCGACCACAGCTTCTGGCGGTTCGCCAGCCGGGGCACCGCGCCCAGCACGCTCCTCCCCCACATCGTGCCGATGACCAGCATGAACACGGCCATCGGCACGATGGAGGAGAGCGCCGCCGCGACACCGGTCACGCCCACCAGCCAGGCCGGCAGCGAGTCCACCACCAGCTTGAACAGCGCCAGATTGGAGTCCGCGCCGGTCAGCCCCGGCACCACGAACAGGGCCGCCATGCCCAGCAGCATCGGCACGAACAGCAGCACGTTGTAGAACGGCAGCAGCACCGCGTTGCGCCGCAGGGCGTCGGCGCTGCGCGCGCCCAGGTAGCCCGCGACGGTCGTCGGGAAGATGACGACGGTGAGGGAGTTGAGGAGGGAGGTGGTGATGAACCAGCCCTGGTCCAGGCCGCCGGACGCGTGGCCGGGGAAGGTCAGCCACTGCGGCTTCTCGGCGACGATCCGGTCCAGGAACGGCCCGTACCCGCCGAAGTAGTGCTGCGGTACGTAGACGGCGAGGAAGGCGAGGGTCGCGATGACCAGGACGTCCTTGAGGACCGACACCCACGCGCTGCCGCGCAGCCCGCTGACCACGACGAAGAGCGTGGTGACCGCGAAGCCGATGAAGTACGCCCAGTTCAGGCTGATCGCGCCGTAGGAGATGGTCGTCACGACCACGCCCATGCCGGTGATCTGGAGCTGGATGTACGGCAGCAGGCAGACCGTCGCGAGGATCGCCACCGCCGTGCCCAGCCAGCGCCGCCCGTAGCGGTGCGCCACCAGGTCGGTGATGCCGACCAGGCCGTGCCGGCGCGCGTACGACCAGAGCATCGGGCCGACCACGAAGCCGATCGCGTAGCCGCAGGACATGTACGCCAGGACGTAGAGGACCGGGGCGCCGAAGTTGTAGCCCCAGCCCGCCGCGCCCAGATAGCTGAAGCTGGTGTAGCTCTCGCCCGCCATCAGCACCCAGATGAAGACCGTGCCGAGGCTGCGGCCGCCCACCGACCACTCGGCCAGCCCGCCCCTGCCCTTGCCGCGTCCGCCGCCGCGCACCGCCAGCAGGCCCAGGGCCAGCGTCAGCACCATGAACGCGGCGAAGATGGAGGTGGCGATCGTCGCGTTCACGCCGTGCCCCGCTCTCCGGCCGGTGCCCCGGCCGCCCGTCGCGCGGCCCGCTTCCGGTCGCCGCGCCAGGCCAGCCACACCGCGGCGGGCGTCAGCAGGGTCGCGAGCAGCATCCAGAAGACGAGGAAGGGCAGCCCGAGGACGGTCGGCGTCACGCGGTTCACCAGCGGCAGCGCGCCGAGGTAGAGCACGTGGGGGACCAGGAGCCACAGCAGCGTGGGACGTTTCAGCACAGCCGGAGAGCCTATCGGGGCAGCGCGCCCGTCAGACGGCCCCACACCACCAGCCGGTACGCCGAGGAGTACTCCGGCGTACAGGTCGTCAGCGTCAGGTAGGCGCCCGGTTCGGTGTAGCGGTACCCCGGACGGGCAGTGCTGTACGGGACGGGCGCGGTGACCGTGCCGTCGGAGGGCGTGGTGCGCGGCAGGGTCCGGTCGACCGCGTACGTGTAGCGGACGGCCGCGGTGACCACCTCGACCGTGTCGCCGGGCCGCAGCCGGTCGAGGCGGCGGAACGGTTCGCCGTGCGTGTTGCGGTGCCCGGCCAGCGCGAAGTTGCCCTGCTCGCCGGGCTGGGCGGTGTGCGCGTAGTGGCCCGCGTAGCCCTTGTTCAGGACGGCGGTCCTGCTGGTGCCCTCGGCGACGGGGACGGTCAGGCCCAGGCGCGGGATGCGCAGGACCGCGTACGCGGCGTCCGGGCGGGGGCGCGGCGGCGGGGCCTGTTCCAGGGTGCTGCGGAATTCCTGGCTCATGCGGACGCCGTGCCGCTCCGGTTCCGGGTGCGGTGTCGATTCCGGTTCCGGCTCCGTGGACGGCTGCGGTTCCGGGGCGACGGTGCCGGGCCGCGGTGCGGCGGACGGCGCGCGCCGGGCGTCCCACTGCCGCTCCAGCCGGGAGACCTGGTCGCGGGCGCTCGCCTGTGCCTGCCGGTTGGTCCAGTACAGCTGGTGTACGACCAGCAGCAGCACGAGCACGCCGAACGTCACCGCCAGCTCCGCGCCCGCCCACAGCACCCGTACGGCGGGCGGCCGTCGCCGTCGCTGTCCCTGCACCACCACCGGTATCCGCTCGCGCACGCGGGCACGGTAGGGCCTGCGGCGGGAGACTTCCAGAGGCGGCGCCCGCGCTCTGCCCCGGTGCCCGCGCCCCGCGTTCCCGCGAACGCCCCGCGCGCTATCCGCCCAGCAGCCGCGACACCGTGTAGATGCACAGCCCGGCGAGCGCGCCGACGACCGTGCCGTTGATCCGGATGAACTGGAGGTCGCGCCCGATGTGCGCCTCGATCTTCTTCGAGGTGTGCTCGGCGTCCCAGCTCGCCACGGTGTCGGTGATCAGGGAGGTGATCTCGTCGCGGTAGGTCGTCACGACGTGTACCGCGGCGCCCTCCAGCCAGCGGTCCACCTTGCCCTGGATCCGCCCGTCCCCGGCCATCCGCTGCCCCAGCGACAGCAGCGCCGCCCGGGTGCGCTGCCGCAGCTCGCTGTTCTCGTCCTCCGCCGCCGCCACGATCATGGTGCGGACCGAGCTCCACGCCGAGGCGATCAGGTCCTGCACCTCACCGCGCCCCAGCACCTCCGACTTCAGGCGCTCGACCCGCTCACGGGTGTCGGTGTCGGACTGGAGGTCGCTCGCGAAATCCCTGAGGAAACGGTCCACCGCGCCGCGCGCCGGGTGCTCGGGCATGTCCCGCATCTCGGTGACGAACCGCATCAGCTCCTTGTAGACCCGCTCGCCCACCTTGCGGTCCACGAAGCGCGGCGTCCAGCCGGGCGCGCCGCCGGAGACCGCCGTCATCACCGAGTCGCTGTGCGCGGCCAGCCAGTCGTGGGCCCGTACGCAGACCAGGTCCACCACCCGCCGGTGGCCGCCGTCCGCGACGACCTTCTCCAGCATCTTGCCCAGGCCCGGCGCCACCTCCTGCGCGTCGGCGCGCCGGGTGATCGCCTCGCCGACCACCGCCTGCACATCGGAGTCGCGCAGCACGGTCAGCGCGCCGCGCAGTGCGGTGGACAGCTCCGCCGTCACCCGGTCGGCGTTCTTCGGCTCGGCGAGCCAGGCGCCCAGCCGGCGGCCGATGCCGACCTTGCGCAGCCGCTGCCGCACCACCTCGCCGGACAGGAAGTTCTCGCCGACGAAGTCGCCGAGGCTCACGCCCAGCTGGTCCTTCTTCGTCGGGATGATCGCGGTGTGCGGGATGGGCAGCCCCAGCGGGCGCTTGAACAGGGCGGTCACCGCGAACCAGTCGGCCAGCGCGCCGACCATGCCGGCCTCGGCCGCCGCCGCCACATAGCCCGCCCAGCCGCCCGCCCCGGCGGCCTTCGCCCAGGTGGCGAGGGCGTAGACCAGGGCGACGCCGACCAGCAGACAGGTCGCCAGGGTCTTCATGCGCCGCACGCCGCGCCGTTTCGCCTCGTCGGCGGGGCTGTACGGGAAGCCGCCGGGCGGTACCGGGCCGCGGACCCGGCCGCCGCCCGCGTGCGCGCCGCCGGACGGTGTCCCGCCCGCTCCCGCGGCCGTATCCGCGCCGGGAATCACGTCCGTCTTCATCCGTTCCATCCGTTCCATCCGCTCGCACCCGATCGGACCGTACGTATCGGCGGGTGCCCCGCTCCGTGCCGGTACGTGCGTTCAACTGTGTCCTACTCCGGCCGCGCACCACGAGTTCCCGCGTCCGGCCCGCCGGGGTCCGGGCCGCCGGGCGGACCGGCGTGCCCGCGTGGCAGCATGAAGGGCGGCCGGACCACGCCGCCGATACACGCTGCCCTGTACCCGCCCGGAGCACCCCGTTCCGCGTCCTCCAGGAGACCGTGCCGCATGTCCACCAGAGGGGGCTCGTCCCTCAGCGGGCGCCTGTCCGCCAGAAGGGTCCGTGCCCTGACCGCCGGGCTGGCGGTGCTGGTCGCGCTCATCACCGCCGTGGTCCTGTTCGTCCCGGGCGGCGACGGCGAGGGGGCTTCCGAGGACGGCAGACCGGGGCCCGCCGCCGACCGGTGGGCCGGTACGTGGTCGGCCGCCGCCGCGGCCGTCGAGCCCGGCAACCACGACGGCTACGCGGGGACGTCCATCCGCAACGTGGTGCACACCAGCATCGGCGGCACCAGCGCCCGTATCCACCTCTCCAACCTCTTCGGCACCCGCCCGCTGACCATCGGCCACGCCTCCCTCGCCCGCGCCGCCGGGCCGGGCACCCCGGCCGCCGCGCCCGGCAGCCTGCGCCGCCTGACCTTCTCGGGGCGGCCCGGCGTGACCGTCCCGGCGGGCGGCGCGGTCACCAGCGACCCGGTCCGGCTGACCGTGCCGCCCGCCGCCGACCTGCTGGTCACCACCTACTCCCCCGCCCCCTCCGGCCCCGTCACCTTCCACCCGCACGCCCGCCAGACCTCCTACCTGGCGCCCGGCGACCGGGCCGCGGACCCCACCGGCGGCGCCTATACGAAGAAGGTCACCTCCTGGCGCTATCTGACCGGCGTGGACGTGCGCGGCCCGCACACCGACGGCACCGTCGTCGCCATCGGCGACTCGATCACCGACGGCAACACCTCCACCCCGGACGCCAACCACCGCTGGCCGGACTTCCTCGCGGCCCGGCTGCGCACCGAGCCGGGCGCGCCCCGTTACGGCGTCCTCAACCAGGGCATCAGCGGCAACCGCCTGCTGACCGACGGCAGCCGCTGGTCGGTCAGTGCCGGGCCGAGCGTGCTGTCGCGGCTGGAGCGTGATGTGCTCTCCCGCGCGGGAGCGCGGTCGGTGATCGTGGAGATCGGCCTCAACGACCTGTTCAAGTCACCGCGCCGGCTCGACCCGGAGGAACTGGCCGACGGCATGCGGCAGATCGAGCGCCGAGCGCGGGCGCGCGGCATCCAGGTCATCGGCAGCACCCTCACCCCGTTCGGCGGACACCGCGGCCATCAGGCGCGGCTCGACTCCGTACGGCAGGCGCTCAACGCGAAGATCCGCGCCGGGGAGGTCTACGAGCGGTACGTGGACTTCGACAAGGCACTCCGCGACCCGGGGGACCCGCTGCGGCTGCGGCCCGCCTACGACTCGGGCGACCACCTGCACCCGAGCGACGCGGGCTACCGGGCGATGGCCGCGGCGGTGGACGTGCGGCAGCTCAGGGGACAGCCGAAGGGACGGGAACCGGGGGCGCCGTGAGCCGTCCGCCGGAACCGGAGGCGCCGTGGACCATCCGCGGGCATCCGCGACCCCGTAAGCCGCCCGCCGCCCCGCAGCGTCGTGAGCCGTCCGCCCTCAGTCCAGTTCCTTGCGCAGCCGGCCCGGCACCTCGCGCCGGTACGGCTCCCGCGGGAGCGCCGAGTCCGCCCGGCGTTCACGCTCCCGCTCGCGCTCCAGCCTCAGCCGCTCCTTCTCCTTCTTGGACATCTTGCGCCGGACCCCGACGCCGGCCATCATCGCGAACCCCGTGATCTTCACCCGCGGTGCGCCCGGCTCCCCCGGCTCGCCGTCGCCGTTGTCGAAGCCGCCCATGAAGCCCCAGCCCGTCACCTGCACCTCGACGCCCGGCGGCACCACGACCTCGATGCCGCCCATCAGCGCGAAGCAGCGCACCGTGACCTCGCCGGCCTCGAAGTTGGCGTCCCGCAGGTCGATCTCGCCACCTGCCTGGAACACCCCGGCGGTGAAGACCCGGGGCACCGTCCAGCGCCCCTTGCGCGAGAAGCCGCTCCAGAAGGCGAAGGCCTTGCGGGAACTCGGCTCGCCGCCGATCCGCTCCCGCCAGGGAAGGACCCCGGACGTGCCGGGGCGCGCGATCGCCGCCCGGTCGTCGTGCGGCTGCGGCAGGTCCGCGACCAGCGGCTTCAGCGCGCCGACCGTGCGCGCCTGGTACGCCGCGGTCAGCCGCTCGTCGAACTCCGCCATCTCCAGGCGCCCTTCGGCGAGGGCCTCGCGCAGGATCTCGGCGACCCGCTCGCGGTCGGCGTCCGAAGCGCGCAGATCGGGGAGTTCGTCAGTCATACGGACAGATTAATGCCTCACGGCGCGGCCCTGTCCGCGTACATCCGGGAGATGACGTCCTCGATGTCCGGCTCCCGCACCGACAGGTCCACCAGCGGATAGCGCTCCGCCACCGCCGAGACGACCGGCGCCGCGCTCTGCGCCGCCGGAAAGGCCAGCCACTGCCGCGGGCCCTCCACCTTGACCGTACGGGCACCGGGCACGCCCTCGATCGGCGGCAGTTCCCGTTCCAGGTCCACCACCAGGGTCCGCTCGCTGCGCCCCACCGCGTGCAGCCCGTCCAGGCCGCCGTCGTACACCAGCCGCCCGTGGTCGATGACCATCACCCGGCGGCACAACTGCTCGATGTCGGTGAGGTCGTGGGTGGTCAGCAGGACGGTCGTGCCGTGCTCCGCGTTGACCTCGCGCAGGAAGCCGCGGACCTTCGCCTTGCTGATGACGTCCAGGCCGATGGTCGGCTCGTCGAGGTAGAGCACCTCCGGGTCGTGCAGCAGCGCCGCCGCGATGTCGCCGCGCATCCGCTGGCCGAGCGAGAGCTGACGCACCGGCACCGGCAACAGCGGCCCGAGGTCGAGCAGTTCGACGCAGCGCTCCAGGTTGCGGCGGTAGACGGCCTCCGGAACCCGGTACATCCGCCGCACCAGCTCGTAGGAGTCCCGCAGCGGCAGGTCCCACCACAGCGTCGTCCGCTGCCCGAACACCACCCCGATGCGGCGCGCGAGCCGGGTGCGTTCGCGGGCGGGGTCGATGCCCGCCACCCGCAGCCGGCCGCCGCTGGGCACCAGGATGCCGGTGAGCATCTTGACGGTGGTGGACTTTCCCGCGCCGTTCGGGCCGATGTAGCCGACCATCGCGCCGCGCGGCACGCTGAAGCTGATGCCGTCGACGGCCCGCACCTCTTCGCGCACCCGCCGCAGCCGCCCCGCCTTGCGCCGTACGTGGAAGACCTTCTCGACGCGGTCCAGTTCGATGAAGCCGTCCTCCCCGCGGCGCTCCGCTCCGTCCCGCTCCACCCCGCGCCCGGCGCCCGGCGCCGCGTCCTGTGTACCGACCCGCATGCCGTCCCTCAGCTCCCCGTGCTCCGGTAGTTGCGCAGGCCCGCCCGCCAGGCCAGCCACGCCAGTACGCACATCAGCGCCGCCACCGCGGGCCCGAGGAAGTCCACCCAGCCCGGCAGCCCGAGCGGGTCGTCGCGGCCCAGCAGGCGCAGCGCGGGCAGCCAGTTGACGAAGGCGAGCGGTACGACGAAGGTGACGCCGCGCACCAGGTCCTTGGCGAAGACGGTGGGCGGGTACTGGAGCATCGTCGTCCCGCCGTAGGTGAACGAGTTCTGGACCTCGGCGGCGTCCTGGGCGACGAACTGGAACGCGGCGCCGACGGTGAAGACCGCCGCGAAGATCACCGCGCCGCACAGCAGCATGAGCGGCACCAGCAGCACCTTGCCCGGCGTCCAGGCCACCTCCACCCGGGTCAGCGACCAGCCCAGCACCAGCGCCGCCTGGGTGATCCGGCCGAGCCGGCGCAGCGCGAAGCGGTCCGCCGCGACCTGCGCGAAGACCGGTACGGGGCGCACCAGCAGGACGTCCGTCGTGCCGTCGCGGACCCGGGCGCCGAGCCGGTCCATGCTGCCCAGCACCAGGTCCGCCAGGCCGAGGGCGGCGCCGGACGTGCCGTACAGGAACGCCACCTCGGGCAGCGTGAAGCCGCCGAGGACGGTGATGTGCGAGAACATCAGCAAGATGGCCAGGAAGTCCAGGGCGGTGGCGGCGAAGTTGCCGAGCGCGGTCAGCAGGAAGGACGCCCGGTAGGCGAGCGTGGAGCGTACCCACATCGCCACGATCAGCCGGTACGCCCGCAGCCCGTCGCCCGTCCGTACGGCCGCCGCCCCGGCCCGTACCCGTACGGCCGCCACGGCGCGCCCCCGCTCCTCAGCCACCCTGCACCACGACCTTCCGCGTCGCCACGGACTGCGCCAGCCGCCCGGCCGCGAGCAGCACCGCCGCCCACCCCGCCTGGAAGGCCAGCGCCCGCGCGGCATCGGCGCCGTCGTGCACACCGAGCAGGACGTCGGCGGGCACCTGGAGCATCGACGACCAGGGCAGCAGCCGTACGGCCTCGCCGAAGCCGCCGGGGAAGACGTTCAGCGGCAGCACCATGCCCGAGAAGAACATGCACAGCAGCCCGGCGACCATGGACACGCCCGCGCCGTCCAGCAGCCAGAAGGACGTCAGCGCCACGAGGTAGCGCAGCGCGAAGCCGACGACCACACCGAGCGCCACCGACACCAGGAACAGCAGCCAGGTCACCGGCGAGGCGGGCAGCGCGTGCGGGAAGGCGAGGGTGCCCACCGCCATCGGCACCAGGCCCCGGCCGATCAGCTGGAAGGCGGCCCGCCCGAGGTCCGCGGCCAGCCACCACAGCTGGAGGTCGGCGGGCCGGTGCAGGTCGACGGCGATGTCCCCGCTGCGGATGCGGTCCTGGAGCTCGTCCATGCCGCCGCCGATCAGCAGCCCGGTGGCGGCCAGCAGCGCCTGGCCGGTCCAGACGAAGGTCAGGGCCTGCGGCAGGTCGTAGCCGCCGAGACGGGGGCGTTCGGTCCACAGGGCGATGTAGGTGTAGGCGAGGATGAAGCCGAAGACGGTGTTGGTGAATACACCTGAGGCGGTGGCGATACGGTAGGTGGCGTAGCGCCGGAAGCTCCTGGCCGCGACGGCGGCGTACAACACGTCCCGTGCCTCCCGTACCTGACCGCGCGCCGGTCCGGCGCGAGCACCGGAGCCTAGTCCGGCGGCGAGCACCCGGCCACGCATTTATTCACCCGTTCCGGTGAGCCGGGCGCCCCATTCGGCCGGTCACGGAGCGGTCACAGGTGCGCGCCGCCCCTCGTGACCGAAGGGCATGATGCGAGAGTTTCGTATCGGGCGACAGTTCCTTTTCCGGCTATGGGCGCGATTCGCCCGACACGTCACCGATCCGTCGCGGCACAACCGTCGGCGGCGGCCGAGGAGTCCTTACAGACATGAGCGACGATCCGCAGCAGGACGGCAAGGCCGGCTCCCGCGTTCCGAGGTGGGCCGCGCGCTCCAAGGTGCCCCCGGCCGGCGGCGACGGCCCGGAGGGCGCGGGGCCCGGAGCCGGCCCCGGTCCCGGACCCGGCGGGAAAGGCGGCAAGTCCCGCCCCAGGCGCACGGGCTGGCGGCGCGTCATCCCCACCTGGCGGATGGTGCTCGGCGGCTTCCTGCTCATCCTGCTGCTGATCGCGGGCGGCCTGATCGCCGGTTACGTCCTCGTCCCCATCCCCGCCGCCAACCAGGCCGCGCAGGCGCAGAGCAACGTCTACCTCTACGCGGACGGCAGCCAGATCGCCCGCGACGGCAAGGTCAACCGCGAGAACGTCCCGCTCAGCCAAGTACCCAAGACCACCCAGGAAGCCGTACTGGCCGCCGAGGACCGCGACTTCTACTCGGAGTCCGCCGTCGACCCGGGCGCCATGCTGCGCGCCGCCTGGAACACCGTCACCGGCAAGGGCAAGCAGTCCGGTTCCACCATCACCCAGCAGTACGTGAAGAACTACTACCTCGGGCAGGAGCAGACCCTCACCCGCAAGGCCAAGGAGTTCTTCATCGCGATCAAACTGGACCGCGAGCGCAGCAAGTCCGAGATCCTGGAGGGCTACCTCAACTCCAGCTACTACGGCCGCAACGCGTACGGCATCCAGGCCGCCGCGCAGGCGTACTACAGCAAGAACTCCGACCAGCTCACCACCGCCGAGGGCGCCTACCTCGCCACCCTCCTCAACGCGCCCAGCGCGTACGACGTCGCCGCCCACCCGGAGAACCGGCAGCGCGCCCTGGACCGCTGGAACTACGTCCTGGACGGCATGGTCAAGAAGAAGTGGATCAGCGAGTCCGAACGGGCGACGCTGAAGTTCCCCGCGCCGGGCAAGGCCAAGCCGCCCACCGGCCTGTCCGGGCAGCGCGGCTACCTCGTCGAGGCGGTCCGCGACTACCTGACCAAGAACGACATCATCGACGACCGGACGCTGGCCGCCGGCGGCTACCGCATCACCACCACCATCGACAAGAAGCGGCAGGACGCGCTGGTCAAAGCGGTGGACGAGCGGCTGATGGACGAGCTGGGCAACTCCAGGGCGGACCGGTACGTACGCGCCGGAGGCACCTCCATCGACCCCGCCACCGGCAACGTCGTCGCCATGTACGGCGGCATCGACTACGCCAAGCAGTACGTCAACAGCGCCACCCGCCGCGACTACCAGGTCGGCTCGATCTTCAAGCCGATCGTCTTCGCGTCGGCGGTCGCCAACGAGTCGGTCACCCAGGACGGCCGCCGGATCACCCCGAACACCGTCTACGACGGCACCAACAAGCGCGAGGCCGTCAGCAACGGCCGGGGCACCGGCTTCGCCCCCGGGAACGAGGACGGCCGCTCCTACGGCCCGATCACCGTCTCCACCGCCACCGACAAGTCCGTCAACGCCGTCTACGCGCAGATGGGCGTGGACGTGGGCCCGAAGAAGGTCAAGGAGACCGCCATCGACCTCGGCGTCCCCAAGGACACGCCGAGCCTCGGCTCCTCCCAGGGCGCCATCTCGCTCGGCACCGCAACGCCCAGCGTGCTGGACATGACGCAGGTGTACGCGACGCTCGCCAACCACGGCAAGCAGCGCGCGTACAGCCTCGTCGGCAAGGCCACCAAGGGCGGCGAGACCGTCGAGCTGCCGGACCGCGGCGAGAAGACCGCGGTGCCGCGCAACGCCGCGGACACCACCACCTCGATCCTGCGCAGCGTCATCGAGAGCCCCGGCGGCACCGGCGCCGAGGCCCGCGCCGCCGGGCGGCCCGCGGCCGGCAAGACCGGCACCGCGGAGGAGGACCGGGCCGCCTGGTTCGCGGGCTACACGCCCGAGCTGGCCACCGTCGTCGCCGTCCTGGGCCAGGACCCGGACACCGGCGCGCAGAAGCCGCTGTACGGCGCCGCGGGCCTGCCCCGCATCAACGGCGGCGGCTTCCCCGCCCAGATCTGGGCCCAGTACACGGCCGACGCCCTGAAGGGGAAGCCGGTCAAGGACTTCGACCTGGAGCTGGAGGCGGGCGCGGACCAGCCGCCCTCCCAGGAGCCGAGCGCGTCCGGCGCGTCGTCGAGCAGCAGCGCCGCGTCCCCGACCGACAGCGCCCCGCCGACGGGCCCCACCGGCGAACCGCCGACCAGCCGCCCCACCACGGCCCCCGGCCCCAGCTTCCCGACGTACCCGACCCACGAGCCGACGACCGGCCCCACCGAGGACTGGCCCACCGTGGAACCGCCCACCGGCGGCATCGACGGCGGGACGGTCGGCGGCCCGGGCGGCGTCGGCGGCGGCCGGGGCGGGATCGGCGGCGGGGTCGGCGGGGACGGGAGCATGACCGGGTACGGCGGGAATTTCGGGGGCTGGGACAACTTCCCGGGGACGTGACGCGGGCGGGCACGGGGGCGCGGGCGGGCGCGGGGCGCGGGCGCGCCCCGGCCTCAGTGGCCCGAGGTCGCCTTCAGGCCCACCACCGCCACCAGCAGCAGACAGATGAAGAAGATCCGTGCGGCGGTGGCGGGCTCGCCGAGCACCAGCATGCCCACGATCGCGGCGCCCGCCGCGCCGATACCGACCCATACGCCGTACGCGGTACCGATCGGCAGCGTCCGGGCGGCGTACGAGAGCAGCAGCATGCTGGCGACGATGCCCGCGCCCGTGAAGACGCTGGGCCACAGCCGGGTGAACCCCTCGGTGAACTTCATGCCGATCGACCAGCCGACCTCCAGCAGGCCGGCGACGACGAGCAGGATCCATGCCATGACGGCACCTCCGTGGAAACGAGCTTCTACAGGGGTGCGTCGTCTTGTCGTGACCCGGTACGGCGCGTCTCGTCGGGATGCTTCCGACCCTAGCAAAAGACGTACAAAACGGGCGGTGACGCTGGTCACCGCCCGCCGTTCTCCGTACGGCCGTACCACTACGGGTACGGCCCGCTCCGGCTCCGGGCTCTACAGGTACAGCCCCGTCGCGTCCTCGGCGCCCTCCAGGCGCTCCGCCGCCACCGCGTGCAGATCGCGCTCGCGCATCAGGACGTACGCGACGCCGCGCACCTCGACCTCGGCCCGGTCCTCCGGGTCGTACAGCACCCGGTCACCGGGCTCCACGGTCCGTACGTTCTGACCCACCGCGACCACCTCGGCCCAGGCCAGGCGGCGGCCGACGGCCGCGGTCGCCGGAATGACGATGCCGCCGCTGGAACGGCGCTCGCCCTCGGCGATGTCGGTACGGACCAGCACCCGGTCGTGCAGCATCCGGATGGGCAGCTTGTCGTGGGTGTCCTTGGCGTTATTCGGGCTCACGGCAAGACGGTACCTGCCCGCGGGACCGGACAGCGCACGCACCGGGGCCGGGCCGGGGACCGGCGGTACCCAGAGCCCCGGGAACGGCGGCGCCCGGAACCCGGGGCCGACGGGCCCGGAGCCCTAGGAGCGGCGGCGCTTCGAGCCCACCACCAGGAGTCCGACGACGGCCACACCGATCATCGCCAGCGGCACCACCCGCTCCAGGCGGGGCGCACCGTCCTCCGACACGAGCTGGGCGCGGATGTCCGAGACCGCGCGGTTGGCGGCCACATAGGCCCGCCCCGCCGTACGGTCCACGGCCGCCGCCGTCTTCGCCTTGGCGTCCCCCATGATCGTCTTCGGGTGCAGCCGCACGCCGATCTCGTCCAGCGTCACGGCGAGCTCCTGCCGCCTGCGGACGATGTCCTTCTCGATCTGCGCAGGGGTCCTGGCCTCCGACACCGCGCTGCCTCCGGTCGTCTCGATCCGTCTTCCGTGCGGACAGTCTGTCAGCCCACCGGCCCCGGCGCCCCACAGCACCCCCTTTTCGGGCGGCTCAGTAACCTCGGGATGTAGCGAAAACGGGAGCGCGACCCGCTCGCGCACCCGTTCCCGTACGCGATCACCGCGTGCCGCCCCACCCACGCCCCAAGGAGAGCCATGAGCGAGCGACTGCAGCCCGGCGACACCGCCCCCGCCTTCACCCTCCCCGACGCGGACGGCAAGGAGGTCTCGCTCGCCGACCACAAGGGCCGCAAGGTCATCGTGTACTTCTACCCGGCCGCGCTGACCCCCGGCTGCACCAAGCAGGCCTGCGACTTCACCGACAACCTCGACTTCCTGGCCGGCCACGGCTACGACGTCATCGGCATCTCCCCCGACAAGCCGGAGAAGCTCGCGAAGTTCCGCGAGAAGGAGGAGCTGTCGGTCACGCTGCTCGGCGACCCCGAGAAGAAGGTCCTGGAGGCGTACGGCGCCTTCGGCGAGAAGAAGCTGTACGGCAAGGTCGTGACCGGGGTCATCCGCTCCACCGTGATCGTCGACGAGGAGGGCAAGGTCGAGCGCGCGCTGTACAACGTGAAGGCCACCGGCCACGTCGCCAAGATCATCAAGGATCTGGGGCTTTAAGGGGGCGTTGGGCCGGATGGGGGGTGCTTCCGGTCCGGGGGCCGGGTGCTTCCGGACCGGAGGCCGGGTGCTTCCGGACCGGAGGCCGGGTGCTTCCGGACCGGGGGCCGGGTGCTTCCGGACCGGGGGCTGATTGCCGGGGGCGCGAGACGGGTGCTGAGGGCGCCCGTCGGCCCGCGGCGACCGCCCGGCCTGCGGCGACCGCCCGGCCCACGGCTACCGCCCGGCGCGGCGCCCGGCCGCCGGAAAACCCTCGCCCTACGGGGCCGCCACCGCTCCCCGCTCCCCCACCGGCTCGGGCGCGGCTTCCGTTCCGGCCGGCTCCGGCAGCTCCAGTACCGCTTCCGCCCCGCCGCCCTCGGCCGCGCCGAAGAGCAGCCGGCCGCCCAGCACCTCCGCCTGGCCGGCCGCGATCGTCAGCCCCAGGCCGTGACCGGTACCGCGTTCGGGTGCCGCCGTACGGAAGCGGCGCGGCCCCTCCGCGCACAGCTCCGGCGGGTAGCCCGGCCCGTGGTCGCGCACGACGATCCGCGTGCCGTCGACCCGTACCTCCACCGGCGGCCTGCCGTGCTTGACCGCGTTGGCCAGCAGGTTCACCAGCACCCGTTCCACCCGGCGCCGGTCGGTCTCCACCACCCGCGCCGGACCCGCCACGACGACCTCGACCCCCTCGATGCCGCGCACCCGCTCCGCCCGGCCCACGATCCCGCGCACCAGCGACGGCAGGTCCACCGCGTCCAGCTGCGCCGACTCCACGCCCGCGTCCAGCCGGGACACCTCCAGCAGGTCCTCGACCAGGTTCCGCATGGTCTGCGCCCGGTCCCGTACCAGCTCGACGGCGCGCTCGTGCGGCAGCAGCTCGGCCGCCGCGACCAGCCCGGCCACCGGCGTACGCAGTTCATGCGCCACGTCCGCGGTGAACTTGCGCTCCGCCTCCACCCGCGCCGCCAGCGACGTCGCCATGTGATGCACCGAACGGCCCAGCTCGGCCACCTCGTCCCGGCCGGACGCGGCCAGCGCCTCGGCGTCCGGCGGCTCGCCCGCCGCGATCCGGCGCGCCGCCGCGGCACTGAGCCGCAGCCGCCGGGACAGCCGCTGCGAGACGAACCACGACACACCGGCCATCAGCACCACCGTGCCGATGCCCGCGATCAGCAGCGCCCGGTCCAGCGCCTCCTGGGCCGGGTCGTTGTCCGGGAACGCCGCCGACACCGACAGCGTCCGCGGCAGCGCGCCGGTCCCGGAACCGCCGTCGGCGACCCCGCCGCCCACACCGGTGGCCGCCCACACCCGCGGGTCCTCGCCCTGGCTCCGGTACGTACCGGACTTGCCGTCGAGGACCGCGGCGCGCAGCGGAGCCGGCAGCGTCGCGTCGTCCAGCTGGGCGCCCAGCGCCAGCGTGCCGTCCCGCTCGTAGATCTGCAGCGCCGAGCTGAGCCGGTCGTCCTGATAGGAGCGCGCCGCCCGCTCCCGCTCCGCGTCCGCGATGTGGTGCACCGCGAACCCCAGCACCACCACCGCCAGCGCCGTCACACACGAAATGGCCAGGGCGATCCGGCCTCGGATGCCCATCACGCGAGGTTGTACATCTCCGTCGAGTCACCGAGCGGCGTCGAGCCCTCGTAGGTGACCTCCAGCCCCGTGAACGCCCGCGCGCCGTCCACCGTCTTCGCCCCGTACAGCCGGAACGTCGCCGGGAACCCGGCGTCCGTGCCCGCCCCGGCGGCGGCCTTCTCGACCTGCACCACGCCCTTGCCCTCGGCCTCCGCGGCGCCGTACCGCTCCCAGGTGATGCCGGTCGCCACCATGGCGGCGTCCGCGCACGTCAGCGTGATGACCTTCGGCTTGATCTCCGGCTCGCCGAACCCGCAGTCGCGCACCCCCGGCAGCCCGCCGGTCGCCTTCGCCGAGCCCTTCACGTCACGCACCGCGGACGTCTTCGGCGCCGCGTCCACCGCCGACGCGCGGTCCGCCGCCTGGCTGAACCACACACCGGCCGCCGCCAGGGCGGTGACCGCGGCGAAGGTCGCCAGGGCGGTGCGCCCGCTGAACCGGCGGGCGCCTTCGCGGTCGCGGTCGGTCATGAACTTCTCCTTCCGGGGCAGCGGCCCCGCGCCGGCGCAGAACGGGCCACCGCGGCCGAACGCGTCACGCGCGCGCGAAACGGGGGACACATACGCGAGGTGTCCGCAGAGCGAACGGTTCGGAGCATAAGGGCGGTTTCGATACCCGTAACTTTCCCCTCCCCGCCACACAGGCTGATTGCCCGGACGCTGCGGTGACCACTCGGCTTTGTACCAGTCCTGTAACAGCGGCCGTCGCACCCCTGGTGAGAACCAGCCCGAAACCGGGAGAAACCGCTGCGCCGGACGGCGCATGTCACGTGACGTACATCGCGTTGTGGGGTCAGAGTGGTTTGAGTCGCGCTCCAGTGCGCAGGCGCACCTGTCGTACGACCACCTTCGGGTGATCATGACGGCCGCCGACGGCCGAGCCGGCCGAGAGGCCGCCCACGACAGCTGCGACCCCCTGCCGCGCATCGAGCGCGCTGACCGACCGAGAGGACTCGACTCGTGCCGACCGGCAGCACCGAAGCCGAACCCGCGACCGACCGGGACCCGGAGGCGTTCAAACGCCACAGAAACCTCTTCCGGGCCGTCGCCCGCCGCCGCAACCCCCGGCTGCGGCGCACCGACATCACGGTGACCGACGAGCGCGTCGTCAAACGCGCCGTGAAGGCCGCCGCGCTCGGAAACGCCATGGAATGGTTCGACTTCGGCATCTACAGCTACCTCGCGGTCACCATCGGCAAGGTGTTCTTCCCGGGCGGCAGCGACACGGTCAGCCTGCTGTCCTCGTTCGCCACCTTCGCCGTCGCCTTCCTCGTGCGTCCCATCGGCGGCGCGTTCTTCGGGCCGCTCGGCGACCGTATCGGCCGCAAGAAGGTCCTCGCACTCACCATGATCATGATGGCCGCGGGCACCCTGTGCATCGGCCTGATCCCTTCCTACGCCACCATCGGCCTGTGGTCCCCCATCCTGCTGATCGTCTTCCGTATGATCCAGGGCTTCTCCACCGGCGGTGAGTACGGCGGCGCCTCGACGTTCATCGCCGAGTACGCGCCCGACAAGAAGCGCGGCTTCTTCGGCAGCTTCCTGGAGATGGGCACCCTGGCCGGCTACACCGGCGCCGCCGGCCTGGTCCTGATCCTCAACACCACGCTCGGCGGCGAGACCATGCACGACTGGGGCTGGCGCATCCCGTTCCTGGTCGCCGGGCCGCTCGGCCTGGTCGGTCTCTACCTGCGGATGAAGCTTGACGAGACCCCCGCCTTCCAGAAGCTGGAAGCCGCCCAGACCCACAACGGCGAAGCGACCGTCACCGAGACGGAGTCCGAGTTCTCCCACCTCTCCGAGAACGCCCCCAAGAAGAAGCTCAGCGAGATCTTCGCGCAGCAGTGGCCCATGCTGATCCTGTGCATCGCCCTCGTCGGCGCGTACAACATCTGCCACTACATGCTGCTCTCCTACATGCCGACCTACCTGACCGACACCCTCCACTACGACGAGGCGCACGGTCTGCTGATCGTCATCGGCACCATGGTCGTCCTGATGTGCATCATCAGCTCCGTCGGCAAGCTCAACGACCGCTTCGGCCGCAAGCCCCTGCTCATGACCGGCATGCTGGGCTTCTTCCTCCTCTCCGTCCCCGCGTTCCTGCTGGTCAAGGCGGGCAGCCTGGCCGCGATCATCCCCGGCATGCTGATCCTGGGCCTCTGCCTGGTCTGCCTCCTGGGCACCATGTCCGCCGCCCTGCCGGCCCTCTTCCCCACCAGCGTCCGCTACGGCTCCCTGTCCATCGGCTACAACCTCGCCGTCTCCCTCTTCGGCGGCACCACCCCCCTGGTCATCACCGCCCTCATGGACGCCGCCGGCGGCAACGACATGGTCCCCGCGTACTACGCGATGGCCGCCGCCCTGGTAGGCGCCATCGCCGTGGCCTGCATGAAGGAAACCGCCCAGCAGCCCCTGGAAGGCTCCCCGCCCGCCGTGGCCACCAAGGAGGAAGCCGTGGAGATCGTTACGGCGCAGTCGCCGGATCCTCGGTTCTGATACGCCCCGCAGAGCTTTCGCACCGCGGCCTTCGCCCTTTGCCGGGCGGGGGCCGCGGTCGTTTTTTGGGCTGGGTGGCGTAACTGGGCGGGGAGGTGGTCGTTGAAGTGTTCGAAGGCGCTACTCGCGCCCGAGAAGCGTTATCGGGGGAATCGGGGGCCATGGGAAGGAAATACACGCGCGAGTTGCTCATCGAGGCCGCGCGCGCTTCGAGTTCGTACGCGGAAGCCGCACGCCACTGCGGAAGCACTCCGACACGCAGCGTCCGGTGCTACATCAGCCGTCGGATGGCCGAAGAGGGCATCGACACCGCGCACTTCACGTCCGGGGCCGTCCGCCACTCCGAGACCGCGCTCCGCGAGGCGGTGGCCCTGTCCCACAGCACCGCCGAGGTCGTACGCCGCCTCGGCATCCACCCCGTGGGCGGCAACCAGGCCCACATCGCCCGCCGGATTTCCGAACTGGGCCTGTGCACGGACCACTTCACGTCCGCACGTCCCAGACGGCCGCAGCGCCCGGTCGCCGACCGGCTGGTCCTGGGGTCACCGTCCGAGGGCCGGTTGCCCGGCAACCGGCTGCGCAGAGCCCTGCTGCTCCGGGGAGTGCGGGAGCGGTGCGCGATGTGCGGCACGGGCCCGGTGTGGAACGGGCGGCCCCTGCGCCTGGAGGTCGATCACCGCAACGGCGACTGGTGGGACAACCGCCCGGCCAACCTGCGCCTCCTGTGCCCCAACTGCCATGCCGTCACGGACACCTACCGCGGCCGCAAACGGCGCGAGCCGCACAGGCGCCTGCCGTGACGGCCCGCCGGCGGTACACCCGCGAGCTGCTCGCCCGTACGGCCGCGGTGTCCACCGGCCCGGTGGACATGCTCCGCCGCCTGGGCACGCCTCCGGGCAGCGCCACTCTCCGCTATCTGCGCCGCCGCCTGGCGCACTACGGCATCGACACCACGCATTTCGCTCCGGAAGAGTTGCCTCGGCGGCCACCGCAGACGTACACCAAGGAGCGCCTGGAGGAAGCCACCGCAGAGGCGCGCAGCATTCGGGACGTCCTGGAGCACCTGGGCGTCCCACCGTACGACAGCGCCTACAGCCACATCCGCGAGAAGCTGACGCGCTTCGGTATCAGCACGGCGCATTTCGCCGGGCGCGGCGCCCGCGGAGAGCTGTTGCCGCGCGACGAACTCACCGCCGCCGTGGCCGGTTCGAGAAGCCGGGCCGCGACACTCCGGCTGCTCGGCCGCCCCGTCACCACCGCCTCCCGGCGGCTCCTGGACCGGAGCGTCACGGCCTACGGTCTGTCGACCGCGCACTTCACCGGACAGGGCCACGGCCGCGGCCGTCCCTCCCCGGCCCGCAGACCCGCCGACGACATCCTCCGGCGCCGGGCGCCGGGCTCCCGCCGGACGAAGACGTCCCTGCTGCGCCGCGCCTTGGACGACAGGGCGGTTCCCCGGCTGTGCGGCGCCTGCGGTCTGGGCGACTCCTGGCAGGGCAAGCGGCTGGTCCTGGAGATCGACCACATCAACGGGGACCCGCTCGACGACCGGATCGGGAACCTGCGCTATCTGTGCCCCTCGTGCCACAGCCAGACCCGCACGTTCGGGCGGCGGACCGCCCGAACCCAAGATCCCCTGACGGCCGCGCGACCGGGCACAGTACAGTAGGCGCCGCGGGCCCGTACCCCAGCTGGCCAGAGGGCGCCGGTTTAGGTCCGGTGTGTCGTGGGTTCGAGTCCCACCGGGCCCACAGCATGAAGCAGCCGTCTCCTTCCGCGGAAGGAGACGGCTGCTTCATGTGTACGGCCGGCAGCCGGGCTGTGCACGGCCGCCCGCCCGCACTCAGCCCAACAACTCCCGCACCACCGGTACCAGCTCCCGGAACGCCTTGCCGCGGTGGCTGATGGCGTTCTTCTCGTCGGCGGTGAGTTCGGCGCAGGTGCGGGTTTCGCCGAGGGGCTGGAGGATCGGGTCGTAGCCGAAGCCGCCGGTGCCCGCGGGGGTGTGGCGGAGGGTGCCTTCGAGGCGGCCCTCGACGACGCGTTCCGTGCCGTCGGGCAGGGCGAGCGCCGCGGCGCACGCGAAGTGCGCCGCGCGGTGGCCGTCGGCGATGTCGGAGAGCTGGGCGAGGAGCAGGTCGAGGTTGGCCTGGTCGTCGCCGTGCCGGCCCGACCAGCGGGCCGAGAAGATGCCGGGCGCGCCGCCCAGGACCTCGACGCACAGCCCGGAGTCGTCGGCGACGGCCGGGTGGCCGGTGGCCCGGGCCAGGGCGTGGGCCTTGAGGAGGGCGTTCTCGGCGAAGGTGACGCCGGTTTCCTTGACGTCGGGGACGTCCGGGTAGGCGTCGGCGCCGACCAGTTCGACGTCGAGGTCGGCGGCGGCGAGGATGGCGCGGAGTTCGGTGATTTTGCCGGCGTTGCGGGTGGCGAGGATCAGGCGCTTCATAGGCCCCGATTATCCAGGCACGTGAACCCCGATTATCCAGGCACGCGAACCCCGGATATCCAGGCGCGCAGGTCCCGGGCTCGACCCGGCGCACGGGGCTTGGGTTCAGGCCTGGGCTCAGGCCTGAACCCAAGCTCAGGTTGTGGCCCCGCCCCGTCGGTTGTGGCCCCGCCCCGTCCCACTCCCTGGCCCCAGACCCGGCGCACCGCCCCCGCGGCTATCCCGGCGTGCAGGTCTTGGTGAGCGAGGCGGCCGTGTCCTTGAGCCCGTCGAGGTCGGGGACCTTGCCGTCGCGTACCGCGTCGTCGGCCTTGTCCAGTGCCTTGGTCAGGTCGGTGAGCGCCTTCTGGACGTCCGGGTCGTCCGTGGACTCCTGGATCTTGCCGAGGTCCTTGTTCAGCCGGTCGACGGCGCGCTGGGCGGCCTGCGGGCTGTCGGCCGCGTTGTCCAGGTCCTGCCGGAGCGAGTCCAGGTCGTTGGCGAAGGTGGTGGCGATCTTGGCGCAGCCGACGGCCTTCTCGACCGTTCCGCAGGCGGTGAGCAGGGACGCGGCCAGCGCGGCCGTGGCCAGCGCGGCGGCGGTGGTCGTCGTGGAGCGGCGGGATGCGGTGCGGCGGCGTACGGCCATGGAACGGTCCTCCCCTGGGTGTGCCGAGCGCGGATGGTGCGTCGGTACCAGGGATAACGCCGCCGGACCGGATTTGGTTGACAGGGGCGCGGCAAGAAGTGGGGGCGGGGCGGGCGCCCCGGCCGTCAGACCAGGCCGGTCTGGGTGAGCAGCATGGCCAGGACGACGACGAGCGTCCAGCCGACGATGTGCTCCAGCAGGCTGGAGTCGTCCTTGGGGCCGCCGGTGCTGGTCCGGGCCCCGGTGGCGGCGGACGCCGTGGCGGTGGTGGCGGTGGCAGCGGAAGTGGTCATGGGTCCACGGTGCGCGGCCGGTCGCCGGATTCCTAGAGACGCAGATCCCACGAGGGAAAGGTCACAGGGCCGGCGGCGCCGGGTCGGGCAGCGGCGCGCGCCGGTCCACCGTCGCGGACCGGCGCGGGCCTGGCTTCACCGCGTGCGGGCGAGGGCCTCGCGCTGGGCGGCGTCCAGCCCGGCGCAGCCTGCGACGGCCAGGTCGAGGAGGGCGTTGAGCTCGTCGCGGGCGAAGGGCTCGGCCTCGGCGGTGCCCTGGACCTCGACGAAGCGGCCGTCGCCGGTGCAGACGACGTTCATGTCGGTCTCAGCGCGCACGTCCTCCTCGTAGCAGAGGTCGAGCATCGGTACGCCGCCGACGATGCCGACGCTGACGGCGGAGACGGTGCCGATGAGCGGCTGCCGCCCTGCCTTGATCGTCTTCTTGGCCTGGGCCCAGGAGACGGCGTCGGCCAGCGCGACGTACGCGCCGGTGATGGCGGCGGTGCGGGTGCCGCCGTCGGCCTGGAGGACGTCGCAGTCCAGGACGATGGTGTTCTCGCCGAGCGCCTTGAAGTCGATGACGGCGCGCAGCGAGCGGCCGATGAGGCGGGAGATCTCGTGCGTCCGGCCGCCGATCTTGCCGCGGACGGACTCGCGGTCGCCGCGGGTGTTCGTGGAGCGCGGCAGCATCGCGTACTCGGCGGTGACCCAGCCTTCGCCGCTGCCCTTGCGCCAGCGCGGGACGCCCTCGGTGAGGGAGGCGGTGCAGAAGACCTTGGTGTCGCCGAAGGAGATCAGTACGGAGCCTTCGGCGTGCTTGCTCCAGCCGCGTTCCAGGGTGACGGGGCGGAGCTGGTCGGGGGTGCGGCCGTCGATACGAGACATGGCTCCGACCCTATCGGCTCCGTAGAGGGGGCGGTTCCGGTTCGGTCGGGATCGCGGTGGGGGCTGTTCGCCTGCGTACCGCTGTAACGCCGCACCGCCGTATCGCTGCTGTACCGCTGTACCGCTGTACCGCCGTACCGGCACCCGTATCGGCGTCGCGCGCCCCGTGGCGCCGCGCCCCGTACTGCCACATCCCCGTACCGCCGCACCCGTGCCGCGCATGCCGTACCGCCACACCCACGCCGCGCATCCCGTAGCGCCGCGTCCCGTACGGCCGCACCCGCACCGCCGCGCACCCCGCGCCACCCCGCCCGCCACACGTCCCTACACACGCCGGGGCCCCGGCCCGCCGCCTTCACGGCGCGGACCGGAGCCCCGGACGGAGAGCGCTTCAGCGGCTCACATCATGTCTTCGATCTCGGCGGCGATCGGGTCCGCGTCGGTGCCGATGACGACCTGGATGGCGGTGCCCATCTTCACGACGCCGTGCGCGCCGGCGGCCTTCAGCGCGGCCTCGTCGACCAGCGAGGGGTCGGCGACCTCGGTGCGGAGGCGGGTGATGCAGCCCTCGACCTCCTCGATGTTGTCGAGTCCGCCGAGCCCGGCGACGATCTTCTCAGCCTTGCTGGCCATGTCCACTCCTGCTTGTCTCGGCCACCGGCGGCGGTGCCGCTCGGTGATCACACGGTAACGCACGTTCAGCCCAGTTACCCGGGCGCATGTCCGCCGTCTGGCGAAAGATGGCGACCACCCGGCAGCGCTTTCCGGGGCCCGAAACGCACCACAAATGGTCTACACCACAAGTATGCGGCACGTACCGAGCCGGCCCGCTGCGGGCCGGGGGCCGAAAGGACGCGGATGAGCTCGAACGCGGCGGCGGCATCGCGGAAGAAGCGGTCGGCGGGCCTTTTCCAGGGTCTGCAGAAGATGGGGCGCAGCCTTCAGCTTCCCATCGCGGTCCTGCCCGCCGCGGGCATCCTCAACCGGCTCGGCCAGCCGGACGTCTTCGGCACGGACGGCCTGGGCTGGCAGGACGTGGCGAAGGTGTTCGCGGGCGCGGGCGGCGCGCTGCTGGACTCCTCGCTCGGCCTGCCGCTGCTGTTCTGCGTCGGCGTGGCGATCGGTATGGCGAAGAAGGCGGACGGGTCGACAGCGTTGGCCGCGGTGGTGGGCTTCCTCGTCTACTACTCGGTGCTGCACCAGTTCCCGCAGGACTGCGCGACGGGCTCCGCGTACGCCACGGCCGGGCAGTGGAGCGGTGTGTGCGTGGACGGCGGCGGCAAGGCGACGCCGGCGAACTTCCAGAACCCGGGGGTCTTCGGCGGCATCGTGATGGGCTTCTTCGCCGCCTGGATCTGGCAGCGCTACCACCGGGTGAAGCTGGTGGACTGGCTGGGCTTCTTCAACGGGCGCCGGCTGGTGCCGATCATCATGGCGTTCGTCGGGCTGGCCTTCGCCGCGCTGTGCCTGTGGGTCTGGCCGCCCATCGGTGACGCGCTGACCAGCTTCAGCAGGTGGCTGACGGATCTGGGCGCCACCGGTTCGGGCATCTTCGGCGTCGCCAACCGGGCACTGCTGGTGATCGGGATGCACCAGTTCCTGAATACGTTCATGTGGTTCCAGTTCGGCGATTTCACCAAGCCGGACGGTACGTCGGTGCACGGCGACATCAACCGTTTCCTGGCGGGCGACCCGACGGCCGGGCAGTTCACCACCGGTTTCTTCCCGATCATGATGTTCGCGCTGCCGGCCGCGGCGCTGGCGATCACCCACTGCGCCAAGCCGCACCGCCGCAAGGAGATCGGCGGTCTGATGCTGTCAGTGGGCCTGACCTCCTTCGTCACCGGCGTGACCGAGCCGATCGAGTACTCGTTCCTGTTCATCGCACCGGTGCTGTACGCGCTGCACGCCGTGCTGACCGGGGTCTCGATGGCGGTGAGCTGGGCGCTGGGCGTCAAGGACGGCTTCAGTTTCTCGGCCGGTCTGATCGACTACGTGATCAACTGGGGGCTGGCCACCAAACCGTGGATGATCATTCCGATCGGGCTGTGCTTCGCGGTCGTCTATTACGTGCTCTTCCGCTTCGTGATCACCAAGTTCGACCTGCACACTCCGGGCCGCGAACCGGAGGAAGTGGAAGAGGAACTGGAGCAGCAGAATCTGAAGTGAGCGGACCGGGCGGGAGCCGGGACCCGCCCCCTGTGGACGGGCCCGTACGGCCCTGTCCGGAGGGCCCTCAAGTCGATGGACTTGAGGGCCGCTTGGTCCGTGATCTAAACGTTGAGGAAGAACGGATTCCTTTATGTGTGGGCGACATGCTAAGAATGGTCTAAACCACTGAGTGGTGTAGACCAAGCCAGCGGGCCTCCCCCCTGTTCTCCGAGAGCCCGCCTCCCCAGGAGGAATCCGATGAGTTCGGCCACCGCTACGGCGGCTCCCGACAAGAAGCGTGGCTCCGGCGCCATGGCCGTCGCCCAGCGCATCGGTCGCAGCCTCATGCTGCCGATCGCGACGCTGCCCGCCGCGGCGCTCATGGTCCGGCTCGGCCAGTCGGACATGCTCGGCAAGGAGTCGTTCCCCGCGTTCCTGAACAAGATCGCGGAGTTCATGGCCGCCGGTGGCGGTGCGCTCCTGGACAACATGCCGCTGCTGTTCGCCGTCGGTATCGCCATCGGCTTCGCCAAGAAGGCGGACGGCTCGACCGGCCTGGCCGCCGTCGTCGGCTACCTGGTCTTCAGCAAGGTGCTGGCGACGTTCGGCGACGACAGCCTCCCCAAGATCGCCAAGGTGGTCGACGGGAAGATAGTCCAGGAGGCCGCGCCCGCCGACGCCAAGGTGCTCGGCGGCGTGGTGATGGGCATCGTGGTGGCCCTGATCTACCAGCGCTACAGCCGCAAGAAGCTGCCGGACTGGCTCGGCTTCTTCAGCGGCCGCCGCCTGGTCCCGATCCTGTCGTCCTTCGCGGGCCTGATCATCGGCATCGTCTTCGGCTACATCTGGCCGGTCCTGGGCACCGGTCTGCACAGCTTCGGTGAGTGGCTGGTCGGCTCCGGCGCGGTCGGCGCGGGCATCTTCGGCGTCGCCAACCGCGGTCTGATCGCGGTCGGCATGCACCACCTGCTGAACTCCTTCCCCTGGTTCCAGGCCGGTGACTACCACGGCAAGCACGGTGACATCGCCCGCTTCCTGGAGGGCGACCCGAGCGCCGGCCAGTTCATGACCGGCTTCTTCCCGATCATGATGTTCGCGCTGCCCGCCGCCTGCCTGGCGATCGTGCACTGCGCCCGCCCCGAGCGCCGCAAGGTCGTCGGCGGCATGATGTTCTCGCTCGCGCTCACCGCCTTCGTGACCGGCGTGACCGAGCCGATCGAGTTCACGTTCATGTTCATCGCCCCGGTGCTGTACGCGATCCACGCCGTACTGACCGGTGTCTCGATGGCGCTGACCTGGGCGCTGGGCATGAAGGACGGCTTCGGCTTCTCGGCCGGCGCGATCGACTACGTGCTGAACCTGGGCATCGCGACCAAACCGTGGATGCTGGCCCTGGTGGGCCTGTGCTTCGCGGCCCTGTACTACGTGATCTTCCGGTTCGCGATCATCAAGTTCAACCTCAAGACGCCGGGCCGCGAGAGCGACGAGGAACTCGCCGAACTGCAGAAGGCCGAGGGCAAGTAGGCCCCGGCCGACGGCCCGGAAAACGCCCTGGGCGCGCCGGGTGCCCCGAGCGGGCCGGGCGGGCCGGGCGGGCCGGGCGGGCCGGGCGCCCCAAGCGGAACCGGCGTCCCGAGTGCCCCGGGCACACCGAGCGCACCGAAGGCCCCCGCGACCACACTGGTCGCGGGGGCCTTGTGCATGCCGTCGGCCGGTGGCCACCAGTACGCATCGGCACCGGAGCGCACCGGCCATCGAAGCGCATTGGCACCGGAGCGCACCCGCCATCGAAGCGAGCCGGCCATCGGAACGCACCGGCCACCGAAGCGCGCCGGCCATCAGGGCGCGCCCCTCGGCGCCCCGCCCGGCTCAGATCTCGTAAACCGCCCCCGCCTTGGCGACCTCGACCGGGCCCTCGAAGACCTCCTGCGCGTCCCGCAGGTTGATGCCGGGGTCGGTCCACGGCGGAATGTGGGTCAGGACCAGCCGTCCCGCGCGGGCGCGCGCGGCGTGCGCGCCCGCCTCCCGCCCGTTGAGGTGCAGGTCCGGGATGTCCTCCTTGCCGTGCGTGAAAGATGCCTCGCACAGGAAGAAGTCGGTGCCGTCGGCGAGGCCGTCCAGGGCGTCGCAGACCCCGGTGTCGCCGGAGTACGTCAGCGACTTGCCGTCGTGCTCGATACGGAAGCCGAACGCCTCGACGGGGTGGCTGACCAGGTCGGCGCGGACGGTGAAGGGGCCGACGGTGAAGGTGCCCGGCGTCAGCGTGCGGAAGTCGAAGACCTCGCTCATCGCCTGGTCGGTCGGCAGGTCCGCGTGCGCGGCGGTCAGCCGCCGCTCGGTGCCGGCCGGCCCGTACACGGGCATCGGCGCGCACCGGCCGCCGTCGGGCCGGTAGTAACGCACGACGAAGTAGCCGCACAGGTCGATGCAGTGATCGGCGTGCAGGTGCGACAGGAGAACGGCGTCGAGGTCGTAGAGACCGCAGTGGCGCTGCAGCTCGCCCAGGGCGCCGTTGCCCATGTCGATCAGCAGCCTGAAGCCGTCGGCCTCCAGGAGATAGCTCGAACAGGCCGATTCCGTGGAAGGGAACGACCCCGAGCAACCGACGACAGTGAGCTTCATGCGGGCGTGAACCTCCGTGGCTGGGGGCGGAGCGGCGGGTCCATGCGGGGCTACGACGGGGGCGTGCACAGGTCCCCGCCGGCCTCGCCCGGCGGCGTCCATGCCGGGTCCGAGCGGTCATTACGGTGCCCACGAGGGTAAGGCGCGAAAGGGCCGGTGGCTCCTCCGGCGGGGCGAGCTGTGGGCGGAATCACCAGTCCGGGTGGGTGTGTACAGGACCGGGCTCCCTTCCTGTGGTTCCCCGGTGCCGTACGCCTACACGACGGCGCCGGACGCCCGGTACGGCCCGGCCGGTGGCCCCGCCCACGGGCCGAGGCGCGCGGGACGCGCGGGGACGGTGAGGCGCTCGGGGGCGCGCGCTTTTGGCCAAGAGCGTGGAGCGTACGCCCCTACGTGCTTCAGTACGCGCCCCGGCGGTGCCGCCGGAGCCGCGATCCGTACGGGTGGAGTCGATCCGTACGGTCGGAGCCGTGATCCGTACGGTCGGAGCCACGCCCGTACCGCCGAAGCCACACCCCGTACAGCAGGAGCCCCGCCCCGTACCGCAGGAGCCCCGCCCCGTACGGCATGAAGGCCCGGTCCCGGAGGACCGGACCCCTGGTCTCAGCGCGTCCGCGTCTCGCCCGGAGCTACCGCGTCACGCCCGGAACGTCCGCGTCGCGCCCGGAACTACCGCGTCACGCCCAGAGCTGCCCGTGCAGCGTTTCGATGGCGGCCTCGGTGGACTCGGCGGTGTAGACGCCGGTGGAGAGGTACTTCCAGCCGCCGTCGGCGACGACGAAGGCGATGTCGGCGGGCTGTCCGGCCTTGACCGCCTTGCGGGCCACGCCGATCGCGGCGTGCAGGGCGGCGCCCGTCGAGACGCCCGCGAAGATGCCCTCCTCGGCGAGGAGTTCGCGGGTGCGGCGCACGGCGTCCTCGGAGCCGACGGAGAACCGGGTGGTGAGCACCGACTCGTCGTACAGCTCGGGCACGAAGCCCTCGTCGAGGTTGCGCAGCCCGTAGACCACGTCGTCGTAGCGCGGCTCGGCGGCGACGATCTGTACGCCGGGGACGTGCTCGCGCAGATAGCGGCCGACGCCCATGAGCGTGCCGGTGGTGCCCAGGCCCGCCACGAAGTGGGTGATGGACGGCAGGTCGGCGAGGATCTCCGGGCCGGTGGTGGCGTAGTGGGCACCGGCGTTGTCGGGGTTGCCGTACTGGTAGAGCATCACCCAGTCGGGGTGCTCGGCGGCCAGTTCCTTGGCGACCCGTACGGCCGTGTTGGAGCCGCCCGCAGCGGGCGACGAGATGATCTCGGCGCCCCACATGGCGAGCAGTTCGCGCCGTTCGGAGGAGGTGTTCTCCGGCATGACGCAGACGATCCGGTAGCCCTTGAGCTTGGCCGCCATCGCCAGCGAGATGCCGGTGTTGCCCGAAGTGGGCTCCAGGATCGTGCAGCCGGGGGTGAGCCGGCCGTCCTTCTCGGCCTGCTCGATCATGTGGAGCGCGGGGCGGTCCTTGACCGAGCCGGTCGGGTTGCGGTCCTCCAGCTTGGCCCAGATGCGGACGTCGGCGGAGGGCGACAGCCGCGGCAGGCGGACCAGCGGGGTGTTGCCGACCGCCGCCAGCGGCGAGTCGTACCGCATCAGCGCTGGTCCCGGGGGTCGTCGGACATGCCCGAGCCGCCGGCCACGGCCGGGAGGATGGTGACGCTGTCGCCGTCGCTGAGCTTGGTGGAGATGCCCTCCAGGAAGCGCACGTCCTCGTCGTTGAGGTAGACGTTCACGAAGCGGCGCAGCTGGCCGCCGTCGACGAGGCGCTCACGGATGCCGGTGTGGCGGCTCTCCAGGTCGGCGAAGAGGTCGGCGAGCGTGTCCCCGCTGCCCTCGACGGCCTTCTGGCCGTCGGTGTAGGTGCGGAGGATGGTCGGGATACGGACCTCGATGGCCATGAGTGCTCCTGTGGGAGGGCGGGGCGTGCGGGATGGGCGTGCGCGCGGCGCAGGCTCGGGCGTGCGTCGCGGATGGCGCTGTGCGGGAGAGCGCGGATGGGCGCACAGGCACGTAGGCGTGCCGCGCGCCGCGGCCGCCGCGCGGCCGGTGTCCGGCGGCGTCAGGCGACAGCGCGCTTCGGACAGATGGCGCTGGCTAGGCGGCACAGGTCGACGTGCAGCCGCGCCACAAGCAACATGCCCGGCGTCTTCTCGCTCACGTCGTGGAAAACCATGCGGTCATCGTATCGATTCCCGGTCCGGCTACTGGAACCTCGTCTTGCGATCCGGACGGTTGCCGCACACCTGGTGGGACGCCGCGCGACCGGAGTACGGATCAGGAGCGCCCCTCGTACGCCGCGATACGGGCTTCCCTGCTGGTCAGGCAGCAGCTGGCACAGCGTACGGCTTCGGCGCTCGTATGGAAGAGGCAGCAGGTCCGGCGGAGGTACACCAGACGCCGGGTACCGTCGGACCGTGTGACGGTGGCCACATCGCCCAGTGCGGCGAGTCCGCCGGGCGCGCCGTCCAGGAAGGCGGACCAGCGGCGGGCCAGCAGTTCCGGGGCTGCGCGGGAGGCGCCGAGGGCGGTCGCGCAGCCGTGCGCCACTCCCCCGCGCAACTGCCGCAGCCCGGCCCGGGTGCGCTCCCGCAGAGCGTCGGCCAGGGGGAGCAAATGCTGGGTGAGGACGGCGTGTTGGACCGTGGTCTCACGCTCGTCCGGCCCGTCCGCCTCATCCAGCATGCGGAACGCCCGCAGCCGCACCTCCGCGATGCCGTGCCCGGGGTCCGGCCGCAGCCACACGTTCCCGGGCCGCACGTCCAGAACGCGCCCGGTCAGCGCCCAGTGCAGCACGGCCGCCGCCGTCACCCGGCCCGCGTAGACCGCGATGAGGGTGAGGGCGGCGGCGTGGGCGGTGCGGTGGCCGCTGCCGCGGTGTTCGGTGTCCAGCAGGTGGGACAGTTCCGGGCCGTACGGGTCGAGCAGGCGGTCGGCGGCGAGCCAGCCGGGCGCGCCGGGCGGCGGGGCGCCGAGCCCGAGGCGGTAGCGGGGGCCGTGCGCGGCGAGGGCGGCGAGGGCGGCGAGCGGGCCGTCCTGGGCGGCCGCCTCCCCCTGCGCGCTCACCGCCGCACCTCCTCGGCAGCGTCCCCGTCCGCACCCTCGCCCGCGTCCGCCTCCACTTCCACTTCCGCATCCGCATCCGCATCCGCACCCGCACCCGCACCCGCACCCGCACCCGCACCCGGCGGCAGATACACCACCGTCGGCGCCCCCGTCACCGGATGCACGCCGACCTCCGCCGCCACCCCGTACACGTCGGCCAGCAGCTCGGGTGTGAGGATCTCGTGCGGCGTGCCGTGGGCGACGACGCGGCCGGCGCGCAGCACGTACAGGCGGTCGCAGTAGTACGCGGCGAGGTTGAGGTCGTGTAGCGCGAGCAGGGCGCTGGTGCCGAGGCCGGTCACGAGGGAGAGGACGTCGAGCTGGTAGCGGATGTCGAGGTGGTTGGTCGGCTCGTCGAGGACGAGCAGCGACGGCTGCTGCACGAGGGCCCGCGCGACCAGGACGCGCTGCCGCTCGCCGCCCGAGAGCGCGGCGAAGGAACGGTCGTGCAGCGCCGCGGCGCCCACCCGGGCCAGCGCCTGGTCGACGAGCGCGGCATCGGCCGCCGAGTCGGTCTCCCAGAAGCGCTTGTGCGGGGAGCGGCCCATGGCGACGATCTCGCGCACGGTCAGTTCGAACGCGGCGCCGCCGTCCTGCGGGACGGTGGCGATGCGCCGGGCCCGCTCCTTGGCGGAGAACCCGGCCAGGTCCCGCCCGTCGAGGGTGAGCCGGCCGTGGGTGGGGGCGAGGGTGCCGTAGACGCAGCGCAGCAGGGTGGTCTTGCCGCTGCCGTTGGGGCCGACGAGGCCCACCGTCTCCCCGGGGCCGACGTACAGATCGGCGCCGTCGACCAGGTGGCGGCCGTCGATGCCGTACGACAGGCCCTCGGCCCGCAGCTCGGCGGGGGCGGGCGCGGGGCCGGGCCCGGGTACGGAGACGGGGACGGGGGCGGGAACCGCGTCCGTGGTCCGGCCACTCACCTGGTGCCCCGTGCTCCGGTGCTCCGCCATCCGGTGCTCCGCCATCCGGTGCTCCGTCATCCGGTGCTCCGTCATCCGGTGCTCCCTTCCGTACGTGTCGTGCGGCGCAGCAGCCACAGGAAGAACGGTCCGCCGGCCAGCGCCGTGATCACCCCGACCGGGATCTCCTGGGAGCCCGCGACCGTACGGGCCAGCAGGTCGGCGAGGACGACGAAGACCGCGCCCGCCAGCGCCGCGACGGGCAGCAGGGCGCGGTGCGAGGCGCCGACGAGCATCCGTACGGCGTGCGGCACCATCAGGCCGACGAAGCCGATCGAGCCGCTGGCCGCCACGAGCACGCCGGTGACCAGCGACGCGAGGACGAAGACGGCGGCGCGGAAGCGGCCGGTGTCCAGGCCGAGGACGGTGGCGCCCTCCTCCCCCACCAGCAGCAGGTCCAGCGGCCGGGCGAGGGTGAGCAGCAGCGCGAGCCCGGCGAGCAGGACGGCGGCGGGCAGCCACAGCGTGTTCCAGCGGGCCTGGCCGAGGCCGCCGAGCGTCCAGAACATGATCGCCCGCAGGTGCTCGGCCTCGGCCGCGGTGACCAGGACGAGGCTGGTGAGCGCGGACAGGATGTACTGCACCGCGACGCCGGCCAGCACCAGCCGCCCGGTGGTCATGGTGCCGCCGCGCCGCGCCATCGCGTACACGGCGATCAGCGCGGCGAGCGAGCCCACGAAGGCGCCCAGCGGCATGGAGACGGTGGTGGCCACGCCGCTGCCGACGCCCAGCACGACGACCATGACGGCGCCGGTCGAGGCCCCCGAGGAGACGCCGAGCAGGAACGGGTCGGCGAGCGGGTTGCGGACCAGCGCCTGGAGGACGGTGCCGAGGACGGCCAGCCCCGCGCCGACGACGGCGCCGAGCAGCACGCGCGGCAGCCGGACGTCGAGCACGATGGTCGGGTACGGGCCGGGCGGCGCGTCCCCGGACAGGATGCGCAGCACGTCGCCGGGCGGGATGTTGACGGAGCCGAGGACGAGGCCGGCCAGCCCCGCCGCGAGCAGCGCGGCGAGCAGGACGGCCAGTACGAGGGTGTAGCGCAGCCGGCGCGGCGGCGGCGCGGTCTCGCAGGTCACCGCGGGCTACTTGAAGGCGTCCGGGTGCAGCTGTCCGGCCAGCGACCGGACCGCGTCCGGCACGCGCACGCCGAGCACCGCGCTGGACAGTGGCAGCACCGCGAACCGCTTGTTCTTGACGGCCGGTACGTCCTGGAGCGCCGGGTCGTCCAGCAGCCGCTTCTTCTTCGCCTCGACGGTGGTGCCGCCGTAGTCGTAGATCACGATGATCTCGGGCTTGCGGTCGACGATCTGCTCCCAGGACACGTCGGTGAAGGTCCGGCCCTGGTCCGCGAAGACGTTGCGGCCGCCGGCGAGGGAGATGATCTCGTTGCCGATGCCCTTGCCGCCCGCGGTGTGCACGGCGGTGTCGCCGCTGTCGTAGACGAAGACGGGGACCGGGGCGACGCCCTTGAGCTTGTCCTTGGTGGCGTCGATCGTCGTCTCGGCCTTCTTGACCAGGGCCTCGGCCCGGTCCCGTACGCCGAAGGTCGCGCCGACCTCGCGGATCTCCTGGGCGAGCTGCTGCACGCCGGTCTTGCCCTGGGAGCAGTACTCGATGTTCAGGCGGGTCTTGATGCCGGACTTCTCCAGGGCCGCCCGCTCGCGGCCCTCGCCCTTGTCGAAGGCGCTGGCGTACCCGCCGTAGACGAAGTCGGGGTTGGCGCCGAGCAGCGTCTCGTACGACGGGTACTCCTTGGCGAGTACCTTGACGCTCTTGTAGTCCTTCTCGTACTGCGGCAGCACCTTGTCGTCGAGATAGGCGGTGCCCGCGAGCCGGTCCTTGAGGCCGAGGGCGAGCATGATCTCGGTGGTGTGCTGGTTCATGGTCACCGCGCGCCGCGGCGGTGCCTGGAAGGTGGTGCGTACGCCGCAGTTGGTGACGGTGTACGGGAAGCCGGCCGCCTTGGTCCCGGCCCCGTCGGGCGCCTTGCCGTCGTCGCCGCCGCTGCCGCAGGCGGCGAGCGGCAGCAGGACCGCCGCCGGGATGAGCGCGCGCAGGGCGCGATGGGACCTGGACATGGCCGTGCCTCCTCCGGGGGATCCGCGTCCCCTGGTCGGTGTGCTGAGGGCGGCAGGTCAGTTCCTGGCTCCCGGGCCGTACGGCGGCCCGGTCACAGTGGCGGGACCGTCCCGGATTCGCACCGGGTTCCTGGGTCCTGCCGCCCGAGGGTGATGCGGCACAGTGTGTCAGGTGCGCGGACGGCGCCCGCCGCCGCGGTGGTCCGTACGGCTCGCCGGCCCGGCGTCAGTACGCGTCGACGACCTCGACGTCTTCCTCCGTGACCACTCCGTCCACGATCCGGAACGAGCGGAACTGGAAGGGGCCCGCGTCGTCGGTGTCGGCGGTGGAGACCAGGACGTAGTGCGCGCCGGGCTCGTTCGCGTAGGAGATGTCCGTACGGGACGGGTAGGCCTCGGTCGCGGTGTGCGAGTGGTAGATGATCACCGGTTCCTCGTCCCGGTCGTCCAGCTCGCGGTAGAGCTTGAGCAGGTCCTGGGAGTCGAACTCGTAGAAGGTGGGCGAGCGGGCGGCGTTGAGCATCGGGATGAACCGCTCGGCGCGTCCGCTGCCGGCCGGGCCCGCGACCATGCCGCACGCTTCGTCCGGGTGGTCCTTGCGGGCGTGTTCCACGATCTGGTCGTACAGGGCCTTGGTAAGGGTCAGCATGGGGCCAAGAATAAGCAGGCGGGCCGACCCGTACCGGAGGTCGGTACGGATCGGCCCGCATGCTGGACAGCGGCCTCGGCGGCCCGTCGGGACGGGCCGTCCTCGGCCCTGTCCTCAGCCCTTCGTGGCGCCCTTCGCGGTGCCCTTTCCGCCGTCCCGCGCGGTCGCATCCGCCCCCACAGCGGTAGCGGCCGACCGGGCGAACGACTCCGGGTTGCGCGCCTTGAGCACCAGGTAGCTGACGCCCAGGACCAGCGCCCAGAACGGTGCCGCGTACAGCGAGACCCGGGCGTCCGGGTCCACCCCCATCATCACGATGACCATGCCGATGAAGGCCAGCGCGAAGATCGAGGTGTACGGGGCGCCGGGCGCCTTGAACTCGGACTGCGGCAGCTCGCCGCGGTTGGCCTTGGCCCGGTAGCGCAGCTGGGACAGCAGGATCATGATCCAGGCCCACATACCGGAGATCGTCGCGAAGGAGACCACCAGGTCGAACGCCTTGCCCGGCCACTGGTAGTTGATCCACACGCCGAACAGCATCATCGCGACGGAGACACCGGTGCCCCAGGTCGGCAGGCCGTTCTTGCTCAGGCGGGTGAACAGCTTCGGCCCCTGGCCGTTGAGCGCCAGGTCGCGCAGCATCCGGCCGGTCGAGTACATGCCGGAGTTGGCCGAGGACAGCGCCGCCGTCAGTACGACGAAGTTGACGATGGCCGCGCCGGCCGGCAGGCCGATCTGCTGGAAGGCCGCGACGAACGGGCTCACGCCCGGCTTGAAGACGGTCCAGCTGACGACGGACAGGATGATGATCAGCGCGCCGATGTAGAAGAGGCCGATGCGCCACGGCACGGTGTTGATCGCCTTGGGCAGGACCTTCTTCGGGTTGGTGGCCTCGCCCGCGGTGACACCGACGAGTTCGACCGCCAGGAAGGCGAACATCACGATCTGGAGGGTCATCAGCGTGCCGCCGATGCCCTTCGGGAAGAATCCGCCGTCCGACCACAGGAGGGTGAAGGAAGCGGTGTCACCGGCGTCGGAGAAACCGAGAGTGATCACACCGAGGCCGATGAGGATCATGCCGATGATCGCGGTGACCTTGACCATCGAGAACCAGAACTCCAGCTCACCGAAGAGCTTCACGGAGATCAGATTGATTCCGAACAGGGCCACCGTGAAGACCAGGGCGGACGCCCACTGGGGTATTCCCTTGTTCCAGTACTGCACATAGGTGGCAGCTGCAGTCACTTCGGTGATGCCGGTGACCACCCAGAACAGCCAGTACGTCCAGCCGGTCACGAAGCCCATGAACGGGCCGAGGAATTCGCGGGCGTATTCCGAGAAGGAGCCCGACACCGGGCGGTACATGAGCAGCTCGCCCAGGGCCCGCATGATGCAGAAGATGACCAGGCCCACGATGGCGTAGGCCAGGATGATGCTGGGTCCTGCCTTCGAGATCGCCTTGCCCGCCCCGAGGAACAGGCCGGTTCCGATGGCGCCACCAATGGCGATCATCTGGATCTGCCGGTTTCCCAGCCCCCGCTGGTAACCCTCTTCGGCGGCAGATCCCGCGGCATCGCTGCCGTCGAGTTTCTTTTCGACCTGCACAGAGGTCATGAGTGGTGCGCCCTTCTCCATTCCGACCCGGTCTGTCCGGATCGGGTTCCGATCCCCCCGGATGGAGTTCCTGCACGCCGACGGTCGGTCGGCCAAGCGCTCCCGGAGCAACAGGGGTGGCGTCACTCACGGCAGGTCGTGAACATCTATCACGGCCTCGCACACCTCTACCAGTGATGTCACGAAGCCGAGCACAAGAAAAGTAGGATAAATGCTGGAAAGGGCCGGTGGGTAGTCAGGGCCGGTGACGCGATCGTTATCCGGATTTGAGCGTCCGTTGAGCGGTGGCGTGATCCGGGCGCCCGGGCCACGCCGTACGGGTCGCGCCGGGGACGCGGAACGGCCCCGATGCCAGACGCGGCACGGGTCGGACGCGCGGCGACGGCGCCCGGGGACGGCCCGCCGAGGGCCCCGCTCCGTCCGGCGGACGGGCCCGGTCACCGCACCGGGAGCGACGAAAATCACCGGCCGGGAGGGCGGGCGCGGAACGCCGTCACCACGCCGAGCGCGAAGCGGACCACCGGCCCGCTTCCGTAACCCGACCCGCTTCCGCCCCTCCCTCAGGCCGTCAACGTCTCGATCAGGCTCTCCTGGAGGCCGCCCAGCCACAGGTACGCCATCACCATCGGCTTGCGCGGGTCGCTGTCCGGCAGACGGAACAGCTCACCGCTCTCGTCCTCGTCGGTGACCTCCAGGCGGGTGCCGATGGCCAGCCGGAGGTCGTTCAGGGCGCCCAGCCACTGCCGCGACTCATCCGGCTTCAGGCGCAGTACGGCGCCGTCCACGGCCCCTTCCCCGCCCTTACCGCCGACGGGGCCGAGCGCGTCCAGGGCCCGTACGACGGCGAGCGCGTCCTCGCGCTTGCGGGCGCGCAGATCGTTCTCCGTGTAGCGGCGGAACTCGGCGGCGGCGGCGTGCGTGGCGTCGTCCGGCACCTCGTCCGGGCCGCCGTACGCGTTCGGGAAGAGCCGGGCCAGCGCCGGGTCGGAGGGCGGCTCGCTGGGGCCGTCCGTGAACAGCGCGGCGAGCGGGTCCGCGCCCTCGGGCGCCTCCTCGCCCGGTCCGATCAGCTCCATGAGCTGGACGGCGAGGCTGCGCAGGATGGAGATCTCGACCTCGTCGAGGGGGGCGGCCGCGCCACCGCCGGGCAGGGGTTCGAAGTGTCCGGCCATCAGCGGTCCTGGGTGAGGGTCGCCCACAGGCCGTAGCCGTGCATCGCTTGCACGTCGCGCTCCATTTCCTCGCGGGTGCCGCTGGAGACCACCGCCCGCCCCTTGTGGTGGACATCGAGCATGAGCTGCTTGGCCTTGCCCTTCGAGTAGCCGAAGTACGTCTCGAAGACGTACGCCACGTAGCTCATGAGGTTGACGGGGTCGTTGTGGACCACCGTGACCCAGGGCACGTCCGGGTCCGGCACCTCGGAGGGTGCCTCGCTGGACTCCGGGCGTTCGATCTCCACGGGGGCGCTGAGCGCGCAGCGCGTCGATCGAAGGGCGATGGTGGCAGACGGGTCGGCGCTCACGGTGTCCATGCTGCCACCCGTGGTGGGGCATCGCACAAACGGCCCGGGGAAATCGTCAGAGTGACGAGTATGGGAGGTAGCATCTCACCATGAACACAGCAGACCTGGGGCTGCCGGTGGCCGTGCCGTCGACTGCGCTCTTCACCGACCAGTACGAACTCACCATGCTGCAGGCCGCGCTGCGGTCCGGGACCGCCGACCGCCGCTCGGTCTTCGAGGTCTTCACCCGGCGCCTGCCCGAAGGACGCCGCTACGGAGTCGTCGCCGGAACCGGCCGGGTCCTGGACGCGGTGGAGAACTTCCGCTTCGACGAAACGATTCTCGGCTTCCTGCGCGACCGCGGCATCCTCGATGGCCCCACCCTGGACTGGCTGGCCGACTACCGCTTCCGCGGCGACATCTGGGGCTACCCGGAGGGCGAGGTCTACTTCCCCGGCTCGCCGATCATGCGGGTGGAGGGCACCTTCGCCGAGGCGGTCCTCCTGGAGACGGTGATCCTCTCCATCCTCAACCACGACTCCGCGGTCGCCGCCGCCGCGTCCCGGATGGCCGTCGCGGCCGGCGACCGGCCACTGATCGAGATGGGCGCCCGCCGCACGCACGAGCTCGCGGCGGTCGCCGCCGCCCGGTCCGCCTACGTGGGCGGCTTCCACTCCACGTCCGACCTGGCGGCCGGGTTCCGCTACAACATCCCCACCGTCGGCACCAGCGCCCACTCCTTCACCCTGCTGCACGACAGCGAGCGGGACGCGTTCCAGGCACAGGTCGACTCGCTCGGCGGCGGTACGACCCTGCTCGTAGACACGTACGACGTCACCGAAGCGGTCCGGACGGCCGTGGAGGTCGCCGGTCCCGGCCTCGGTGCCGTACGCGTCGACTCCGGCGACCTGCTGCTGCTCGCCCACCGGGTGCGCCAGCAGCTGGACGAGCTGGGCGCCCGCGACACGAAAATCGTCGTGACCAGCGACCTGGACGAGTACGCCATCGCCTCGCTCGCGGCGGCGCCGGTCGACGCGTACGGCGTGGGCACCCAGCTGGTCACCGGCAGCGGGCACCCCACCGCCTCGATGGTCTACAAGCTCGTCGCCCGCGCCGAGAGCGACGCGCCGGACGCGCCGCTGCGGCCGGTCGCGAAGAAGTCCATGGGCGGCAAGGCGTCGCTCGGCGGCCGCAAGTGGGCCGCGCGCCGCCTCGACGAGCACGGCGTCGCCGAGGCCGAGGTCGTCGGCACCGGCCCGGTACCGCCGGAACTCTCCGGCCGCCTGCTGCCGGTGCCGCTGGTCCGCGGCGGTGAGGTGGTCGCGCGTGAGCCGCTGGACGCGGCGCGGGAGCGGCATATCGCGGCGCGGGACGGGTTGCCGATGTCCGCGACGCAGTTGTCGCGGGGGGAGGCGGTGTTGCCGACCGAGCAGGTGTAGTCCGCACGGTGCGGTGCCCGCTGGCGCGGGCGGTCGGCCGGGTTCTGGTCCGCCGTGCCCGCTGGCTCGGGCGGTCGGCCGGGTCCTGGTCCGCCGTGCCCGCTGGCGCGGGCGGTCGGCCGGGTCCTGGTCCGCCAGGGCGGTGTTCGGCGGGCCGTGTGTGCTCCCAGTGCCCACTCCCCCTCGGCGCGGAGAGTGGCTACCCTCGGTCACACCGCTCCGCGCCCCCTCCAACCCCTCCCAGCCGGAAGGCTCGCACCATGCACCGGGCATTGATCGTCGTAGACGTGCAGAACGATTTCTGCGAGGGCGGCAGCCTCGCCGTGGCAGGAGGTGCGGATGTGGCCGCCGCCATCACCGACCTGGTGGGGCAGGCGGCGGGCAGCGGCTACCGGCACATCGTGGCGACCCGCGACCACCACATCGACCCCGGCGACCACTTCTCGGCCCGCCCGGACTACGAGACGTCCTGGCCCCCGCATTGCGTCGCCGGCACGGAGGGCAGCGGCTTCCACCCGAACTTCGCGCCGGCGCTCGCGTCCGGGGCGGTGGACGCGGTCTTCTCCAAGGGTTCGCACTCTGCCGCTTACAGCGGCTTCGAGGGCGAGGACGAGAACGGCCGCCCTCTGGCGGACTGGCTGCATGGTCACGGGGTGACCGAGGTGGACGTGGTCGGGCTGGCCACGGACCACTGCGTGCGGGCCACGGCGCTGGATGCGGTGCGGGAGGGGTTCCGTACGCGGGTGCTGCTCGGCCTTACGGCCGGGGTGGCGCCGGGGACCACGGAGGCCGCGCTGGAACGGATGCGGAGCGCCGGCGTCGAGCTGACCGGGAAGCCGGTGGTTATCGCTGTGTGAGGGGTGCGGTTTGCCTGGTGGGGGTGCGGGTGCTGCGCGGGCTGTCCGGTGGGTGGGGGCTCGGGGCCCCGCAGGGGTCACTCCTCGGCGCCGGGAGTCAACCGTGTGGTCATTCGTAACCGGGGTCTCGGTCGTCCTGCGGGGAGACCCCTACGTGTCCCCGAGCCCGCGCCGTTCGCGGCTTTCCCGCCACCGTGGCTGGGAACTGCACAAACAACCCCGGCCGACCGCTCACGCGGCCCGCTGACGCCCGGCCTGCGCCGACGCACCGCGAGCGTGACCACAGGGTGGGCGCGCACCAAGGTCATCTTTTCCCTCCCCCCACCGGCCCGCACTCGCCAAACCGGCGGGAGGGGGTGTGCAGGGGGACACTCCCCGCAGGACGACCGTAGCCCCGGTTACGGATACAAACTGGTTCACTCCAGGCGCCGAGGAGATGGCCCCCTGCGCACCCCCGCCCCACAAACAAAGCAAACGCGCATCCGCGCGAAGCGCGGGCCCGGTACCCCCCACCCGCCGCGCCAGCGGCTATCGGCACCGCAATAGCGCCCGTATCGGATGCCAAGACTCCGTATCGTCCTCCGGCGTCTCACGCCACACCAGCCCGTCCGGGTGATGCAGGACAGCCGTGACCTCGTCCGGAGTCGGTGGCTCCGTGTTACCGCGTAGATACACCGCCCGGAGCCCCAGGTTCCGCAACCGCGTCAGCGCACGCTGGCGGTTCGCGGCGTGTACGAGCACCCGTACGCGGTGCCCGGTACGGCCCGGTCTGGGCAACGCGAGGGCGACCACCACGCTTCCGCCGGGAAGCCTGATGAAGCCTCCTCCAGTCATGGGCATGCATTCCCCGTAAGACTCGATGTCAACAAGAACTCGCAGGATGCATCTAAACGCGATCGGCCGCCGCCCGCTAGGGGGCGACGGCCGACCGGCTTATGACCTGCGGTTTTGCTGATTACTTGGTGGAGGGGCCCACCTGGAGAAGCACCGTGGAGCCGTTCCAGGCCTCCGCGACGACCTTGATCCGGGTGTTGGTGTCAGCAACGATCACGCCACCGGTCGGGTTCGACTCGTCGTAGTAGTCGCCCTTGCGGTCGTCGAAGACGGTCACGCCGGGCTTCGACGAGATCTTGGTGACCTTGCCGTCCTTGTGGAGCGTCAGCGCATCCGTGCGGTGCGCGGTGAAGGTCGAGTCGTAGCTCTGGAAGCGGTTGCGCATCAGCTTGCCGTCCGACCACTTCTCGGCCTTCGGGTGGGCGTCGACCGGGAGGATCTGCCCGTAACCCGGGTGCTGGCCGACGTTGTTGTCGGGCTGCGACGTGTCCCACAGCCAGACCAGGACGCCGTTCTGGTACGGGAAGTGCTCGACCCACTGGGGGCGGGTGGACGCCCAGCCGAAGTTGTACGGGCCGGTCTGGAGGGTCTTGTCGTACGAGACGTACTGGCGGTTCTCGGCGATGTAGTAGCGCGGGTAGTCCTTGGTGAAGGACGCGCCGATGCGCGAGAAGCCCTTGGCCGTCCAGCCGTTGTCACCGGCCTCGGCGCCATCCGTGAAGAGCGCCGTGCCGTCGGCGGTCACCGAGATCGCGTCGGCGGCGAAGCCCTTCTGGGCCGCCCCGCCGTCCGTCTGGTAGCGGAAGCGCAGGTCGATCTTCTTGCCGGCGTAGGCGTCGAGCGGGAAGACCAGGTCCTTGTAGGAGTCCGAGGTGCCGGTGAGCGCGGGCTTGTCGCTGCCGTCGCGGGGGATCGCCTTGCCGTCGGCGGTGCCGTCCAGCGGCGTGTAGTTGGCGCCGCCGTCCGTGGAGACCTCGGCGTACGCGTAGTCGTAGTTCTGCTCGATGTCCCACCAGCCCTTGAGCGTCAGGGCGGCGCTCTTCTTGCCGGTGAGGTCCACGGAGCGGGTGAGGGTGTTCTTCAGGTCGTTGCCCATGCCGCTCCACCACTGCTGGGTGCCTTCGGCGGGCTTGACGACGTCGGTGCGGACCGACTTGGCGGGCAGTTCGACCACCACGGCCTGCTTGTTCCTGGTGTTGTACTCGGCGACGCCGAGCATGTGGGTGGACTTGGTGGCCGCCTTCGCCTTGGCGTAGTTCAGCCAGCCGAGCTGGAGCTTGTCCCAGGCGCTCATGTCGCCGGGGAGGTCGCCTATGGAGTCCTTGCCGCGGCCGAGCCAGGAGCCGCCGGACATCAGCGACCAGGAGTCGACGGAGGATTCACCGGTGCCGGTGGTGTCGTACTCGTCCGGCAGGCCGAGGTCGTGGGCGTACTCGTGGGCGAAGACGCCCAGGCCGCCGTTCTCGGGCTGCATCGTGTAGTCACCGACCCAGACACCGGTGTTGCCTATCTGGGTGCCGCCGGCCTTGTTGCCGGCGGGGCCGGTGTGGCCGGAGTCGCTGCCGTACGCGTACCAGCGGTGCGCCCAGATGGCGTCCTTGCCCTGCGCGCCGCCGCCCGCGGACTCGTCCTCGCCGGCGTGCACGATCTGGAAGTGGTCGATGTAGCCGTCGGGCTCGTTGAAGTTGCCGTCGCCGTCGTGGTCGTAGCGGTCCCACTGGTCGTACTTGGCGAGGTCGGCCTTGATCTGGGCGTCGGTGCGGCCCTTGGCCTTCTGGTCCTCGGCCCAGCGGTTGACGCCGTCGCGGATCAGGTCCCAGGCGCTGGGGCAGTTGGTGGAGCCGCAGTAGTTGGACCCGTAACGGGCCTCGTTCCAGTCGACCTTGACCCAGTCGGAGACCTCGCCGTCGACCGAGTAGCGGCCCGAGGACTGCTTCTCGTAGTACTTGGCCAGGGACTCCTTGTCCTTGTCGTGCGAGAAGTAGAGATCCTGGAAGTGCCGGCGGTTGTAGTCCTTCTGCCAGGCGGTGGAGTTGTCGTTGCGGCGGTCGGGCTGCGCGATGGTGTTGTGCGCGGGTCCGGCCGTGCCGCCGTACTTCTTCACCGGGGGCTTGGGGCCGTCACCGTCCGGGTCGTACATCGTGGTGTCGTCGACCTTGTCGCCGAACTCGACCAGGATGGTGAAGATCTTGTCGGTCTTCTCGCGGGCGAGTTCGACGTACTTGCCGCCGTTCAGCTTCACGACCTGCGAGCCGCCGCGCCGGGTGGGCTTGGCGTCGCCGGATATGACCTGCTGGAGCGCTTCCTTGCGCTGTGCCGCCTGCTGGTCGCTGAACGGCCCCTTCAGGTCGTGGTCGACGGCCTGCTTGGCGGGGGACCCCGGGTCCTGCCGCTGGACGGCGAGCGGCCCGTGGCCGTCGTCGGCCTGCGCCGGCGCGCCGGAAGACAGGGCGGCCGCCCCGATCGCGGCGGCGGCGGTGACCAGGGCGGCCGGTCTGAACGCCCGTCTCTTGGCTCTCACTTGGCGCATTCCTCCCCATGGGAAATGGTCGCTGGATGCCAGCATTTGACCGGAAGGGGAAGGGAAAAGACAGACCTTGACTTGGTCACGACAGAGAAGTACGGTTTTCGACCCTCAGGTTGCGGCTATCGGACATCTCCGTGCACGTTCCCGTGCGTACCCGCACTCCCCCCGGCGGCTCCCCCGCGACGCGCTCCCACACCCCAATCAACCCCCCGATCAGGGACGTTCAAACTCCGGATGAATCCGTGCGCCCCTCGTGCTCCGGAACCGTGGGTTAGGTCACGCTTACCGCCAGTTCCGCTCGGGCAGTAAGGACCGTAGAGTCATTTGACGGCGCGCGCCCCTGTCGACCACACCCCTGCCGACCTCTTGAGGACGGATCCGCCATGCCTCGTCCGACTGCCGCACAGCTCGCCTACGGTTCGGCCACCGTCGTCTTCTCGACCCTCGCCATGCTGCTGCTCTCACAGACACGGACCGGCGCCGGCATCGCGGTCATCGCCGTCGCCGCATTGGCCCTCGGCCTGCTGGTCGCCATGACGGCGCCGGGGCCGGGGGCCTTTCACGTGACGCGGCGTAGGGCCCGGCGCGCGACCGCGGACGAGCACCTGCCGTCCACCACCGCTACGGCTGCCGCGCGCCTGCCGCGTCAGCGCACCCATGCGGGCGTCTCCTCCAAGGCACGCGTCAGCGAGCACTCCCGTTAGTCACCCGTCCGTGGCTGGTGGACGCGCGTAGGCGGCCGGGCACCGCTCGGAAGAGGGGTGCGCCGACCGCCGGTTGACGCGCCGGAGCCGCCGTGGGACCGGGACGCCCGGACACCGCCGGAGCACGGCCGGACCGCCGGAGCACGGCCGGACCGCCGGCCCCGGCCGGGCCGCGGCGCCGTCGCCGGGCCACGGCCGCCGGTCCGTCAGGCGGCGGAGACCACCACGGTCTTCGCCGCCTTGTCGTGCAGGCACTGCTGGTACGGCTTGTCCCAGGTGCACCACAGGATGTTGACGAGCCAGAAGACGAAGCCGCAGCACGGCACGATCTCCGGGAGCGTGTAGACCACCGCCCGCACCCACCCCGCCTGCCCGGCCGGCACCGCGCCGTTCTCCAGCATCCCCACCCGGATCTTCATCACCATCTTGCCGACGGTCTGGCCGCGGCTGGTGAGCATCAGGCCCTCGTAGACGAGGTAGGCCAGCATCGTGACGCCGGAGACCCACGCCTGCCGGCCGGTCTGCGTGCTGTCCGTCGACCAGTAGTCGAAGCCGCCGACGATCGCGCTCATGATCAGGCCGACCGGTACGCAGACGATGATCCAGTCGATGATGCGGGCCACCAGCCGGCGGCCCCGGTTCGCCAGCGGCGGCATCCCGGCGAGCGGATCGGCTGCACCGTACTGGTCGCCGTAGGGGTTCCCGCCGTACGGGTCGCCGCCGTAAGGGTCGCCGCCGTACGGGGGCGGGGGCATCCCGCCGGGCGGCGGGCCGCTGCCGGGCGGCGGGCCGCTTCCAGGGGGCGGGCCGCCACCGTACGGATCCCCGCCGGGGGGCTGTTCACCGTACGGCGTGGAGTTGGCCGGCCGGTCGTACGGGGAGCCCTCCGCCGGGCGGCCGCCGTACGGAGAGCCGCCCGCCGGAGGTTCCTGCGGCCTCTTCAGGAACGGGTCGTCCTCCGGCGGTTCGCCGCCGGAGCCGGGCCTGGGCTGGTCGGTGCTCATGGCCCGAGTCGAACCCGGGCCGCGCGGCTCCGCATCCGGCGAGGGCCGGGCGGGTGACGCGGCCGGGCGGGCGGCCTACTCCCCGGCCTTCTCGGCGACGAACGTCCGCGCGAGCTTGTCGTGCCAGCACTGCCGCCACGGGCGGTCGAACAGGCACCACACCGCGTTGACGACCCCGACCGCCAGGACGCCGAGCACCCCGTACACCAGCCACCGCTTGAGCACGGCGGACAGCGGCGGGGTGTCGTGCCCCTCGATGTCCAGCACCCGCACACCGCACACCTTCTTGCCGAGCGTGTGGCCCCACTTGGCGGTGGGCAGCACCTCGTACAGACCGCCGCCGATGAGCAGCACGGCGAGCACGATGGCCAGGTAGGGGCCGGTCGTGCCGTCCAGCAGGTAGACCGTGACCTCGCGGCCGGACTGCTTGGCGGCCTCCACCTTGGCGTCGATGTGGTCGGTGGCCGGGCCCCACAGCGGTACGGCGGCGGCGCCGGTGATGACGGCCAGGACGAGCGTGTCGATCAGACGGGCGGCGAACCGGCGGCCCAGGGAGGCCGGGCGGCCCTGCGCCTGCGCCGCGGCGAACGGGTCCGCGGTCGGCGGCTTCCAGGGCACGACGCCCTCCGCCGCCCCGCCGTCCTGCTGCGGCGGGAAGCCGGAGAAGGGGGGCGCGGGCTGGGCCTGCGGCGCGGGCTGCGGCGGCGCCTGACGGACCGGCGCGTGCGGCGCCGGTGGCTGCTGGGGCTGCTGCGCCTGGTGGGGCGGGAACGGCTGGTGCGGGGCGGGCGGCGCGGCGGGCGCGGGTCCGGACTGCGGCTGTACGGGCCCCTGGGGCGCCTGCTGGGCCGGTCCCGGGGCGGCGGCGGCCGGACCGCCGGGGCCGGGCTGCGCAGGCCCCTGCCGCGGTCCTGGGGCGGCCGGCGGCTGCTGCGCTCCGGTGGACGGCAGCGGCTGCGGAGCCGTGCTGCCGGGCGCGGGCGACGACGGTGCGGGCGACGACGGCGCGGGGCCGGGCTGCGGCGCCACCCGGAACGCCATCGTGTCGCTCTTGCCGCCCGCGTTCGCCTCGGGGCGCACGGCGCGGATCGTGGTCGTACCGTGATCGCGGCGCGGCCCCTCCTCGTCCCGTACGGCGCGGATGGTGACCGTACCGTCGGAGCGCGGAGTGCCCTCGCCCGCAACCGGTGTCGCGGCCGGGGCTGCGGCCTCGTCCCGCTGCTGCGGCAGTCCGGACTGCCGTTCCTCGGGCGAGCCCCAGGCGATACGGCTGTCCTGCTGCTGATCGCCGAAGCCGTTCTGCCGGGCCGTGTCGGCCTGCCAGGCGGAGGCCGGGGCGCCCGTACCGGAAGCGGCGTCCGCCCCGGACGGCCCGTCGGGTTCCCCGTCGTCGTCGAGGAAGACCGGGCCGGTCTCCTCCACGGCGGGGGTGGGGGCCGGCGCGGGCGCGGGGGCCTGAGCTGCGGCGCCGGGCGGCGGTGCGGGCAGCGCCTCGCCCTCGGCGGGCGCCGGGCGGCTGGTGCCCGGCACCCATGCGGCACCGTTCCAGTACCGGATGTAGCCGGGGATGGACGGGTCCGGGTAGAAGCCTGGCGTGGGGCTGCCGCCGGCGGATCCTGAGGAAGGGGCGCTCATGTCCGAATTCCCGTATCTGTTCTCGGCCTGGTGTGGTGGGTGGGGCATGTGCAGTCTGCCGCAACGCAGCGTCCACATCTATCAGACGGAGGGTCGGGCCGGGCGTCCCGGCCGGGCGGGACCACCTGGAAGAGGCCCGCGAAAAAAGTTGTGCGAAGTCGCGTAATGGTCCGGGCGCCGCGGCCTCTATCCAAGTACGGGCCTCGTCCCATGGGCCCGCAGCAGGTACAGAGAGAGGCGGACCGCATGCACACCGTGGTGGAACGAGAACTGGAGCTGGGTCTGGTCCTGTCGCCGGAGCGCAGCATTCCCGTACCGGCCCGGCTGACCTACCGCACGGACGACCCCTACGCCATCCACGTGACCTTCCACATCGGCTCGGACTCCCCCGTCAACTGGACGTTCGCCCGCGAGCTGCTCGTGGAGGGGGTGTTCCGGCCGTGCGGCCACGGCGACGTGCGGGTGTGGCCCACGAAGGTGGACGGACGGAACCTGGTCTGCATGGCGCTCAGCTCCCCGGACGGCGACGCGCTGCTGGAGGCGCCGGCCGCGGCGGTCTCGGCGTGGCTGGAGCGCACACTGCGGGTCGTCCCGCCGGGGTCCGAGCACGAGCACCTGGGGCTGGACAAAGGGCTGAGCGCGCTGTTCGCGATGGCGCCGCGGGACGACCTGTGGCGGTCCGGCCCGTGGCCGTCCGACGAGTCGCCGGAGGCCGGTGCGTGACGCCGGGCCGTGCGGTCCGGGCCGGACGTACCCGCGTCAGGACGCCGCGGTACCGAGGTCCGCCAGGGTGTGCTTGCGGGTCAGGAACTCGATGGCGTGGCCGTCCGGGTCGCTGACGTAGACCCCGCGCCCGCCGGCGAGGTGGTTGATCTCCTGCGGCTTGCGGTGGTACGGGTCCGCCCAGTACGGCAGTTCGCGCTCCTGGATACGGGCGAAGATCGCGTCGAACTCCTCCTCGGAGACCCGGAAGGCGAGGTGCTGGCGCACGATCGCGTCCGGCTCGACGACATGCTCGGCGTAGTCGATGGTCAGGCCGTCCGCGGCCTGTACGGCGGCGAATGGGCCGAAGCCGGTGGGCTCGTCCAGCCCGGCCAGCTCCGCCAGGAAGCGGGCGGACGCGAACTTGTCGGTGGCGTGGACGACGGTGTGGTCGAGGTGTACGGACACGGTGGGCCTCCTGCGAAGGTCGGTGTGTTCAGGTCCGTTGAGCTCTGGCACTCCTGACCGTAGGACGGCGCCCCGCGCGCGGGTATCGGGAATCCGACCTACGCCGCCGGACCGGCCGCCACCGGTCCGACGCCCTCCGCCCCTGGACCGGTGGCGTCCCGCCCGACGGTCTCCGCCGCCGGACCGGATGCCGCCGGACCGGATGCCGCCGGACCGGATGCCGCCGGTCCGGATGCGGCCGGTCCGTACACGGCCGGTCCGCTGTGCTCAACCGCGGTACGTCTCCAGCAGCCGCAGCCACACCTCGCTGATCGTCGGGTACGAGGGGACCGCGTGCCACAGGCGGGCGAGGGGGACCTCGCCCGCCACCGCGACGGTCGCCGAGTGGAGGAGTTCACCCACCGCGGGGCCGACGAAGGTGGCGCCGAGGAGGACTTCGCGGTCCAGGTCGACGATCATGCGGGCGCGGCCGCGGTAGCCGTCGGCGTAGAGGCCGGCGCCCGCGACGGCGCCGAGGTCGTGGTCGACGACGCGGGTGCGGTGACCGGCGCGTTCGGCGTCGGCCGCGGTCAGGCCGACCGAGGCGACCTCGGGGTCGGTGAAGACGACCTGCGGTACGGCGGCGAGGTCGGCGGTCGCGGCGTGCGCGCCCCAGCGGCCGGTGTCCAGGTCCGTGGTGCCCCGGGCGCGGGCCGCGATGGCGGCGCCCGCGATACGGGCCTGGTACTTGCCCTGGTGGGTGAGCAGCGCGCGGTGGTTGACGTCGCCGACGCCGTACAGCCAGCCGTCCGCCACGTCCCGTACCCGGCAGGTGTCGTCCACCTCCAGCCACGAGCCGGGCTCCAGGCCCACCGTCTCCAGGCCGATGTCGTCGGTGCGCGGCGCGCGGCCGGTGGCGAACAGGACCTCGTCGGCGACGAGCTGCTCGCCGCCGTCCAGGACGACCGTGGCGGGCCCGTTGGGCATCTCGCGCCGTACCGCGGTCACCGAGACACCGGTGCGGACGGCGGTGCCCGCCCCGGTCAGCGCCTCGGCGACCAGTTCGCCCGCGAAGGGCTCCATCTTGGGCAGCAGTCCGCCGCCGCGCACCAGGAGGGTGACGGCGGAGCCCAGGGCCTGCCAGGCGGTGGCCATTTCGACGCCGACGACGCCGCCGCCGACCACGGCCAGGCGCGGCGGCACGGACCGTGCGCTGGTCACCTCGCGGCTGGTCCAGGGGCGGGCCGCGGTGAGTCCGGGCAGGTCGGGGAGGACGGCGCGGCTGCCGGTGCACACGGCGACGGCGTGCCGGGCGGTCAGCACGCGCTCGCCGCCGTCCGCGCCGGTGGCCACCACCACGCGCCGGGGACCGTCGAGGCGGGCCTTGCCGCGTACGAAGTCGATGCCCGCCGAGTCCAGCCACCGGACCTGGCCGTCGTCCTTCCAGTGGGAGGCGTAGGCGTCGCGGTGCGCGAGCACCGCCTTGGTGTCCAGCGGCGCGGAAGCGGCCTGGCGCAGGCCGGGCACGCGGCGCGCGTCGGCGCGGGCGGTGACCGGGCGCAGCAGCGCCTTGCTGGGCATGCAGGCCCAGTACGAGCACTCGCCGCCGACCAGCTCGCTCTCCACGATCACCGCGCTCAGGCCGAGCGCGTGGGCCCGGTCGGCCACGTTCTCGCCGGTCGGCCCGGCGCCCAGCACGATGACGTCGTACGTGTCCCGGCCTGCGGTGTCCGTGGTGCTCGGCATCGTCATCGCTCCCTGCGTCGGCGTCGCGGCGGTCGGGTCCATCCTGGTGCCGGACGCCCGGCCCGGCCACACGTATCGGGGCATTCGCGGGCGGTGCCCGCTCAGCCCTCCCGGCGCTCCACGGCCTCCTTGGCCTCCGCCAGTCCGGCGCCGGTCAGCTCCCGGTAGCGCTTGATCGCCTGTATCTTCCGGCCCTTGAGCAGCAGCGCGTCGATCTCCGCCATGCCCTCGGGGCCGGTCTCCTCGATGCCCAGGTGTTCCATGATCAGGTCGAGCTTGCGGTCGATGCGCCGGAGCCGGCGGTCGAGGGTCTTGTGGCGCGCGTCCCCGGCGGAGGTGAGGACGACGATGACGACGACGGCCGCGGCGACGGCCGTCCAGAGTTCGGAGTTCATGGGCCTGACCTTAAAAGGTCCCGCCCCTGAAAGGTCCCGCCCCCCGGAAGGTCCCGCTCAGAACAGCTTCCCCGGGTTGAGCAGCCCCAGCGGGTCGAAGACCGCCTTGATGCCACGGTGCATCTCCAGGCCCACCGGGCCCAGCTCGCGGGCCAGCCACTCCTTCTTCAGGACGCCGACGCCGTGCTCGCCGGTGATCGTGCCGCCCAGTTCCAGGCCGAGCGCCATGATCTCGTCGAAGGACTCGCGGGCGCGCCGGGACTCGTCGGGGTCGGCCGGGTCGAAGCAGACGGTGGGGTGGGTGTTGCCGTCGCCCGCGTGGGCGCAGACGCCGATGGTCAGGCCGTACTTCTCGGCGATGGCGGCGGTGCCGTCGAGCATCGCGGCGAGCTGGGAGCGCGGTACGCACACGTCGTCGATCATCGTGGCGGACTTGACGCGTTCCAGGGCGGTCAGGGTCAGCCGCCGGGCCTGGAGGAGCAGGTCGGACTCGGCCGGGGTGTCGGCCGGTACGACGTCGGTGGCCCCGGCGGCCGTGCACAGCGCGCCGACGGCGGCGAGGTCGGCGGCCGGGTCGGGGGTGTCGAAGGCGGCCAGCAGGAGCGCTTCGGTGCTCTCGGGCAGGCCCATGTGGGTCATCGCGTTGACGGCGCGGACGCTCGTACGGTCCATGAGTTCGAGCAGCGCGGGGGCGTGGCCGCGGGCCATGATCTCGCAGACGGCCTCGCACGCGGCCGCGGTGGAGGGGAACTCGGCGGCGAGCGCGAGCTGCTGGGGCGGTTCGGGCTTGAGGGCGAGCACGGCGCGTACGACGATGCCGAGGCTGCCCTCGGAGCCGACGAACAGGCGGGTGAGGTCGTAGCCCGCCACGCCCTTGGCGGTGCGCCGGCCGGTCTTCAGCAGCCGTCCGTCGGCGAGGACGACGTCCAGGCCGAGGACGTATTCGGCGGTGACGCCGTACTTGACGCAGCACAGGCCGCCGGAGGCGGTGCCGATGTTGCCGCCGATGGAGCACTCCTCCCAGCTGGAGGGGTCCGGCGGGTAGTAGAGGCCGTGTGCGTTGACGGCGCGGGAGAGCACCGCGTTGATCACGCCGGGCTCGACGACCGCGATCCGGTCGACGGGGTTGATCTCGATGATCCGGTCCATCTTGACCAGGGAGAGCACGACGCAGCCGTCGGAGGCGTTGGCGGCGCCCGAGAGGCCCGTGCGGGCCCCCTGCGGTACGACCGGGACGCGCAGCGCGGTGGCGGTGCGCATCACGTGCTGGACCTGCTCGACCGTACGCGGCAGGACGACCACGGCCGGGCGGCCGGCCTCGCAGAAGCTCGCCATGTCGTGGGCGTAGGCGCCGGTGACATCCGGGTCGGTGAGGATCGCTTCCGCGGGGAGGCCGTCGCGCAGGCGTGCGATGAGGTCCATACCGCCAGCCTCCCATCCGTGGGCCGTACACGGAAGATCCCCTCCCGCACCCGGGCGCGGTGCCCGGGTGCGGGAGCGCCGCTCCCCGCGGGAAGGGCCGCGGCCCCGCCGGGTCAGGTCCGGCGGGGCCGCGGGGTGGGGGGTGGCGTTCAGGGGGCCCGGGAGGGCGGGCCGGCCGCGGGCCGGCGGTCAGAGGTTGCCGCGCCGCTCCTGCTCCCGCTCGATCGCCTCGAAGAGGGCCTTGAAGTTGCCCTTGCCGAAGCCCATCGAGCCGTGCCGCTCGATCAGTTCGAAGAAGACGGTGGGGCGGTCCTGGACGGGCTTGGTGAAGATCTGCAACAGGTAGCCGTCCTCGTCCCGGTCGACGAGGATCTTCAGCTCGCGCAGCGTCTCGACCGGGACGCGGGTCTCGCCCGCCCACTCGCCGAGGGTGTCGTAGTAGGAGTCCGGGGTGTCCAGGAACTCGACGCCGGCCGCGCGCATGGCCCGGACGCTGGCGACGATGTCGTTGGTGGCCAGGGCGATGTGCTGGCAGCCGGGGCCGCCGTAGAACTCCAGGTATTCGTCGATCTGCGACTTCTTCTTGGCGATGGCCGGCTCGTTGAGCGGGAACTTCACCTTGCGGGTGCCGTCCGCGACCACCTTCGACATCAGCGCGCTGTATTCGGTGGCGATGTCCGAGCCGACGAACTCCTTCATGTTCGTGAAGCCCATGACGTTGTTGTAGAAGGCCACCCACTCGTCCATCTTGCCGAGTTCGACGTTGCCGACGCAGTGGTCGATGGCCTGGAAGCGGCGCTTCCCGGGCTCGACGATCGGCTCGGCGGCGACGTAGCCGGGCAGGTAGGGGCCTTCGTAATCGGTGCGCTCGACCAGGGTGTGCCGGGTCTTGCCGTACGTGGCGATGGAGGCGCGCACGACGACGCCGTGCTCGTCCTTGGTCTCGTACGGCTCCTCTATGCCGGTGGCGCCGTGCTCCAGGGCGTAGGCGTAGGCGGCGCGCGCGTCCGGCACCTCTATGGCGAGGTCGATGACGCCGTCACCGTGCGCGGCGACGTGGTCGGCCAGGAAGCGGCCCCAGTCGGTCGTCGGCTTGATGACGGAGGTGAAGACGAAGCGGGCGCTGCCGGATTCGAGCACGTAACTGGCGGTCTCACGGCTGCCGTTCTCCGGTCCGGAGTAGGCGACGCGCTTCATGCCGAAGGCGGTGGCGTAGTAGTGCGCTGCCTGCTTGGCGTTGCCGACGGCGAAGACGACCGCGTCCATCCCCTTGACCGGGAAGGGATCGGCCTGCCGCGCACTCGTGGGGGTGGTGTGGTCCGTGGTCTGAGTCATGGCGGCAGGCTCTCCCCGGTCCACAAGATGCGCAATAGTTTGCGCGTTCACTGGGCAATATGCACAGCGAGTCGCGAGATTCACCGGACGATTCGTACATGATGACCATCAATTTCGGAGGCAACGGCCGTGGCGATCGATCATTTGGACGGCAGGCTGCTGGAGCTGCTCGCCGAGGAACCGCGCATCGGCGTGCTGGAGGCGTCGCGCCGGCTCGGGGTGGCGCGCGGGACGGCGCAGGCGCGCCTGGACCGGCTTCAGTCGAACGGAGTGATCCGGGGATTCGGGCCCGACGTGGACCCCGCGGCGCTGGGCTATCCGGTCACCGCGTTCGCGACGCTGGAGATCAAACAGGGCCAAGGGGCCGACGTACGCGCGCACTTGGCGTCCGTACCGGAAGTGCTTGAGCTGCATACAACGACGGGACATGGGGACATGCTGTGCAGGCTCGTTGCCCGTTCGAACGCCGACTTGCAGCGGGTCATCGACCTGGTTGTGGGTTTTGATGGCATCATGCGGGCTTCCACCGCCATTGTCATGGAGAACCCGGTTCCGTTGCGCATCATCCCGCTGGTCAAGCAAGCCGCGGGGCACTGACCGAGGAGGGCGCGTGTGAGCTTCTGGGAGTACCTCGGCAGCCGGCACACCCAGCTGCTGACGGACACGTTTCAGCACGCCGGCGCCGTCCTCCAGTGCATGGTGCTGGCCACCGTGCTCGGGGTGCTGCTCGGCGTCGCCACCTACCGCAGCGAGTGGGCCGGGAACCTGGCCACCGCCACCACCGCGACCATCCTGACGGTGCCCTCGCTGGCCCTGATCGGCCTGCTGGTGCCGATCGTCGGCCTCGGCGTGGCGCCGACCGTCATCGCCCTGACGCTGTACGGGCTGCTGCCGGTGGTGCGCAACGCCGTCGTCGGCCTGCGCGGTGTCGACCCCGCGCTGATCGACGCCGCCAGGGGCATCGGGATGTCCCGTACGGCCCGGCTGCTGCGGGTCGAGCTGCCGCTGGCCTGGCCGCCGATCCTGACCGGCATCCGGGTTTCCACCCAGATGCTGATGGGCATCGCGGCCGTCGCCGCCTACGCCTCGGGCCCGGGGCTGGGCAACGAGATCTTTCGCGGCATCTCGTCGCTGGGCAGCGCCAACGCGCTCAACCAGGTGCTGTCCGGGACGCTCGGCATCGTCGTGCTGGCCCTGCTCTTCGACGCCGCGTACGTACTGATCGGACGCCTGACCATTCCCAGGGGGATCCGTGCCTGAGACCACCGCATCCGGCGCCGGCATCGCGCTGGAGCACCTGACCAAGCGGTACCCGGGCAGTCCGGCGCCCGCGGTCGACGACGTGAGCATGGAGATCAAGCCGGGCGAGACGGTGATCCTCGTCGGGCCCTCGGGGTGCGGCAAGTCCACCACCCTGAAGATGATCAACCGGCTGATCGAGCCCACCTCCGGGACCATCCGGATCGGTGACGAGGACGTGACCGGCATCGACCCGGTCGGGCTGCGCCGCAAGGTCGGCTACGCGATCCAGTCGTCCGGCCTGTTCCCGCACATGACCGTCGCGCAGAACATCGCCCTCGTACCGAAGATGATCGGCTGGAAGAAGGCGAAGGTGAACAGCCGCGTCGAGGAGATGCTCGACCTGGTCGGCCTGGACCCGCGCGAGTTCCACGGCCGCTACCCGCGGCAGCTGTCCGGCGGCCAGCAGCAGCGCGTCGGCGTGGCGCGGGCGCTGGCCGCCGACCCGCCGGTCCTGCTGATGGACGAGCCGTTCGGCGCGGTGGACCCGATCACCCGCGACCACCTCCAGGACGAGCTGATCCGGCTCCAGCACGAGCTGCGCAAGACGATCGTCTTCGTCACCCACGACTTCGACGAGGCGATCAAGCTGGGCGACCGGATCGCGGTGCTGCGCGAGCACTCGCACATCGCCCAGTTCGACACCCCCGAGGCCATCCTCACCAACCCCGCCGACGACTTCGTCTCCGGCTTCGTGGGCGCGGGCGCGGCCCTCAAGCGCCTGAACCTCACCCGCGTACGGGACGTGGGCGTGGTCGACTTCCCCACCGCCTCCGTGGAGGACCCGCTCCAGTCGATCTTCGACCTGCTGCGCTCCGGCACCACCAACGAGGTGCTGCTGCTGGACAGACACCGGCGCCCGTACAAGTGGCTGCGCCGCGGCGACCTGATGCGCGCCAAAGGCTCGCTGGCCCGCGCCGGCACGCTCGTGCACGACACGGTCACCCGCGACGCGACGCTGCGCGACGCGCTGGAGGCGGTGCTGACCGACAACGCGGGCCGGGTCGCGGTGACCGGGCGGCGCGGCGCGTACATCGGCGTGGTGGACATGGAGACGCTGATGAACAACGTCCACGACCTGCTGGAAGCGGACCGGCTGGACGCCCTGGAGCACCGGCACGAGCTGGAGGAGCAGCGCTCCCGGCAGACCCGGCTGGCCCAGGAGGGCGTCGATCCGGCGGGCGGCGCGCACGGGGTCAAGGCGTGAGCCCCCGGGACGGACGCCGGCCGCCGAGGGGCGAGCGGCCGGCGGGCGAGCACGAGGTGCGCGGCGTACGGTTCCGCGACGAGGCCGCGGCCGCCGGGGAGCGCGGGCCGCTCCTGACGGCCGAGCCGGAGCCCCCGGCGCCGGCCGCCCGGCCGCCGCGCCGGATCACCTGGAAGAAGGTGGTCACGGTGCCCGCCGTGCTGGCGGCGGTGCTGCTCGCCACCTGGCTGTGGTTCCGCGGTACGGACCTGGACTCGATCGCGCACCAGGCGGTGGACGGCGGCAAGGTGTGGCTCGCGCTGCGCCAGCACCTCCAGCTGACCGCCGTGTCGACCTTCTTCGTACTGGTCATCGCGCTGCCGCTGGGCGTCGCGCTGACCCGCGCCGGGCTGCGCCGGGCCGCGCCGGCCGCGGTCGCGGCGGCCAACCTGGGGCAGGCGGTGCCCGCCCTGGGCCTGCTGGTGCTGCTGGTCATCTGGCTCGGCATCGGCCCCGAGGCCGCCGTCATCGGCATGGTCCTGTACGCCGTGCTGCCGGTGCTGGCCAACACCATCGCGGGCCTGAAGGCCATCGACCCGACCCTGACCGAGGCCGCCCGCGGCATCGGCATGTCGGCGGCCGGCGTGCTGGGCAGGGTCGAACTCCCGCTGGCGGTGCCGCTGATCCTGGCGGGCGTGCGCAACGCGCTGGTCCTGAACGTGGGCACCGCGACGCTGGCCACCTTCGGCGGTGGCGGCGGACTCGGCGACCTGATCTCGGCGGGCATCATCACCCAGCGCATGCCGGTGCTGGTGCTCGGTTCCGTCCTGACGGTGGTGCTGGCGCTGCTCGTGGACTGGCTGGCGTCCCTCGTGGAACTGCTGCTGCGCCCGCGCGGGCTGGAGGTGGGGGAGGAATGACCTCAGGAGCACGGCGATGGCGCCGTACCGTACCGGCCGCGGCCGGGTGCCTGCTGCTGGCCGCGGCCGGGCCGGTCGGCTGCGGCCTGGTCAGCGGCAGCCCGATGAGCGACGACGTACGGCCCGGCACGGTCGGCCGGGGGCTGCCGCTGAAGGGCGCCGAGCTGACCGTGACCTCGAAGGAGTTCACCGAGAACATCATCCTCGGCCAGATCATGGGCCTGGCCTTCAAGGCGGCCGGTGCCACGGTCGTGGACAAGACCAACATCCAGGGCACCATCGGCGCCCGCGAGGCGGTCAAGTCCGGTACGGCGGACGGCATGTACGAGTACACCGGCACCGGCTGGATCACCCACCTCGGCCACGAGAAGCCCATCGCGGACCCGCGGAAGCAGTGGGAGGCGGTCCGCGACGGCGACCGGGCCAACGGCGTGGAGTGGCTGCCGCAGTCGAAGCTCAACAACACGTACGCGCTGGCGCTCAACGCCGCACACCACAAGCGGTACGGGGCCGAGACGCTCTCGGACGTCGCCGAGCTGTCCCGCAAGGACCCGAGCGCGGTCACGCTGTGCGCGGAGGCCGAGTTCTCCGCCCGCAACGACGGCCTGCCGGGCATGACCAAGGCGTACGGCATGGACATCCCGGCCGGCAACATCAGGAAGATGAGCAGCGGCGTCGTCTACACCCAGGTGGCCGAGGGCCGGGCCTGCGCCTTCGGCGAGGTCTACACGACCGACGGCCGGATCAAGGCGATGGGCCTGCACGTCCTCAAGGACGACAAGCACTTCTTCCCCAACTACAACGCGGCGCCCGAGATGAACGCGGCGACGATGAGGAAGTATCCGCAGATCGCGGACATCCTGGCGCCGGTCACCAAGGCGCTGGACAACGCCGTCGCGCAGTCGCTGAACGCGAAGGTGGACGTGGAGGGGCAGGACCCCCGCGAGGTCGCCAAGGACTGGATGATCGAGAAGGGGTTCATCGAGGACGGGGACTGAGGCGCCGGGTCCGGGGCCTTCGCGCGGCCGCGCTCAGCAGCTGGGGACCGTACCGCCGGACTTCAGCGCCTTGAGCGCGTCCACCGTGCCGGAGAGCGTGGTGACGGGGATCAGCCGCATGCCCTCCGGCAGCTCGGCCTGCGCGTCCTTGCACTCCGACTTGGGGACGAGGAAGACCTTGGCGCCGTCCCGGCCCGAGGCCTGCGTCTTCAGGGCCACCCCGCCGACCGCGCCGACCTTGCCGTCCGCGGTGATCGTTCCGGTGCCCGCGATCTTCTGCCCGCCGGTCAGGTCGCCGCCCTCGCCGTCCCCGGCCAGCTTGTCGATGATGCCCAGCGAGAACAGCAGGCCCGCGCTGGGCCCGCCGATCGTGCCCAGGTCCAGCTTGACCCGCACGTCCTTGTCGCTCTTGTGCAGGTAGTTCAGGGCGGCCTTGGTGGCGACGTCCTGGGAGGAGCGCATGTCCTTCAGGTTGTGCTCCACGGCCTTCTCCGCGGTGTCGCCGACCGGGTAGACCGACTCGACCGGCATCACGGCCTGGTCCGTACGGAACCAGCCCCTGATGATGTCGGGCAGCCGCACCGAGGCGTCCGGGCCGGTCGCCACGATCGCCGCCATCCGCAGCTGGCCGCTGGTCTCGCGGGTCGGCGCGCCGCTGATCGTGATCACCTGTTTGCCCTTGTGCTTGCCGAGCACGTCCGCCGTGTCACCGGGGAAGGCGACCGAGAACGGCAGCGGCGCGAAGGCCGCGGTGGCGAGGAGCGCGAGGACGAGGGCGGTGCAGATCCCGAGGGCGCGAGTGCGAGAAGACACCCCGCCACCCTAGATGACCTGTGCACCGGGCCGGTCACCACGGGGCGGCGGCGTCCGGTACGGCCTGCCGGGCACCGCCGGGAGCCCGCGTCTAACGCAGCGCTTCGGACACCTCGCGGGCCGCCTCGACCACTCTGGGCCCGACCCGCTCCGGCACCGTGTCGGCGAGCATCACCACGCCGACGCTGCCCTCGATGCCGCTGACCCCGAGCAGCGGGGCCGCCGCGCCGCTCGCGCCCGCCTCCAACTCGCCGTGGGTCAGGGCCAGTCCGGCGTCCTCGATATGGCCCTGGCGGGCCTTGAGTATCGCCCGTCCGGCCGCACCCCGGTCCAGCGGATGCCGGAAACCCGCGCGGTAGGCGACGTGGTAGTCGGTCCAGGACGGCTCGACGACGGCCACGGCCAGCGCTTCCGTACCGTCCACGAGCGTGAGGTGGGCGGTGGCGCCGATGTCCTCGGCCAGCGCGCGCAGGGCGGGCAGCGCCGCCTCGCGCACCAGCGGATGCACCTGGCGGCCCAGGCGCAGCACGCCCAGGCCCACCCGGGCCCGGCCGCCGATGTCACGGCGTACCAGGGCGTGCTGCTCCAGTGTGGCGAGCAGGCGGTAGACCACGGTCCGGTTGACCCCCAGTTTGGTGGACAGCTCCGTGACGGTCAGGCCGTGGTCGGTGTCGGCGAGCAGTTTGAGGACGCGCAGTCCTCGGTCGAGCGTCTGAGAGGTCTCCGCGGTCACGACGCCCCCTCCTCGGGTGAGTGGCGGCTCATGGCGGGATGCGCTGCCGGTCCCGGGGCAGCGCGCGCAAAGAGGCCGCCGGCCGCATGGCACCGGCTGCGCTCCGCGGCGGCGCTGCCACGGGGCGTGTGCGTGACCGGGACAGTAGCGAGCCGGTCCGGTCAGCGGAAGAGTCCGTCCAGAATCCGGTCTTCCGTGACCGGTATTCCCTGAAGATCCTCCGGGCGCGGTGGGGCGCCGGGGGCGGGCACCCTTTCGGCCTGGGTCACAACACCCGCACGTCCGGCCACGGCCCGCGCGACCAGCTACGGCCTGCACGCCCGGTCACGGACCCGCACGCCCGGCCACAGACCCGCGCAACCGGCCACGGCGCGCAGGCCCGGCCACAAACACGACGGCGGGGCGGCACACGGCCGGTCGCCGTACGCTGCCCCGCCCCGCCGGAAGGCCGCGGCCCGAACCGGTGTCCGGGCCGGTCACCTCACTTCATGCGCGTGGCCCACTCCCGTACCTTCTTGATCCGCTCGTTGAGCTGCCCGGCGGTGGCCTCCGCGCTCGGCGGGCCGCCGCACACCCGGCGCAGCTCGGTGTGGATCACGCCGTGCGGCTTGCCGCTCTGGTGGACATACGCGCCGACCAGGGTGTTCAGCTGCTTGCGCAACTCCAGCAGCTCCTTGTGCGTGACCACCGGGCGCCGCTCGGCGGGCAGCTCCAGCAGGTCGGCCTCCTCGGCCGGCTTCTTCTTGCTGTGCGCGATCTGCCGCGCCTGCCGCTTCTGGAGCAGCATCTGCACCTGGTCCGGCTCCAGCAGTCCGGGGATGCCGAGGTAGTCCTGCTCCTCCTCGCTGCCCGCGTGCGCCTGCATGCCGAACTCGGCGCCGTCGTAGAGCACCCGGTCGAAGACCGCCTCGGACTCCAGCGCCTCGAACGAGAACTGCTCCTGCTCCCCGGTGTCCTCGTCCTGCTGCTTGTTGGCCTCGTCCATCTCCTTCTCGGACTCGGCGTACGGGTCCTCCTCACCGTCCTTCTTCGGCTTGTCCAGGACGTGGTCGCGCTCGACCTCCATCTCGTTGGCGAAGGAGAGCAGCGAGGGCACGGTGGGCAGGAAGACGGACGCGGTCTCGCCGCGCTTGCGGGACCGTACGAAGCGGCCCACGGCCTGCGCGAAGAACAGCGGGGTGGAGATGGTCGTCGCGTACACGCCGACCGCGAGGCGCGGGACGTCGACGCCCTCGGACACCATGCGGACCGCGACCATCCACCGGTCGTCGGAGCGCGAGAAGTCGTCGATGCGCTGCGAGGCGCCGCTGTCGTCGGACAGGACGAGGGTGGCGCCCTCGCCCGTTATCTCGCGGATCAGCTTGGCGTACGCGCGGGCCTGCTCCTGGTCGGAGGCGATCACCAGCGCGCCGGCGTCCGGTATCGCCTTGCGGACCTCGGTCAGCCGCTGGTCGGCGGCCTTGAGGACCTTGGGCATCCAGTCGCCGCGCGGGTCCAGCGCGGTGCGCCAGGCCTGGGAGACGGCGTCCTTGGTCATCGGCTCGCCGAGCCGGGCCGCGATCTCGTCGCCGGCCTTGGTGCGCCAGCGCATGTTGCCGCTGTACGACAGGAAGATCACCGGGCGCACGACGCCGTCGCCGAGCGCGTTGCCGTAGCCGTACGTGTAGTCGGCGGCGCTGCGCCGGATGCCGTCGTCGCCCTCCTCGTACGTCACGAAGGGGATCGGGTTGGTGTCGGAGCGGAACGGTGTACCGGTCAGCGCGAGCCGCCGGGTGGCCGGCTCGAACGCCTCCAGGCACGCCTCGCCCCAGGACTTGGAGTCACCGGCGTGGTGGATCTCGTCGAGGATGACCAGCGTCTTGCGCTGCTCGATGCGGTTGCGGTGCAGCATCGGACGCACGCCGACACCCGCGTACGTGATCGCGATGCCGTGGTACTCCCGGCCGAGCGGACCCGCGCTGTACTCCGGGTCCAGCTTGATGCCTACGCGGGCGGCGGCCTCCGCCCACTGCTTCTTCAGGTGCTCGGTGGGCGCGACCACGGTCACCTGCTGCACGACGTGGTGGTGCAGCAGCCAGGAGGCGAGGGTGAGCGCGAAGGTGGTCTTGCCCGCGCCGGGCGTCGCGACCGCGAGGAAGTCGCGCGGCTGCGTCTGGATGTACCGGTCCATCGCGGCCTGCTGCCAGGCGCGCAGCTTGTTGGCGGTACCCCAGGGGGCCCGTCCGGGGAAGGCCGGGGACAGGTGGTGGTTGTTGGTGGCGCTGGTGGTGGTAGTCACGGTCTCCGTCGGGCTGGCTCGGCGATCGGCAACCGCGTCAGCCTAACGCTCCGCGGAGGCCTCCGGCGTGCGCGGCCCGGGCACCGGCGCCGTCCTCCCGCCGCCGCGGGCGGCCGGCGCGCGCCCGTCACCGGCGGGCTTCAGACGCGTGGCCACCCACGATCCGGTGAGGGCCACGGCCGCCATGGTGACGAAGACCGCGGCGAAGGCGGCGGGCTGCCCGGATGCGGCGTTGGTCACGTCCGGCGTGGCGTGCGTGTCGACCGCGCCGCCGCCGAAGGCGCTGAACAGCAGCCCGCTGATCCCGACGAACGTGATGTTGCCGAGGGCGTCCGAGACCTGGAGCGAGGCCGAGTTGCTGCCCGCCTCCTCCGGCGGCGACAGCTTCAGCAGCAGCACACTCCCGCTGGAGATGTTCAGCCCCATGCCGTACCCGGCCACGACCCACGCCACCGCCACGATCCACACCGGCACGCCGGGGACGAGCACCAGCGGCACGATCAGGATCGCCGCCGTCATCAGCACCATCCCGATCCCCATGATCCGCTCCCGGTACGGTTCCAGGCGCGGCCGGCTCTGGGTGTACGAGCCCAGGGCCCAGGTGAGGCCGCCGCCGGTCAGCGAGAGCCCGGCCAGCGTGGTCGACAGACCGCGCTCCGTGACGAGCATCAGCGGGATGAAGCTCTCGGCGGCGAGCAGTGAGCCGGCCGCCAGCCCGCGGATCAGAACGACGGACGGCAGCCCGCGGGCCGCCCGGAACGTCCCCCTGGGCAGCAGCCGTACGACGGCGGGCACCAGCAGGGCGAGCCCGGCGGCCACGGGCAGCACGGCGATCCAGTCGCGCCGCTGCGCCGCGTACTGAAGGAGCCCGGCGCCCACGGCCACCGCCAGGGCGAGCAGGATGCGGCGCCGGTCCATCCGCTCCTCCCCCTTGCGGGGCGGCAGCTTGCGCAGCGCGGGCAGCATGACCGTGAGCGGCAGCAGCACGAGTACGGGTATGGACAGGAACACCCAGCGCCAGCCCAGCTGCTCGGTGACCGACCCGGCGACGAGCGGCCCGACGATCACGGGCAGCACCCAGGCCGCCGAGAAGGCCGCGAGCACGGACGGCCGCAGCGCCTCCGGATACGCGCGGGAGACCACGACGTAGAGGGCGACGATCACCAGCCCGCCCCCGATCCCCTGCACCCCGCGCCCGGCCACGAACAGCCACATCTGCTGCGCCGACCCCGCGACCACCAGCCCCGCGCCGAAGGTGGCGATCCCGGTGAACAGGGGTGCGAGCGGCCCGCCCCGGTCGCACCACTCCCCCGACAGCGCCATCGCGAACAGGCTCGCCGTGAAGTACGCGGAGAAGGCGAACGCGTACAGCTCGATCCCGTCCAGGGCCTGGCCGACAGCCGGCATGGCGGTGTTCACCGCGCTCGCCTCGAAGGCGATGAGCGAGACGACGGAGATGATGCCGAGCGTCAGCGCCCGGTAGCGCCGCCCGAGCACACCGCCAGGGGACGGATCGGGCGGCGCGGCGGCCTGGGCCGGAACCGGGGTCCGGCCCGGAGCCGGCCGGGGATCATCGAGGGCATCACGCGGGTCCACGGCAGTCATGCGGTCAGCGTAAGAGGCACAACCCGACCGCGCCCCTGTCGCGGGACGGAGATCGTCTCGGCCGTTGGAACTAGGTGCGCCGCCCCGGGGGGCACTCGGGTACGTCGCCTGGGTGTGTCGCCCCGCAAGGCACTCCCCTAGGCTCCCGATATGGCGCCGCCGGAACGCATCGACGAAAGCTGTGCCGTAGTGGCCATCGCCGCCTCCGCGGGAGGGGTGTTCGCGCTGCTGGAGCTGTTCGGCTCGTTCACCTCGGGCCCACCGGTACCGATGCTGGTGGTACAGCACCTGAGCCCGCGGCACCGCACGGTGCTCGACTCCGTCCTCCAGCGGAAGACCCGGGTGCCGGTCACCATGGCCCGGGACGGCGAACGGGCCGCCCCCGGCCGCGTCTACCTGGCACCCCCCGACCGCCACCTGCTCATCGAGCCGGACGGCACACTGCGGCTGGCCGACACGGCGCGCGTGAACAGGGTCAGGCCCGCGGCTGACCGGCTGTTCACCTCACTCGCCGAGCACTACGGGCAGCGCGCCTGGGTCTTCGTGCTCAGCGGTACGGGCTGCGACGGCGCCCAGGGCGCGCAGGCCGTCAAGGACCGCGGCGGCACCGTGGTCGTCCAGGACCCGGACACCGCCCAGTACCCCGGCATGCCCGAGGCCACCCTGCAATCCGGCGCCGTGGACCACGTACTCCCGCTCCACGCCATCGAATCGATGATCCGTTCCTTCGCCCACCCCGCCCCGGACCCGTGAACACCACATTGCAACCTCATGGCACCCCGCCCGGAACCCTTGCCCCTCCCCCGGCCCCGCGGCCTAGTCTCGAACCAGCTCACCAACACGGCCGTGTGCCCGAGCGGTTGAGGGGCCGGACTGCAAATCCGGTTACGTCGGTTCGAATCCGATCACGGCCTCGGTCATGGATGAAGGCGGCCCCGTACGCGTACGGGGCCGCCTTCACGCGCGTTCGGCGCGGCTACTGCTGCGCCACCTGCGCCACCGCCGCCTGCGGGCGGATCGGGAGGCGGCCTATCGGGCGGCCGGTGGCGGCGCGTACGGCGGAGGCCACGGCGGCCGGGGAGGTGACGACGGGGACGGCGCTGGCCGGTTTGGCGCCGAAGGGGGCCACCACGTCGCGTTCCTCGACGAGTTTGACGATGCGGATGTCGGGGGCGTCGAGGGCCGTGGGCAGGGCGTAGCCGGTGAGGTCGGGGTGGCGGATCTGGCCGCGGGTGGTGCGGAGGTTCTCCATGAGGGCCGCGCCGAGGCCTTGGGTCACGCCGGCTTCGATACGGGCGCGGAGCTGGCGGGGGTTGAGGACCCGGCCGACGTCCTGGGCGACGGTCATCTCGACGACGCGGACGGTGCCGAGTTCGATGTCGACGTCCGCGACGCAGCGGATGGCGCAGAAGGCCAGACCCACGAAGGCGTCGCCCTGGCCGGTCTCGTCCAGGGGCTCGGTCGGGTGGGGGCGGCACTGGGCGGTGGCCCAGAGTTCCTTGCCGTCGAGGGCCTCGGCGACGGTGGTGCTGAGCACCCCGTCGTACGAGGTGATCTTGCCGTCGGCGATCTGGAGGAGTTCGGTGGACATGCCGAACTTGTGGGCGAGGGGCTGGAGGAGCTGGGTGCGCACCATCTTGGCGGCGCGTTCGACGGCGCCGCCGGAGACCCAGGTGTGCCGACCGTGGCAGGCGCGCCCGGCGGGCGGCTGGTCGGTGTCCACCGGGGCCACGTGCACCTCGTCGATGCCCAGGGTCTCCTGGACGATCTGGCGCGCGAGGGTGGAGAAGCCGGAGCCGGTCTCGACCGCGGCGCACAGCACGGTGGCGACGGAGCCGCTGACCTTGACCGTGGCGGTGGAGACCTCGTCGGCGCCCTCCGCGCCGAGCATGTGGACCATGCCGAGCGCGTAGCCGACGCCGCGGCGCACCGCGGACGGCTCGCCCGCGCCCTCCAGGCCGCCGGGCAGCAGCCAGTCCTCCTCGGGGGTGTCCTTGGGGAGTTCGGGCAGCGGCTCGTCCTTGACGGCGCGCAGCAGTTCGGCGACCGGCGCCGGGCAGGTGACGGTCTGGCCGGTGGGCAGCAGGTCGCCGGTGGCCATGACGTTGCGCAGCCGCAGCTCGGCCGGGTCCATGCCGAGCTTGGCGGCCAGCTTGTCCATCTGGCCTTCGTAGGCGGCGCACACCTGCATCGCGCCCTCGCCGCGCAGGTGCCCGGACGGCGGGTTGTTCGTCCGGACCGCCCAGCCCTCGACGAAGGCGTGCGGGACGACGTACGGACCGCAGGCGAAGGAGACGGCGGCGGCCAGCGCCTCGGCGGAGGTGTCCGCGTACGCGCCGGCGTCCATCAGGATCTGCGCCTCGACCTTGACCAGCTTGCCCTCGGCGTCCGCGTGGTGGCGGTAGCGCAGGAGGGTGGGGTGGCGGTGGGCGTGGCCGAGGAAGGACTCCTCGCGGGTGGCGGTCAGTTTGACCGGGCAGCCGGTGCGCAGGGCGAGCAGTCCGAGGGCGAGCTGCATGCCCGGGTCCTCGCGGTCCGCGGTGGCGCCGGGCACGCCCGTCACGACGATACGGACCCGTTCCGGCGCCAGCCCGAAGCAGGCGGCGGCCAGGTCGCGGTCGGCGTGCGGGTCGGTGGAGGCGGTGTAGATCTCGACGCCGCCGTCCGGGCGCGGCACCGCGAGCCCGGCCTCGGCGCCGATCGGCGCCGGGTCCTGGCGGCCGATGCGGTACAGGCCCTCGACGATGGTCTCGCCCACCACCTCGGGGTCGCCGAAGTGCAGCGGGATGTGCCGGATCAGGTTGCCGTCCGGGTGCAGCGGCTCGGCCTCGAAGGCGAGTTGCGGGTCGGTGACCGGCTCCAGTACCTCGTACTCGACGGCGATGGCGGCCGCCGCCAGCCGGGCGGTGTCGGGGTGGTCGGCGGCGACGGCGGCGATCGGCTCGCCGTGGTGGCGGACCACGTCGTGGGCGAAGACCGGGCGGTCGGGCGTGCCCCGGCCGTGCCCGGGGTCGCCCGGCACGTCCGCGTGCGTGACGACGGCCCGTACGCCCGGCATCTCGGCGGCCGGTCCGGTGTCCACCGACAGGATGCGGGCGCTGGCGTGCGGGGAGCGCAGCACCGCCGCCCACAGCAGGCCCTCGGCCCACAGGTCGGAGGCGTACGGGAAGACGCCCTCCGTCTTGGCGGGGGCGTCCGCGGACGGCAGGGAGACGCCGAGGCCGTGCGGCGGCGGCTCGGCGGGGAGGGGGACGCCCGCGGCGGGCGTGGCGGTGACGGCGCCGCCCTCGGGTGTGCCGGTCATGCGGAGCCTCCGGACTGCGGATCTGCGCCCGGGCCGTGGGGGTGCGGCCCGTGGGGGTGGTGGCCGTGGGATGCGGGGCCCTGCGGATCGGCGGGGCCCGCCTGGTGCGGGATGCGCGGGGTGCCGGGCTCGTCGGGGGCGGCGGCCGCGGCCTCTTCGGCGGCCGCCGCGGCGTCGGCACGGTTGCGGACGACCTCGTTGACCGCGTCGAGCACGCCCCGGTAGCCCGAGCAGCGGCACAGGTTGCCGCACAGCGCCTGACGCGTCTCCAGCTCGGTGGGCGCGTGGTTGCCCTCCAGCAGGTCGTGGACGGTCATCGCCATGCCGGGGATGCAGAAGCCGCACTGGACGGCGCCGGACTCGGCCAGGGCGCGCTGCACGTCGGAGGGCGCGCCGTTCCGGGCCAGGCCCTCGACCGTACGGACCTCGCTGCCCGCGGTGGTCGCGGCGGGCACCAGGCACGACGCCACGAGCCGCCCGTCGACCTGTACGGAACAGGCCCCGCACTCCCCCTGCGAACAGCCGTCCTTGGCCCCGGCGAGCCCGAGGCGCTCGCGCAGCACGTACAGCAGCGACTCGCCGATCCAGGCGTCGGTGACCGGGCGGTCGGTGCCGTTCACGGTCAGGACGTAGGAGATGTGGGGGTGTTCGTCGTGGGGGGTGGGGAGGGTGGTGGGGTCAGGGTCGGGGGCTGGTTCGGGGGTGGTGGCGGGGACGGGGTCGGCTGCGGCCGGGTCCGCCGTCGGGGCCGGTGCTTCGGAAGCGGACTCGGGCTCGGGCTGCGGGGTCGCGTCCTGCTGATCCGTGGGTTCGGCGGGAGCTTCCTCGGGCGCTTCCGTTACGGGCACGTCCGCTTCCGGCGCGGCGGGCGCGCCCGGGACCGCGACGGGCTCCGGAGTCGGCAGGGCGTCGGAGGCCGGAACGTCGGAGGCAGCCTCGGAGGCCGCGGTGTCGGAGGCCACCTCGGGGGCTGCCTGGGGGGCCGCCTCGATGTCGTCCGGGGCCGGGGCGGGGGCGGGTTCCGGCGCGGCTTCGGGGACGGCCTCGTCGAGTACGTCCGAGGCGTCGCCGGTGTCGGCGGTGGTGTCCGTACGGGCTTCGGCCGGGCCGGGCTCGCCCGTACCGGCCTCCGTACGCACGTCAGCAGGCGCCTCGGGGTGCGCCTCAGCCGTATCCGCCTTAGCCGTACCCGCCTCAGCCGTACCCGCTTCGTCATCCGCAGGAGCTTTCCCCTGCGCATCGGCCGGGACGTCATCCGGAGCTTCGGCCTCCGGAGCTTCGGCCTCCGGCTCAGGGGCCGGCTCCGGCTCCGGCCGCACCTCCTCACGCGGCGCCGGCGGCCACTGCGCCAGCGCGTCGGCGGGCAGCGACCAGTTGCCGCCGCCCAACGTGCCGCCCTCGTACGGGCCTTCGCTCGCCGGAGGCACCCCGTGGGCCGGGTCGTAACCGGGCGTCACCTGGTCCGCCGGCCGGTGCTGCTGCGGTGACCGGTGCTGCTGCGGCTGGTGTGCGGGCTGGTCGTACGGCAGGTGGCCGGCGCCCGGGTGCTGGTCCGTGGTGAAGTTCCAGTGCCCGGTCGCGGCCGGGTCGGCGGGGAGGTGCCCGTGTTCGACGTGGCCGTACGCGTTCCCGTAACCGGAGGCCGGGTTGCGGTCGTCGCCGAGGAGGTACTCGCCGGACTCCTCCAGCACCTCGTCCGGGGCGGTGGGGATCGCCCACTGGCCGGTGGTGCCGCTGCCGCCGTCCGCGCCCGGCCAGGCGTCGCGGGACGCGGCGTCCTGGCCGGCGTCGGTGTAGTGGCCGTGCGGGCCGGGGTCCGGCATGCCGTGCGCGGGCAGGCCGGTGGCCGGGGCGTCCGCGAACGGCATCGTCCACTGGCCGGTGGCCGCCGGGTCGGTGGCCGCGCCCGGGGCCGGCGGCGCGAAGGAGGACGGCGGGGTGTAGCCGTGGCCGGGCGCGGCGAGCGGGTCGGCGCCGTATCCGTCGTGGCCGGGCACGCCGCCGTGGCCGTCCGGCGCGCCGGGGGCCTGGTGGGGGTCCGGGTAGGCGGGGTAGCCGTAACCGCCCGGGTACGGGCCGCTGGTGAAGCCGTCCGGGAGCTGGACGAAGGCGGTGGCCTCCTGCTCGTACTCGTTGCCCTGGGGCAGCGGCTCCCACCGCTGCCGGTCCTGCGGCCGCACCACGCGCAGCGGCTGGGTGTCCTCGGGGCTGTTGCGCCCGTCGGGACGGTCGGGGCTGTCGGCGTCGCTCACGAGAGCGCCCTCCCAAGTGCTCGGCGGGCCAGGGCCGCCACCGTACGGCGCAGGTGCAGCGCGGCGGGCGGCAGGGTCTGCGGCTCGGTGCCGTCCGGCGGCGGGGGCGGGTCGGGGATGCAGGCGGCGGCGACGTAGTCGCCGAAGGCGGCCAGCGCCTCGGGGACCAGGGTGCGTTCGCCGTCCCAGTCGATGATGGAGGCCACCCACTCCTCGGCCTCCAGGGGCCGCAGCGGCATGGCGGCCACCGCGCCGACCGCGCAGCGCACACCGCGCCGCGCGGGGTCGAGGACGAGGGCCACCGAGGCGGTCGCGCGGCCGGGGCCGGTGCGGCCGGTGGCCTTCAGGAAGGTCTGCGGGGCGTGCAGCAGCGGCACCCGTACGTAGCCGACGAGTTCGCCGGGGCGCAGCATCTCGCGGCCGGCCAGCAGGTGGCTGACCGGGATCTCGCGGCGGGCGCCGCCGGGCCCGGCGATGACCAGGTTGGCTTCGAGGGCGGCGAGCACGGGGAGGGTGTCGCCGGTGGGGGCGGAGGTGACGATGTTGCCGCCGAGGGTGCCCGCGTTGCGCACCTGCGGGGGGCCGGCCGCGCGCGCCGCGGCGGCCAGGCCCGGGATGAGGGCGGCGAAGTCGGGGCGGCCCATCCGCGCGAGGGTCAGTCCGGCGCCGAGGAGGGCGTGGCCGTCCTGGTACTGCCAGCCGCGGATCTCGCTGATCCGGCCGAGGCCCACCAGGCCCGCGGGCCGCAGCAGCCCGGAGTTGACGGCGGCCATCAGGTCCGTACCGCCCGCTACGGGCACGGCGGTGGGCATGGCGGTGAGCGCCGCCACGGCCTCGTCGAGCGAGGCCGGCAACGCCACGGATGACGAAGCCTGCGGTGCGTGCGTGGTCAACCCAGCTGCCCCTTCCCCGGTGTCCCGGCTGTTCCGCTCCGCCGTACGGTACGTGCTCACGGTCCGGACGTGGCAACTCTGGCACATCTTTGCAGGCCCGCGGCGCCAGGGCCCGCCTTCGGGGCGCGCTCGCACGGCATCGGGCGCCGCCGGCGCGGGACATGGCCGGTGTTCGGGACGTACGGGATGTTCGGGACGCGAAGCGGAGTGGGGCTCCGCCGTGCCCGCGGGCGCCGGCGGCCGGGGGCCGTGGAGCGCGCGGGCGGGCGCGCTCCGAGGGACTTACCGGACATACATCACCTTGACCGCCGTGAGTGCGTTGCGCGGGAACCACCGTCCCAGCAACCGGCCGCTCCGGCCGCCCGCATCCGCCCCGGCTCACACGTTTGGGGGCGACCCCTCGATCGGGCGTCCGAGCAACCCGGGGCGCCGCTGCCACGGGAGGGGGCCGCCGGGCGGCCGGTAGTCGACGCCGAGGGCGTCCAGGCGGCGGTAGTGGGCGGCCATCCGGCGGGTGAATCCGGCGTGGTCGCGCTCCGCGGGCGGCGGCAGCTCGGACCAGGCGACCTCGGCGAACGCGGCGAGCCGCGGGAAGACCTGGTAGTCGAGGCGCTGCGGGGTCTCCATCACCTCGGTCCAGACGTTGGCCTGGGTGCCGAGCACGTGGGCGGCCTGTTCCGGGGTCAGCCGGGGCGGTACCGGCTCGAAGCGGTAGACGTCCTCCAGGGTCCGTACGTAGCCGATCGGCACGGGCTCGTCGGGGCCGTCGTGCTGCCGGTGGTCCAGATAGACCTGCTGTTCGGGGCACATGACCACGTCGTGGCCCGCCTGCGCGGCGGCGATGCCGCCCGCGTAGCCGCGCCAGGAGGACACCGCGGCGCCCGGCGCCAGGCCGCCTTCGAGGATCTCGTCCCAGCCGATCAGGCGGCGGCCGCGGTCGGCGAGCCAGCGGTCGAAGTGGCGGATGAACCAGCTCTGCAGGCCGTCCTCGTCGCCCACGCCCAGTTCCTCGATGCGGGCCTGGGCGTACGGCGACGCGCGCCACTGGTCCTTGGGGCACTCGTCGCCGCCGATGTGCACGAAGCGGGAGGGGAAGAGGGCGAGGACCTCCTCCAGGACCCCTTCGTAGAAGCGCAGGGTGTTGTCAGTGGGCGCCAGTACATTCGGATTGACGCCCCACGTGTCCCAGACCTTGAGGGAGTTGGTGTCGATGACGTCGGTGTTGCCCAGTTCCGGGTATGCCGCGATGGCGGCCTGCGAGTGGCCCGGGATGTCGATCTCCGGGACGACGGAGATATGCCGCGCGGCGGCGTAGGCGACGATCTCGCGGATGTCGTCCTGGGTGTAGTAGCCGCCGTGCGGACGGTCGTCCCACAGGGGTGAGGCCCGGTGGCCGAGCTTGGTGCGCTCCCGCCAGGCGCCGGCCTCGGTCAGCCGCGGGTAGCGCTCGATCTCGATGCGCCAGCCCTGGTCGTCGGTGAGGTGGAGGTGCAGGACGTTGAGTTTGTGGGCGGCGAGCAGGTCGATGTAGCGCAGCACGCCGTCCTTCGGCAGGAAGTGCCGTGCGACGTCGAGCATCATGCCGCGCCAGGCGAAGCGGGGCGCGTCCTCGACGCGTACGGCCGGTACGGGCCAGTGGTGGCCGGGGCGCAGGGGCGCGCGGCGGTGCGCGTCGGGTCCGAGCAGCTGCCGCAGCGTCTGGGCGCCCCAGAAGGTGCCTGCCGCGCCGCCGCCGAGGAGGGTGACGCCGTTGTGGTCGACGGTCAGCCGGTAGCCCTCGGGGCCGAGCGCGTCGGCGGTGTCCGCGTCGACGCGCAGGCGGACGACGCCGCTGCCGGAGCCGTCGCGGTCCGTACCGTCCCCGCCGGTTTCCGTACGGTTCCGCCCTCCGCCGCCGGGCGGCAGCGGCAGGCCGGTCGCGGCGCCGACGGTGCCGCGCAGCCAGGCGGCGGTGGTCTCCGTACCGGGTCCCGCGTCCAGGACGGTGCCCGGACCGAGGAGGAACGCGCCGTCGTCCGGGCGGGTTTCGCGTGGCTGCGGTATCAGGCCGGTCGCCGCCCGGGCGGCGTCCGCCGTCACTGCGTCGTCCATGTGCTGAGCCTTCCGTCGTGGGCTTGAAGGGGGGCGGGAGTGGTGCGCGCGGTCAAGAGCGTCGTCAGTCCTTCACCGCGCCGCCGAGGCCCGACACCAGCCTGCGCTGGACGAGCACGAAGAACACCAGCACGGGCACGGTCATCACGGTCGACGCCGCCATGATCCCGCCCCAGTCGTTCTCGTCCGGCTTGAAGAAGACCAGCAGGGCCATCGGGAGCGTGGAGTTCTCCGTCGCGCTGATGATGAAGGACTTGGCGAAGAGGAAGTCGTTCCAGGTGCTGATGAAGGAGAAGACGCTGGTGGCGACGAGGCCGGGGAAGACGAGCGGGAAGAGGATCTGCCACAGGAAGCGCGAGCGGGACGCGCCGTCCAGACAGGCGGCCTCCTCCAGCGCCTCGGGTACGGCCTTGACGAAGCCGCGCAGCATCCAGATCGCGAAGGGCAGGGAGAAGGCGAGGTGCGGCAGGATCAGTGAGCCGAGGGTGTTCAGGCCGATGCCCGGTACGGCGTCGCCGACGTCGCGCATCAGGAAGAAGAGCGGGATGGTCAGCGCTTCGACCGGCACCATCTGCGCGACCAGGAACATGATCAGCAGGGTGGTGCGGAACCGGAAGCGGAATCGGGTGACGGCCGTCGCCGCCAGGAAGGCGATCACCGCGGAGGCGATCACGACGACACCCGCCACGAACAGGCTGTTGAGGAAGTACCGCCCGAAGTCCTGCTGCTGGAAGACGCGCCGGAAGGCGTCCAGCGAGGGGTGCAGCGTCCAGGGCAGCGGCTCGGTGGACTGCACCTCGCCCGCCGGTTTGAAGGCGGACAGCACCATCCAGTAAAGGGGGAAGGCCACGGCTGCGGCGAGCAGCAGCGCGCCCGCCTCGGCGGCCAGCCGCCACGGCCGCCGGATCAGCGGCGTACGGGCCGTGGCCACCCGGTTCCGCGGCGTACGGGCCGTACGCGCCGTTCCCTCACGGGCCGTACTCACAGTTCCTCCCCCTGTCGGCGCAGCAGGCGCAGGTAGACGAGCGTGACGGCCAGCAGGACCAGCAGCATCACGATGCCGATGGCCGAGCCCAGGCTGTACTGGGACGAGGCGAACGCCTTCTGGTAGGCGTACACGTTCAGTACGAGGTTCTGCCCGGCGATGCCGCCGCCGTTGGTCATCACGTAGATCTGGGTGAAGACCTTGAAGTCCCAGATGACGGACTGGATGGTGACGACGACCAGGATCGGCCGCAGCATCGGCGCCATGACCGAGCGCCAGATGCGCCACTGCGACGCGCCGTCCAGGGCCGCGGCCTCCAGGACCTCGCCCGGGATGGCCCGGATGCCCGCGTAGACGGTCACCATCACGAACGGGAACGAGCACCACACGACTTCCATCAGGACCAGCGCGAAGGCGCTGTAGCGCCCGTAGGTCCAGGACAGGTCGCCGAGGCCCAGCACCCGGTTGACCGGCCCGAAGTCCGGGTCGAAGAGGAAGACCCAGACGGTGGAGCCGGTGATGGCGGGGGTGGCCCAGGCGCCGAGCGCGGCCAGCATCAGGGCCAGCCGCGGCACCGCCCGGATCCGGGTGAGCAGGACCGCGAACGAGCAGCCGACCGCCAGCGTGCACACCACGCAGGCCGCGGCGAACAGCACGGTGGCGAGCAGCACCTGCCAGAACTGGCCGTCCCCGAACAGTTCGGCGTAGTTCGCCAGCCCCTGGAAGCTGGTCGGTTCGCCGCCGCTGACCTGGGCCTGGGTGTATTGGAGGAACGAGATCAGACCGAGCTGGTAGATCGGGTAGACCAGCAGTCCGCCCAGGACGACCAGCGCGGGCGCGAGGTAGAGCCACGGTGTCCAGCGGCTCCCGCGGCGGGACGGCGGCCGTCCGCGGCGGGCGCCGGTGAGCGGCGTCCGGCCGCCCCCGGCGCGTGCTTCCTTGACCGTGAGCGTCACTTCTTGAACGCCTCGTCCATCTTCTTGGCCGCGTCACCGGACGCCGTGGCGACGTTCTTCCGGCCGCTGACGATCTCCTGGTACATCGTCGGCAGTACCAGCGAGGCGTCGATGGCGGCCCAGGCCGGGGTGACCGGCACGAACTTGGCACCCGCTTCCAGCGTCCGCACGAAGGGCTTGACGAACGGCTGCTTCTTCGCCGCCTCGGCCCGTACGTCGGCGTACGTCGGCAGGAAGCCCATCGCGTCGAACAGCCGCCGCTGGGTGTCCTTGCCGGCCAGCCGCTTCATCAGGTCCACCGCCAGCGTGCGGTGCGAACTGCTCTTCAGGACACCGATGTTGTTGCCGCCCGCGAAGGCCGGGGCGATCGAGCCCTTGGTGGTGCCGGGCAGCGGCACCACCGCGTACTTGCCCTTCACCTTGCCGTCCTCCATGGCCTGGTGGCTGAAGTCGCCGCCGATTGCCATGCCCGCCTTGCCGGCGGCGAAGGCGGCGACGGTGTCGTTGCCGCCCATCTCCGCGCACTTGGCGGCCGGGCAGTTGGCGTCGCCGAAGAGGTCCGTGTACGCCTTGATGCCCGCCTGCGACTTCTCGCTGTTCACGGCGGCGGTGAAGTCCTTGCCCTGTCCGGTGGCCAGCTCGCCGCCGTGCGCCCAGAGGAAGGGCAGCGCGCCGTAGGTGTACGCGCCGCCGACGGCGATCCCGTACAGCTCGGGCCGCTCCGCGCGGATCTTGCGCGCGGCAGCGGCGACCTCGTCCTGGGTGGTGGGCACGGCGATGCCCAGCTCCTTGAACACGTCGGTGCGGTAGTACAGCGCCCGTACGCCGACGAACAGGGGCGCGCCGTAGATCTTGCCGTCCACGGTCACCGACTGCCTGGCGGTGGGATCGGTGTCCTTGGCCTCCTTCCAGGCGCCGAACTCCTGGCTGACGTCGGCCAGTCCGCCGTCCTGCACGTACCCGGCGGTGTCGGTGTTCCCGTACTCGATCACGTCGGGGGCGCTCTTGGGGTCGTTGAAGGCGGCCTTGATGCGCTGGGCGCGGGTGTCGACCGGGATGTAGTCGACCTTGACGTCGGCGCCCTGGTGCGCGGCCTCGAAGTCGGCCACCGCCTTGCCGACGACCGCTTCCTTGGGCTTGTTGTTGACCTCCTGGAAGAGCCAGACCCGCAGCGTGCCGGTCTTCGCGTCCTCCTTGGCGCCGCCGCCGGAGGTGGACGGGGCGCAGCCGGCGGCGGTGGCGACGGCGAGGACAAGTGCTGCCGCGCGGGCGGCTGTTCGGGCGGAGAGCTGCATTGGGGACCCCCTGAAGGAACGTTGCAGCATACGCAACGGGCGTTTCGCCATGCACAATCCTCAGGAGGCTAAGCGCGCCGACGCTCCCCGACAAGAGCCGATCAGGCAACGGCGCGGGCGACACGCCGCCACTGGCCCACAATCGCGGCCGTTTGGTCCCGGTACGTCTATCTATGAATCAGATGTCCCTCCTCTGCTACCAGAAGCAGCACCGGGCGCCCCGCGAGGAACCGGCTCCCGGCCGCAGCCCCTGACAGCAGCACCCAGCCGCACTTCACACAAAGGACCGACCGCATCCATGCGCGCCAGACCCGTACGCACCGCCCTGCTGACCGCCGCCGCCCTGGGGCTGCTGCCCCTCGCGGCCATCCCCGCCGCCGCGCACGCCCAGCCGCAGACCGGCGGCCGCCAGCACATCGCCGTCCACGAGGGCACCGACCCCTCCGGGCCCCTCCTCGCCGCCGCCCACCTGTACTGCTTCCCGGCCGGCGGCGACCATCCGGACCCGGCGGGGGCCTGCCTCAAGCTGGCCATGGCCAACGGCGACTACACCCGCGTCCCGGCGGAGCACCGCGCCTGTCCGCGGATCTACCAGCCGGTCACGGTCGTCGCCCACGGCACGTGGCGCGGCAAGACGACCTACTACCAGCGCACCTATCCGAACCAGTGCGTCGCCAACGCCGAGAGCGGCGACATCTTCAACCTCACCCCCTGGCGCGACTGACGCGCCCCGCACCGTACGGCCGAGGCCCGGCCCCCACACGGGGACCGGGCCTCGGTACCACGGCACAACGCGCGCGGCCCGCTCCTCGTACGGGAACGGGCCGGACACGCGCAGGGCGGGCGGGAGCCGCGCGGCAGCGCGCCGGCTCCGGCCGGACGGACTACTTCTTGCCGCCGTCCTTGCCGCCCTTGTCCTTGTCGCCACCGGCGCCCATGGACTCGTAGATCTCCTTGCACATGGGGCAGACCGGGTACTTCTTCGGGTCACGGCCCGGGACCCAGACCTTGCCGCAGAGGGCGACGACGGGGGTGCCGTCGAGCGCGCTCGCCATGATCTTGTCCTTCTGGACGTAGTGGGCGTAGCGCTCGTGGTCGCCGTCGCCGTGCGACGTCTGCGGCGTCGGCTCTACGAGGGTCCCCGTACCTGCCCCGCGCTCGGGCTCAAGAGTGCTCATAACCGCCAAGGGTACCGACGCGCGCGGCGTGCCGGGAGCGGCGGCCCGCCCACAGGTGGAGCACGAGTCCGAGGCCCGCGACACCACCCGCCGCCCACGGCAGCATGTACCCCTCGGCCCCCGCCGCGAGGGCCAGCCCGCCCAGCGCCGAGCCGACCGCGCTGCCCAGGTAGAGGGCCGAATTGTTCAGGGCGAGGGCGACCGTGCCGCGGTCGTCACGCAGGGCGAGCAGCCGGTGCTGCTGCGGCACCTGGAGCGCCCAGCCCGCCGCGCCCCAGAGCACCAGGGCCGCGGCCGCGCCCGGCAGCGCGGCGGAGGCCAGCACCGGCAGCAGCACCTGGGCCACGGCGACCGTCACCAGCACCCCGCCGACCAGGGCCGCGGCCTTCCCCGTACGGTCCACCAGCGGCCCGGCGGCCACGCTTCCCGCCACCCCGCCGATCCCCCAGGCCCACAAGTACGGACCGACCTCCCCGACGCCGCCCGCGGAGGCCAGCACCGGCGCCAGGTACGTATAGAGCCCCAGGCTCGCCACCGCCGCCAGAAACGAGACGCCCACGATCGGCGCCACCTCCCGGTCCGCGACGGCGGCCAGCCGGGCCCGCGCCGCCACCGGCGGATCGGCCGGCACCGGCGGCAGCAGCCCGGCCAGCCCCACCAGGGCGACCGCCCCCAACCCCGTGACCAGCCACATCGTCGACCGCCATCCCGCGTGCCCGGCGAGCAGCACCCCCACCGGCACACCCAGCACGGTCCCCGTACTCATCCCGCCCATGACCAGCGCCAGCGCCCGCCCGCGCCGCTCCCCCGGCACCAGCGCCGACGCGGCAGCCGTGGACAGCGCCGCGTAGACCCCTGCCCCGGCCCCCGCGACGACCCGGGCGGCGAGCAGCGCCCCCAGCGAGGGGGCGAGGGCGGTGGCCGCGTTCCCCACCGTGAAGACGGCCAGCGCCACCACGATGACCGTCCGCGGCCGCACCCCCGCCATCAGCCCCGCGACCAGCGGCGCGGCAATCGCATACGCCAAGGTGAAGACCGTCACCATCTGTCCCACGAGCGACACGGACGTCCGGAGATCACCCGCGACCACGGGCAACAGCCCCGCCATCACATACGCGTCCAGCCCGAGGGCGAACGCCCCCAGAGCCAGCAACCAGACCTTGCGCATTGCCGTCAACTCCCCTGGTTTTCCTGCTACGGCGCATCGACCGGGGAAACGTAGGGGGCCTCCGGGGGGTGGGGGAAATGTTGGTGGGGGTGATTTATGCGTGGGGGGAATGAGTGGGGGGATGGACAAGGAAAAAGAGGCCCGTGGCTGCGTCACCAGCGAGGCACTTCCCAGGTGTGGCGCTCGACGTGACCGGCGAAGAGACAGCACCCTGCCGGGCCGGGCCCTGGGCCGGTCGCCGTACAGTCGGGCAACCCCAGCAGCTTCGTCCCGGTTCCCAACCAGGTGGCCCACAGGGCATGCCCGCACTCCAGGGAGTCCAGGAAGCCGAAGTGGGTCCCCCTCATGGCGACCGAAGAAGAGGCACTGCACCGCATCATGCACGTGGCCCGCAGGCGCTCTGCTCTGCGCTGCCACGATCAGGTCGTACGGCAGTCGGCGCCGGTTCGTGCAGCGCATCACGGAGCCGGATACGGCGAGCGTGCGGGGGCTGCATGACGGCCGGTGCAGCGTCGGCACTCGCACATCGGATACTGCGGGCCCTCCATGAGCACTACTGGGTCGCCCTCGCGGACCGTAATGGTCCGCTCCCACGTACGCCCGGAGTCACGGGACACGCGCAGCGTCATCAGCACACGCTGCCCAGCGTTCGAAACAAGCGTTCGCGAGTTTTCTTCAGGCTTGCGCTCTTGCCCAGCGTTTCGGATTGCCATGTACGGGCCCTTTCGCCGTTCTTTGCCGCACCACGTGCAGCAACTCCGAGTAAATAACGGCGTTTCGGGGAAACCCATGGCATCGATGCGGCAGTCTTGACGCAGCTCCGTGCACGGACATCCACGAAGCCCGGACCGCAGGGAGGAGTCTCATGGGACTCGCAAACCGGCGCAGGGCCCTGGGCCATAGCCAGGAGACATTGGCTGAACTGCTCGGCGTGGACCGCACGACGGTCTGCCGCTGGGAAAGCGGCAGGATCGCCCCGCAACCACCCCAGCGACGAGGCTTGGCGATCGCCCTTGAGATCGGTCTCTCGGAGCTGGACGGCCTTCTGGCATCGGCACAAGCGGCAGCACAGGAAATCACCGGGCCTCCTCGGTCCGGTTCCCCTCCGAACACGGGAGATGCCGACGAAATGATCCGCCGCGAATTCCTTCGCATACTGACCGTCAGCGGGGCCTTGTCCGCTCTGCCGGTCGATGAGGCAGACGCCCTCACGGAAGCTGCCCACCGGGGAACGGCCGGCAATTTCGCCAGAATGAACGGCCACCTGTGGCAGGTCTACCAAATGGCCCGGTCCAAAGGTTCGGTGTACCCCGTCGTTCGCGACCGGCTGGCAGCACTGACGCAGGCTCTCGCGGGAGATCGTGGTGGCGCTCGTCAACTGCTGAACGCAGCTGCCGACCTCTTTCAACTGGCCGGTGAAGTGGCGTTCGACGGTGACCGATACTCCGACGCCGTCACCTCGTATGCGCTCGCAGCGTCGGTCGGCAAAGACGCGGGATCGTATGACCTGTGGGCCTGCGCCCTCGTACGCCACGCGTACGTGGAGATGTCCGAACAGCGCTATCGCCAAGCGGCACAGTTGCTCACCGCGGCCGAAAAGCTCGCGGTAAGGGGCGACAGCGGCCTCTCCACCCGTCACTGGGTCGCGTCGGTCCAGGCCGAGGCGTACGCCGGTCTCGGTGATCTGGACGCGTGCGAACGTGCGATGGGCCGGGCCGAGACCGTCCGTGACCTCACCGGGGACAGCGCCAACGGTGGATGGCTTCGGTTCGACGGTACGCGCCTGGAGGAAGAGCGAGGGGCGTGCTACGTCCAGCTCGGCCGCCTCGACCGCGCGGAGGAGGCTCTGCAGGGCGCGCTGGGGCAGACAGCTCTGGCTTCCGGACAGTCGTACCGGCGCAGAGGCGCAGCGCTGACCGGACTGGCGGTCATCGCCGCGAAGCGCCGGAACGCGGAACAGGTCGTCGCGTACGGCCGCGAAGCCCTCGATCTGGCGCGAGCCTCATCATCCGGCTACGTCGCCCGTAGACTCCGAGTCCTGTGTGACGAATTCGGCCCCTCGCACCGCGATCACCGCGTAGCGGAGCTGGGGGCGGAGATCGCCAGGCTGAGCACACCGTGACTAGAGAGGTTGGCATGTCGCAGACCGAAGGTGCACGACTGTTCCGGGAAGCCTGGATCACGGGAGTGCGTCGGCATTTCCCCGGTGAGCCCAAGGCGGGCTACGTCACTCCGTGGGATGACACACCGCAATGGGAACGCGATGCCGCTGGGGCCGTTTACGAGCAGGTGCGCCGATTCGTCGAGGTCAGCGGCGGCCGTACGTCGAAACTGTCGCGCGAGCAGAAGAGCCGGTTCGTCGCGATCTGCTGGACGGCTCAGATGTTCAAGCACTTCGAGGACCCGAAGCCTGGCTATGTGGCCGACTGGCCGGATCTCCCGGTCTGGCAGCAGGAGACGGATGCGGACATCTTTGAAGCCATCGAGGAAATCGGGGAAAAGGCGCTGGGCTGACCACTCGTCCAAGCCGGCCCGGGAAGTCGAAGCATCCTCCGGATGTTCGGGAAGGTGACCCGCACAAAGGCATGCGTGCTCGACAGGAGCAGCTGCGGATGAGTGCCGGACCGTTCCAGCGGAGGGTGAAACACGTCATGAACGAGACGGTGAACGCGGACCCGGCCCCGGTCGGACCCCGAGGTGCGGACGGCCTGGACGGTATAGAGCTACGGCATCTGCGGGCCTTCATGGCCGTGGCCGAGGAACGCAGCTTCACGTATGCCGCCGACCGGCTGCGGGTCGGGCAGCCGACGCTGACCCGGACCGTACGGGCTCTGGAGGAGGCCCTCGCCACCCGGCTGCTGGACCGCACCACCCGGCGGGTCGAGCTGACCGACGACGGCCGTCGGCTCCATGCCGAGCTGGCGCCCCTGCTGTCCCGCCTGGCCGCCGCGCTGCGGGCGCCCGGCGGGCAGCCACTGTTGCGGCTCGGTTTCACCTCACTGCTGCCTGCCGCCTGCGCCGGGCTGAACGCGGCGTTCGAAGCGGCGACCGGGGCCGGGGTGCGGCTGGTGCGCCGGGACACGCCGCTGGCGGGGCTGGACACCGGGGAGGCGGACATCGCGGTGCTGCGCGGGGACGCCCCGCCGGACGCGGATGTCCGTACCCGGGTGCTGCTGCACGAGCCGCGGGTCGCCGCCGTCGGCCGGCTCGGCGCGGCCGCGCCCTTGGCGCGCCGCCGCGTACTGGACTGGGGTGAGCTGGCGGATCACCCGCTCGTGGTGAACACCGTCACCGGCAGCACCCGTCCCGAACTGTGGCCCGAGGACCGGCGTCCGCGACTTGCCTGCACCGCGGACAATTTCGACGAGTGGCTGGAGGCGGTGGCCGCCGGGCACGGGATCGGGGTGGCGCCGCAGGAGGTGGCCCACCGGCACACCCACCCGGGCATCCGCTTCGTACGCCTGAAGAACGCGCCGCCGGTGACCGTACGCCTGGCCCTGCCCGCACGCGGCGCCCATCCCCTGGCGGAACGGTTCTTTGGGATGGGTGGGGAGGGGAGGGCGGTGAGTTAGGGGGCGAGGGGGTGGGGTGGGGTGGGGGCGCGGGCAAACCGGGCCGCTCTACAGGCCGTTCGGCCACATCCCCCCCAGCGGGGGCTTACCCAGGGGTGGCCGCACGGAACCCCCGCCCCAGCCCCCCGTGGCGGCCCGTCGGTTCACGGTCGGCTGGGCCGGCAGTGCACAATCGGCCAAGCCCTCAGCTCGCAGTCGGCCCAGCCGTCAGTTCACAGTCGGCCCAGCCCTCAGTTCACAGCCGGCCCGGCCGTCAGTTCAGCGACGGGTCGTCCGGGTACGTCGCCACCATCGCCAATTCGTTTCGCTGGCGCCGCAGAACCGCTCTCCAGAGCTGTTCCGGGTCCGGGGAGGAGACGTCGCCCGGTTCGGACTCGACGACGTACCAGGCGCCCTCGGCCAGTTCCTCTTCCAGCTGGCCGGGGCCCCAGCCCGCGTAGCCGGCGAAGATGCGCAGGCTGCCGAGGACCGTGGAGAGGAGTTCGGGGGGCGCCTCCAGGTCGACCAGGCCGATCGCCCCGTGCACGCGGCGCCAGCCCAGCGGTCCGTCGCCGCCGGGCGTGCTCTCCGGCGATTCCGGGCCGCCCGGCACCACGGCCACGCCGAGGGCCGAGTCCAGGGAGACCGGGCCGCCCTGGAAGACCACACCGGGCTCGCCGGCGAGGGGCGCCCACGGCTGGAGGATGTCGCCGACGCCCACGGGCGTCGGGCGGTTGAGGACCACGCCGAGGGACCCCTCCTCGTCGTGGTCGAGCAGGAGCACCACCGCGCGGTCGAAGTTCGGGTCGGCGAGCGCCGGTGTGGCGACGAGCAGCCGCCCGGTGAGCGAGGACACCTCGGTCATGGGGACATGATCCCGCACATCGCGCCGTGGCGGGGAGTCAACAGCGGGACCCGCACGAGAGCAGCGCAGGGCGTACGACGGCAGCCCCGGCGCACGGTTCCGCGCCGCGGGCGGCACACCGGGACACACCCGTACGGACCATCCCGAATGTCGATTACAGAACAAAGGCGGACGGTAGCGCAGGGTGTTGTGACAAAGCCATTACATGCCCCGGACCGGCTCCGGCCTACGGGCAACCCCTCCGGCGCGCTTACCATTTCCCCTTGGCCCCCTGTCCGTCTCCAGGAACGCGAGATCCATGACCGTCTCTACCGACGACGTACTGCTTGTCCACGGCGGCACCCCGCTGGAGGGCGAGATCCGGGTTCGCGGCGCGAAGAACCTCGTGCCCAAGGCCATGGTCGCCGCCCTGCTCGGCAGCAGCCCGAGCAGACTGCGCAATGTGCCCGACATCCGCGACGTACGCGTCGTACGCGGCCTGCTGCAGCTGCACGGCGTCACGGTCCGCCCCGGCGACGAGGCGGGCGAACTCATCCTCGACCCGTCGCACGTGGAGAGCGCCAACGTCGCGGACATCGACGCGCACGCCGGGTCCTCGCGCATCCCGATCCTCTTCTGCGGCCCGCTGCTGCACCGCCTCGGCCACGCCTTCATCCCGGGCCTGGGCGGCTGCGACATCGGCGGCCGGCCGGTCGACTTCCACTTCGACGTGCTGCGCCAGTTCGGCGCGACCATCGAGAAGCGGGCGGACGGCCAGTACCTGGAGGCCCCGCAGCGGCTGCGCGGCTGCAAGATCCGCCTGCCGTACCCGTCCGTCGGCTCGACCGAGCAGGTGCTGCTGACCGCCGTCCTGGCGGAGGGCGTCACCGAGCTGTCGAACGCGGCCGTGGAGCCGGAGATCGAGGACCTGATCTGCGTGCTGCAGAAGATGGGCGCGATCATCTCCATGGACACCGACCGGACCATCCGGATCACCGGTGTCGACAAGCTCGGCGGCTACAACCACCGCGCCATCCCGGACCGCCTGGAGGCGGCCTCCTGGGCGTCCGCGGCGCTGGCCACCGAGGGCAACATCTACGTGCGCGGCGCGCAGCAGCGCTCGATGATGACCTTCCTGAACACCTACCGCAAGGTCGGTGGCGCCTTCGAGATCGACGACGAGGGCATCCGCTTCTGGCACCCGGGCGGCTCGCTGGACGCGATCGCCCTGGAGACCGACGTGCACCCCGGTTTCCAGACCGACTGGCAGCAGCCGCTGGTGGTCGCCCTGACGCAGGCGTCCGGCCTGTCCATCGTCCACGAGACGGTGTACGAGTCCCGGCTCGGCTTCACCTCGGCGCTCAACCAGATGGGCGCGCACATCCAGCTGTACCGCGAGTGCCTGGGCGGCAGCGCCTGCCGCTTCGGGCAGCGCAACTTCCTGCACTCGGCCGTGGTCTCCGGGCCGACCAAGCTGCAGGGCGCCGACCTGGTCATTCCCGACCTGCGCGGCGGCTTCTCGTACCTGATCGCCGCCCTCGCGGCGCAGGGCACCTCCCGGGTGCACGGCATCGACCTGATCAACCGGGGCTACGAGAACTTCATGGAGAAGCTCGTGAGCCTGGGGGCGCACGTGGAGCTGCCGAACGGGGCGCTCGACGCCTGATCGGCGCGCCGGAGGATCTGACGCAAGGGGCGGCCACCCACTCGGGTGGCCGCCCCTTCGTGCTCGGTGCGACCGATGCCCACATTTGCGTGAGCGAATGATTGAATCGGAGCCTTTCGGTCGGTTCCCGGCGGCCCCTCCAGCTCCGGCGCGTTGCGCTTGCGACGGGACGGCGGAGCGGCCGAGCGGATTGGGTGGCCCTCGACGGGTATACGGCTCGGGCCGATCGCCCCGGGCCCGGGCGGCCCCCTCACCGCCGTACGGCCCCGGGCTGGGACCGCCGTCCCACCGCCATACGGCCCCGGGCCGCCGCCCCACCGCCGTACGGCCCTGACCCGGCCGCCCCGCCCGGCCTCCACCCGGCCGCCCCGCCCGGCCTCGCACCCCCTCGTACGCACCCCAGGCCACCCCCCCACACCCGAACCCCCTCATCGCCCTCTACGGCCCTGTAGAGCAACAGGCGGCACAAGGGCCCCACAGGCCCCATTTCCGGCCCTCCTGGGGCCCGCCGCGGGCTCCGGACACGCAAAGGGGCGGCCGTTCCCCCGGGGGGAACGGCCGCCCGCACGCCTTTGGTGACCGGGGCCTGCGGCCCCAGCGGCTTACTTGCCCTTGGCGGCTTCCTTGAGCTTCGAGCCCGCGGAGACCTTCACGCTGTAGCCGGCCGGGATCTGGATCGGGTCGCCGGTCTGCGGGTTACGCGCGGTACGAGCGGCACGGTGGGTGCGCTCGAAGGTCAGGAAGCCGGGGATGGTGACCTTCTCGTCGCCCTTGGCGACGACCTCGCCGACGGTCTCGGCGAGCGCGGCCAGAACGGCGTCGGCGTCCTTGCGGGTCACCTCGGCGCGGTCGGCCAGAGCGGCCACCAGCTCACTGCGGTTCATGTTTGTACTCCCGTGTTCTTCTTGCCAATGAGGCGTGAGATCGAAGCCGATGCTGCCAGGGCCCTTGGACGGTGCCCGGACCCGGGTCTGCTGACAGACCCTCGCGCCCGGGTACGCATCCTGCCCCCACCTGCGGCGGTAAAGCCAATCCGGCACCCAGGAGGGTCACACGAAAAGCGCCACTGCCTCATAGTGGTGACGTCCCGCACCGTGCCTCACCGGGCCGGCCCCGCAGGGTGGCGACCGTTTGCTGCCCGCCACCCTATGGGGGGCCCACAGGCCCGGTGGCACGCGACGCGCCGGGCGTCAGGCCGTCGTGGCGGCCGTCACAGCCTCCCCGGCGGCCTTCGCGGCTTCCTTCACCGCACCGGCCACCGCGCCCGCGACCTTCTCGTTGAAGACGCTGGGGATGATGTAGTTCGCGTTGCGCTCGTCGTCCAGGACGACGTCCGCCAGGGCACCGGCCGCGGCCAGCATCATGTCCGTGTTCACCGTACGGGACTGGGCGTCCAGCAGGCCGCGGAAGACGCCCGGGAAGACCAGCACGTTGTTGATCTGGTTCGGGAAGTCGGAGCGGCCGGTGGCCACGACGGTGGCGGTCTGCCGCGCGATCGCGGGGTCCACCTCGGGGTCCGGGTTGGCGAGTGCGAACACGATCGCGCCCTTGGCCATCTTGGCCACGTCGTCGCCGTCGAGGACGTTGGGCGCCGAGACGCCGATGAAGACGTCGGCGCCGACGATGGCCTCCTTGAGGGTGCCGGTCTCGCCCTCCGGGTTGGTGTTGTCGGCGATCCAGCGCAGCGGCGAGTCGGGGTCGGCGCCGACGAGGTCCTCGCGGCCCGCGTGCACCACGCCGTGGATGTCGGCGACGACGGCGTGCCGGACGCCGGCCGCGATCAGCAGCTTGAGGATGGCCGTGCCGGCCGCCCCGGCGCCGGACATCACGACCCGTACGTCCTCGGTCTTCTTGCCCACCACGCGCAGCGCGTTGGTCAGCGCGGCGAGCACCACGATGGCGGTGCCGTGCTGGTCGTCGTGGAAGACCGGGATGTCCAGGGCCTCGCGCAGCCGGGCCTCGATCTCGAAACAGCGGGGCGCGGAGATGTCCTCCAGGTTGATGCCCGCGAAGCCGGGGGCGATGGCCTTGACGATCTCCACGATCGCGTCGGTGTCCTGGGTGTCCAGGCACAGCGGCCAGGCGTCGATGCCGGCGAAGCGCTTGAAGAGGGCCGCCTTGCCCTCCATGACGGGCAGCGCGGCCTTGGGGCCGATGTTGCCCAGGCCCAGCACGGCGGAGCCGTCGGTGACGACCGCCACGCTGTTGCGCTTGATGGTCAGGCGGCGGGCGTCGTCGGGGTTGTTGGCGATGGCCTGGCAGACCCGGGCGACGCCGGGGGTGTAGACCATGGACAGGTCGTCACGGTTGCGGATCGGGTGCTTGGACTGCATCTCGATCTTGCCGCCGAGGTGCATCAGGAACGTACGGTCGGAGACCTTGCCGAGCGCGACGCCCTCGATGCCGCGCAGCTTCTCGACGATCTCGTCCGCGTGGGCGGTGGAGGTCGCGGCGATGGTGACATCGATACGGAGCTTTTCGTGGCCGGAGGCGGTCACGTCGAGGCCGGTGACGGAGCCGCCCGAGGACTCCACGGCCGTGGTGAGCTGGCTGACCGCCGTACCGCTCGCGGGAACCTCCAGCCGCACCGTCATCGAATACGAGACGCTAGGCGCCGTTGCCATGGCCGACTTCCTCTGCTTTCCCTTGTTTCTCTCTGCGCGCCGCTCCGGGGTCCACGGCGGGACCGGGCCGGAGCGCGAGGACCGATCGTCCCACCTACCAGCCGGTACACGGTAACCAGCCCCCGTTTACGGAAATGTTCTTCCACATTACGAGAGAACCTCGGCAGGCGGAAGACCCGGCCGCCAACCACGGATGAACGGTGCGCGAACGGCGACGACGCTGGTGCGCGAACGGCGACGGGCGCCTTCCGAAGTGATCGGAAGGCGCCCGTCGGGGTGCTTCAGTGACACCGACCCGCCATGCTCGCCTCGCGGCAAGTGGTCGCTCGTAGCGACTATGGTTGGGCCCGGGGGCTTGGATCGGGCCGGTGCCACCACCAAGGCTAACAAACCATCCCTGGAAGCGAATCCCGTCCCGCCACCTTCTTTCCCGGCGGCGCGGGACTCCCCCGCCCGGCCCTGCGGAGACTCCCCGCCCGGCCCGGTGGATCGTCCGCGGTCAGTCCCTCAGCAGGTCCGGCACCCCGTCCTCGTCCGGTTCGTCCCGCGCTCCGGACAGTACGGTCAGCTGCTGGGTGGCCCGGGTCAGCGCCACGTACAGCACCCGCAGCCCGGCCGGCGACTCGTCGGCGATCTCGGCGGGCGAGACCACCAGCGTCGCGTCGTACTCCAGGCCCTTGGCCTCCAGCGAGCCCAGCGCCACCACCCGGTCGCCCAGCTCCGCCACCCAGCGGCGGGCCTCCGCGCGGCGGTCCATCGCCACCACGACGCCGACCGTGCCGTCCACCTCGTCCAGCAGCCGCCGGGCCGCGTCCCGTACGGAACCGGCCAGATCGGTGTCGTCGGCGACCACGAAGCGCGGCGTCAGGCCCGTGGAGCGGACCGCCTCCGGCGCCGTCATGCCCGGCATCGCCAGCGCCAGCACGCGTGCCGCCAGCTCCGCGATCTCCGCCGGGTTGCGGTAGTTGACGGTGAGGGTGAAGCGGCGGCGGGGGCGGGTGCCCAGCGCCTCGTCGCGGGCGGCGGCGGCCTCGTCCGGATCGGACCAGGACGACTGCGCGGGGTCGCCGACCACCGTCCAGGTCGCGTGCCGGCCGCGGCGGCCGACCATCCGCCACTGCATGGGGGTCAGGTCCTGCGCCTCGTCGACGATGACGTGGGCGTAGTCCGTGCGCTCCTCCTCCAGGCGCTCGCGGCGGCTGCGCCCGCCCCCGGACATCCGGTCGGCGTACGTGCTCAGCTCCTCCAGGCCGGTGAGCTGGTCCAGCGGGTCGGCCTCACGCGGCCTGGCGGGCCTCGGCGGCGCGCCGAGGATCAGTTGCAGCTCGTCCAGCAGCGCCACGTCGTGCACCGACAGCGGGCCCTGGCCCTTGTCGTCCAGACGGCTCAGGGAGCGGGCCAGCTTGCGCACCTCGCGCTGGTTGAGCACCCGGCGCGCCCAGCGGCCGAGCCGGCGCTCGTCGGCCATGGCGGCCAGGACGCCGCGCGGGGTCAGCTCCGGCCACCAGGCGTCCAGGAAGTCCTGGAAATCGGGCTCGGCGGTGATGTCCTCGTCGAACGCCTGGCGGGCCTCGGCGGCCAGCTCGGGGTCCGTGTAGCGCTTGGGGCCGCCGGACTTGGACCACAGGGCGTCCAGGATGAGGCGGCGGGCGCGCGGGCGCAGCAGGTTGACGGGCGCGGTGCCGCCGAGGGCGGACTGCCGGATGCGGTGCAGCTCGTTGGCGTCCAGTTCGATACGGGCGCCGAAGACGACCACCCGCAGCCGGTCCGGCGGGCCGGCGGGGGCCGCCTGAGCCGCTCCCTCGGCCTCCTCGCCGAAGGCGAGCTGGCCGTCGGCCGGCGTGGCGCCGGCGGCCCCCGCGGCCGCCGCCCCGGCCAGCTCCAGGGCCCCGCGCGCCGCCTTGCGCAGCAGTTTCTGCATCCGGCTGGAGCCCTTGATGCGGGCCACGGCCGGGGAGTCGTAGGCGGTGGCTTCCGCGCCGTCCACCAGCGAGCCCAGCGCGCGGATGGCGACCTGCCCCTCCTCGCCGAGGGAGGGCAGGACGCCTTCGGTGTACGCGACGAGCAGCGGCGTCGGGGAGACGATGAGGATGCCGCCCGCGTAACGGCGGCGGTCCTGGTAGAGGAGGTAGGCGGCGCGGTGCAGCGCCACCGCGGTCTTGCCGGTGCCGGGGCCGCCCTCGACCTCCGTGACGGAGGCGGCGGGGGCCCGGATGACCATGTCCTGCTCGGCCTGGATGGAGGCGACGATGTCGCGCATCGTGTGGCTGCGGGCCCGGCCCAGCGCGGCCATCAGCGCGCCGTCGCCGACCGCGGGCAGTTCGGCGCCGTTCAGCGTCGCGGTGATCTCCGGGCGCATCAGGTCGTCCTCGACGCCCAGGACGCGGCGGCCCTTGGAGCGGATGACCCGGCGGCGTACGACACGGCCGGGGGCGACCGGGGTGGCCCGGTAGAAGGGGGCGGCGGCGGGCGCGCGCCAGTCGATGACCAGCGGGCTGTAGTCGGCGTCCAGCACGCCGAGGCGGCCGATGTGCAGGGTCTCGGCGATCTCGGCGCGGCCGTCGGCGATGGCGCCGTCGGCCGGTTCGACGGAGGTGTACGCGCCGTCCGGGCCCTTCTTGCCGTCCTTGCCGAGGAGCAGGTCGATCCGGCCGAAGAGGAAGTCCTCGTACTCGGAGTTGAGCCGGTTCAGATGGGCGCCGGCCTGGAAGACCTGGGCGTCCCGCTCGGCGAGCGCGCCGGGCGTGCCGACCTGGCCGCGTTTGGCGGCGTCGTCCATGAGGAACTCGGCCTCGTGGATCTTCTCCTCAAGACGCTGGTAGACGCGGTCGAGATGCTCCTGTTCGGACGCGATCTCGCGGTCGCGTGTGCGCTCCGGCAGGGCGTCGTCGACGGAGTCCGGCGCGTGCGTGGCATTCTGCGCGGCCACCCAGGCCCCCTTCTTCTGTGCGTAGGGCAGCCGTCAACCGTACGCGAACCGGGCACCGGGCGCACCTGACCCGAAGGACCAAATCACCACCGGGCGGGACCAAACCGGGCAGCTCGGGTGGGCGTCCCGCGCGGAATCAGCGGCTCCGTTCTGTTATGAGGGCAGGGGTGGGCCCCGATACGGGAGGACATGGGCCGGGAGGCGGGGCCACGGGCTCCGCGCGGGCGGCGGCCGGTGTCGCTCGACCGATGAACCGATGGCGCGTAACCGGTGGCGCCTGCCCGGTGGGGCGCGGCCGGTGGCGCGTGGCCTACGGCGCGCGGCCGGTCAGACCTTGATCTCGGCCAGCCGCCTGCCGTCCAGAGTGCGGACCTCGAAGCGGTCGATGTTGGAGCGGTTCATGGCCGAGCCGCCGTGCGTGTAGAGGGGTTCCTTGTTCCACTTGGCGGCGCCGTCCTTGATGCCGTAGCCGCCCGGGGGCACCGCCCAGGTCGTCACGGTCTGCTCGGCGCCGCTCTTGCCGACCGCGACCAGGTCGCAGGTCAGGGGGCCGCGGACGTTGCCCAGCTTGAGGGCGACGTGGGTGCCCCAGGGCTTGCGCTCCATGGAGACGCTGGCGGCGACCTTGGTCACCGGGTCGACGGTGCCGGCCTTCTCGCCGTGTTCGTACATCGTGCGGGCGTAGCTCGCCAGGTGTTCGGGGGCCTCCTCGGCGTCCCCCGAGATCAGCGCGTACGTGGCGAAGGGGCCGCCGGCGACGAGCACCGCGGCGGCGGCGACCAGGTACAGGCGGCGCCGGCGCCGGGTCCGGCGGGCCGCGCCGGCCTCGGCCAGCAGCCCTTCCAGGACGGCGGGGCCGGGCACCGCGACGACCGCCTCCGTGTCGGGCGCGGACTCCCGGACGTCGGCGAGCAGGGGCGGCAGGTCCATGAGGTCGTCCAGTTCGGCGGCGCACCGGTCGCAGCCGGCCAGGTGCTCCTCGAAGCGGGCCGCCTCGGCGTCGCCCAGGACGCCCAGCGCGTAGGCGCCGACGTCGGTGTGTTCCACGGGTTCGCTGGGCCGCGTCACGCCGTCACTCCTCGTTCTTCGAGCGAGAGCTTCAGGGAGCGCAGCGCGTAGAAGACGCGGGACCGGATGGTCCCGGCCGGTACGTGCAGCACCTCGGCCGCCTCGCTGACGGTACGTCCCTTGAAATAGGTCTCTATCAGGGCCTCTCGGTGGGCTTGGCTGAGGTCGCCGAGCGCTTCGGTGATCGTCATCAGGCGCAGGGCCCGGTCGATCTCGTCGGCGGCCGGCATCGATTCCAGGGGAGCGGCGTCGACCTCCTGAGGGCGGGCCTGACGGCTGCGGTGGCTGTCGATGACGATGCGCCGGGCGACGGTCACCAGCCAGGGGCGGAGGGAGCCGGTCGCGTGCTGGAGCCGGTCGGCGTTGCGCCAGGCCCGCAGCAGGGTCTCCTGCACCACGTCCTCCGCCCGGTGCCGGTCGCCGGCCACCAGGCGCAGCACGAAGGCGAGCAGCGGGCCGGCGTGCTCCTCGTAGAGGGCCCGCATCAGCTCCTCGTCCGGCGCCGTACTGTCTGCCACGACGGCATCCTTGCGCACGCCAACTCCCGGGTCGATAGCGCGGATCGGACATTCGCTGCGCATGCGTATCAGCCCTCACGCGCGTCGCCGGTGTCACAGCGGTCGCCGTCCGCACCGTCGCTCACCTCGTCCCGCCGTCCGTGGCTGGGCTCGCGCATGTCCGGCCTCCTCGTCTCGGTTCCCCTGCTGGGCCAGGCCCTTTCAGCCGGAAGTACGGATACGGACCCGCGCCGACTCAGTTCCGGACGGGCGAATCCGGCGGGTACCGGGGGGAATCGAGCGCGGGGCCCGGCGGGCGTTCGCGCGCCCGTGCGCGAGGTCGTACGGAATGTGCTCAGCCGACCCCGGCGACGGGCGCCCCGCCCACCGCCTTCGCCTCCGCAACCGCGCCGTCCATCCGGCGGGTGGCCCGCCTGCGGTGCCGCGCCACCCGCTCCCGGTTGCCGCACACCTCGCTGGAGCACCACCGGCGCCGCCGGCCGCGCGAGGTGTCCAGGTACACCAGTGAGCAGCTCTCGCCCTCGCACTGCCGCAGTTGGCCGCGCGCCGCCGCGTCGGTCAGCATCCCTATGGCGTCCCGCGCGACCGCCGCCAGCAGCCCGGCGCAGTCGGGCGGCCCGGCGAACGCCCGCACCAGGGCGCCGTCCTCGGCGCGTACGGCGCGGGCGGGCGGCACCGCCGCGGCGGCGGCCGCGTTGAGCAGGCGCAGGTCGGCCTCGGCGGCCCGGCCGCGCAGTTCGTCGTGGACGACGCGGCGCAGCAGTTCGCGCAGCGTCCGGAAGCGCACGACCCAGCCGCGGTCGACGGCGCCGAGCTGGGCGCCGCCGGGGACGACACCCGAACCCACCAGCCAGGCCGCCAAGTGTTCGGGGCCGGCCAGGCGTTCGGTGGCGCGGCCGGTCGTGGCCATCAGGTCCAGGCAGATCCGCCCGCAGTCGAACCGCAGGTCAAAAGGCGCCGCCATGTGCCCGTCACTCTCTGGGAGACAACCCTTGCCCTATCAGAGTGCCCGGCACGGCCCGGGGCCGGAACCCTCGGCACCGCCGCGCGCCGCGCCGCGGACGATCTATACATCGCGCGTATACATCTGCTGTATAGTCCGGGCCATGTCGGCCAAGACCCTGCTCAAGAACCGCTCCAGCCTGACGCACAAGGTCCGTTACGCGATCAACCACCCCGATCGCATCGGGCCGTACCTCAAGCGCACCGCCCGGGACGGCTGGCTGCGCCTGAAGCACCCCGACCACATCGCGTACTACCGCGCCGTGATGGCCTCCGACGCCGGACGCAGCCCGGAGGCGGCGGTCGGCAGCCGCAGCCACGAACGGTGGCTGGCGCTGGGCGAGATGCAGTTCGCCTACCTGAAGGAACACGGCCTGCGGCCGGAGATGCGGATGCTGGACATCGGCTGCGGCAACCTGCGGGCCGGCTGGCGCTTCATCGAATACCTCGACAGCGGCAACTACTACGGCATCGACATCTCCCCCGACATCCTCGTCGCAGCCAAGAAGACGCTGGTCACCTACGAACTCCAGGACAAGCTGCCGCATCTGACGGTCACCCAGGACCTGACGTTCGACTTCCTGCCGGACGCGCACTTCGACGTGGTGCACGCGCACAGCGTCTTCTCCCACTCGCCGCTGTCCGTCATCGACGAGGGCCTGCGGCACGTCGGCCGCATCCTGGCGCCGGGCGGGTTCTTCGACTTCACCTTCGACCGCACCGAGGGCGCCGAGCACCAGGTGCTGCGCGAGGACTTCTACTACCGCACCGAGACGCTGCTCGCGCTGGCCCGCAAGCACGGGCTGGAGGCCCGGTTCATGGAGGACTGGGAGACCCGGCCGCACGGCCAGTCGAAGATCCGGGTGTCGAACCCGGCATAGCGGCGGGCGGGCCGGCGGGCGGCCGGGCACGGCCCTACGGGGCGGTGCCCGGATCCGGGTTGTGCGGGCCGGGGTCCCGGACGCTGACGTACGGCCGGAGCCCCGGACGCAGACGTACGGGTCGGGGCCGGACGCCGGCGTACGAGCGCTACGTCACGTGTCGCCGTACTTGGCCCCCAGCCGTGGGTCCAGCGCCAGCCGGTACCCCCGCTTGACCACCGTCTGGATCAGCTTCGGCGCCCCCAGCGCGCTGCGCAGCCGGGCCATCGCCGTCTCCACCGCGTGCTCGTCGCGTCCGGCCCCCGGCAGCGCGCGCAGCAAGTCGGCGCGGGAGACCACCCAGCCGGGCCTGCGGGCCAGCGCCCGCAGCAGCGCCATGCCCGCCGGGGGCACGGGCCGCAGGTCACCGTCGACCAGGACGGCCTGCCCGCGCAGCTCCAGCCGCCGCCCGGCGACCGTCAACGGGCGGCTGCGGTGCGGCAGTTCCTGGCACAGGAGCTGGACCAGCGGGCCGAGCCGGAAGCGTTCGGGCTGGTACGTGGTCACCTCGTGGGCCTCCAGCGGCAGCGCGGTGACCGGTCCGACACAGGCGGGCAGCACATCGTGCCGCAGCGCGCGCAGCAGCTCGTCGCGCATGCCGCGCTCCTCGGCGCGGCGCAGCAGTGAGGTGGCGGCCGGCGCGCTGGTGAAGGTGACCGCGTCCAGGCCGCGGCCGACCGCCGCGTCCAGCAGCCGGTCGACGGGCCCGATGTCGGCGGGCGGCATCCACCGGTACACCGGGACACCGACCACCTCGGCGCCGCCCGCCCGCAGCGACTCGACGAAGCCGGGCAGCGGTTCGCCGTGCAGCTGGATGACCACCCGCCGCCCGCGAACGCCCTCCTCCAGGAGCCGGTCCAGCACCTCGGCCAGCGATTCGGACGTCGGCGACCAGGTCTCGGTCAGCCCGGCCGCGCGGATGGCGCCCTTGACCTTCGGGCCGCGGGCGAGCAGTTCGACCGCGCCGAGCCGGCCGAGCAGCGCCGTGCCGAGCCCCCAGCCCTCCGCCGCCTCGATCCAGCCCCGGAAGCCGATCGCGGTGGTCGCGATCACCACGTCGGGCGCCCGGTCGATCAGGTCCTTGGTGGCGGCGAGCAGTTCCGCGTCGTCCGGCAGCGGCACGATGCGCAGCGCGGGGGCGTGCAGGACCTGGGCGCCGCGCCGTTCGAGCAGGGCGCCCAGCTCCTCGGCCCGGCGGGCCGCGGTCACCCCGACGGTGAACCCGTCCAGCGGCCGTACGCCGCCGGGTCCGGCCGCCCCGGCCCGCGCCCGGCCGTCGCGCTGCCGCCCGCCGTCCGGTGCGCCGTCCCGTCCGCCGTGCCGCGCGCCGTCGTCCCGCCGCTCGTCGTGCTCGTGCTCGCCCTCGTCCATCGTCCGTCCCTGGCTCGTCCCGGCTCCGGTGCCGCCGGGCATCGTGGAGGTCCGAGCCTGCCAACCGCCGGTGACAGGCTCGCTCCCGCAGTATTTCCCAGCTGTTACGGACCGCCGCGGGCACCCGGGGCCCCGCGCGTCACACCTCCGCGAGTGCGGGCTCGGACGCCTCCGGTGTCCGTACGGGCGCGGTGGGCGCCGCCCGCCTCAGGTATACGGTCCAGGTCACCGCGGAGCACAGCGCGTAGCAGCCGAGGAAGGCCACGAACGCCGGGGTGCCCGTCCCGGCCGCCTCGAACGCCTCGCGGAAGGCGAGGTTGATGCCCAGTCCGCCGAGCGCGCCGACCGCGCCGATCAGGCCCATCGCCGCACCGGACAGCCGCCGCCCGTGGGCCGCCGCGGCCGCTCCCGTCAGGCCCTTCGCCAGCGCCTTGGCGTGGAAGATGCCGGGGATCATCTTGTACGTGGAGCCGTTGCCGAGCCCGGACAGCGCGAACAGGGCGACGAAGCCGGCGAGGAAGACGGGCAGCGAGTGCCGCGCGGACGCCACGATCACCACGCCGGTGGCGGCGGCCATCGCCGCGAAGTTCACCAGGGTGATCCGGGCTCCGCCGTAGCGGTCCGCCAGCCGGCCGCCCACCGGCCGCACCAGCGAGCCGAGCAGCGGCCCGATGAAGGTCAGCGACGCCGCCTGGAGGGGCGTGCGCGCGAACTGGGCCTGGAGGACGAGGCCGAAGGCGAAGCCGTAGCCGATGAAGGAGCCGAACGTGCCGAGGTAGAGCAGCGAGACGAGCCAGGTGTGCGGGTCGCGGGCCGCGTCCCGGGCGGCGCCGGTGTCGTTGCGCACCGGCCGCAGGTTGTCCATGAACAGCGCCGCCAGCACCGCGGCGGCCACGGTCAGCGGCAGGTAGACGGCGAGCAGGAGCCGTGGGTGGGCCGCGCCCGCGGTGGCGATGACGAGCAGGCCGAGCAGCTGGACCACGGGCACGCCGAGGTTGCCGCCGCCCGCGTTCAGGCCGAGCGCCCAGCCCTTCTTCCGCAGCGGGTAGAAGGAGTTGATGTTCGTCATGGACGAGGCGAAGTTGCCGCCGCCGACCCCGGCCAGCGCCGCGACCATCAGGAAGACCGGGTACGGGGTGCCCGGCCGCAGCGCGAACGCCGCGGCGGCGGTGGGGACCAGCAGCAGCGCCACGCTGAACACCGTCCAGTTGCGCCCGCCGAACCGCGCGACCGCGAAGGTGTACGGCACCCGCAGCACCGCCCCCACCAGCGTCGCCACCGCCACCAGGAAGAACTTCCCGGCCGCGTCGATGCCGTACTCCGGCCCCAGGAACAGGACCAGGACCGACCACAGGCTCCACACGGAGAACCCGATGTGCTCGCAGACGATGGAGAGCACCAGGTTGCGCCGGGCGATCCGCCGTCCGTGCTCCGCCCAGAAGACCGGGTCCTCCGGGTCCCACCGTTCGATCCAGCGGCCCGCTCCCCGCGCGGGGGGCGGCACCGGAGGTCCGCCCGTAGCCGTTGCCGTGCCTGTCATCGCGCCTCCCAGCTCGCGTCATGTCGCCGTACCGGACGCTAGGGAGGGCGCGTTTCCCTTCTGTGGCGGTGCGTGACCACCGCGAAACCTTGCTCTCACCGCGCCTGGGAGCGTGCGGTGAGCGAGCCGCACTCCGGCGGCGCACAACCGCCGGAGGTTACGCCAATGCACCCCGCACGCCCCCGATATCACTCGTTAGGGGCAATGGCAGGGGGCGCGGACGCTGGCAGCATCTTCCCCGAAAGCGCTGCGTAATCGCACGAGCACCCTGCGTGTTCGACCGTGCGGCACGGCTAGGAGAAGGGACCGAACCGATGCGGGAAGCGCCGGAAGTGAACGAGACGGCCGAGTACGAACCACCCGAGCTGGCCGACGCCGGAGACTTCGCCGAGCGGACGCTCGGCTTCCACGGTGAACTCTCCGACAGCTGGGGCGGTCTGCACAGCACCTTCTGGTGACACCGGGGTGCGGGCCCGCCGACGCCTCCTGCCGCCGCCCCCTCCCCCGCGTCCCCGGCCCGAAGGCGTCGCGTACCCGCCCCGGACCGGCGGTCCCTGCCCGGGCGCGCACCGCCCGTCCCGGCAGGGGCCGCCCCCACCGGCGCGGCCGGACGGCCACCCGGCGCCGCCGCGGGCCCCACCGCTCCGCGGCGCACCGGACGCCGCGCCCGGCCCGCCCGTCCCTGTCCCCGCCGATCCGGACCGGCCACCCCGGACCGGCCGTCCGTCATACGCCCGAACCGCACGCCCAGGGTGGTAAGTCATCGTGGATCTCGTCATCTTCCCCGACCATCCCGCGACCGATCCGCTGTGCCTGTGTCTGAGGCGCGATCCCACCGTGCGGACGGTGCGCCACCCCTCCGGGCGCCCCTGGATCATGGGGCACTGGGCCGATGACGAGGTCGTGGCGGCCGAGGCCGGACCGGACCGGCTGCTGCTGTTCGGCACGACCTCGGCCGACGCCGGGACCCTCGACCGGCTGCTGCGCCGGCTGCGCGGCCCGGACGACCTGGACAGCCGGGTCCGCGAACTGTCCGGCAGCTTCTTCCTCCTGGCCGCGATGGGCCCGCGGATCCGGTGCCAGGGCAGCCTCTCGACGATCCGGCAGGTCCACCACGCGGGCATCAACGGCGTGACGGTCGCGGGCAGTCGTCCCCAGGACCTGGCCGCGCTGGCCCGCGAGGCGGCGGCCGCCGGCCTGCCCACCGGCGCGCCGGGCCTCGGCTCCATCGACGCGGACTCCCTGGCGCTGCGCCTGCTCACCCCGTTCCCGCCGTTCCCCCTGGCCCGCCGCCCGGCCTGGCGCGCCGTCCACGCTGTGCCTCCCGGACACTGCCTGACCCTCGGCCCCGACGGCCGGCACGGCACCGCGCGCTGGTGGCATCCCCCGCGGCCCGACCTCTGGCTGGAGGACGCCGCCGAGGCCGTACGGGACGCGCTGACCGAGGCGGTGCGCGTACGGGCCCGCCACCCGACGCTCAGCGCCGACCTGTCCGGCGGCATGGACTCCACCAGCCTGTGCTTCCTCGCCGCCCGCGAGGACACCCGGCTGATCACCACGGCCTGGGTGTGCCGCGACGAGGCCAACGACGACAACGTCTGGAGCGAGCGCGGCGCGGCCCTGCTGCGCTCGGCGGAACACCTGGCGCTCCCCCACACCGAGGCCCCCACCTGGTACGCCCCGCCGCAGTCCGCGCACGCCGACCCGGCCGGCCCGCTCGCCGTGGTCCGCGAGAGCGTCCGCCTCGCGCATCAGGCCCGGCTCGTCGCCGCCCGCGGCTCCCGGGTCCACCTAGTCGGTGTCGGCGGCGACGAGCTGTTCGCGCCGCGCCCGGTGGCGCTGAACTCCCTCGCCCGTACGGACTTCCGCTCCGCCGCCCGGCGCGCGTGCGCCGCCCGCCGCCTCGGCCGCTGGACGCTCGTCGACACCCTGCGCACGCTGTTCGGCGGCACCCCGTACCCCCAGTGGCTGGAGTCCTGCGCCGACCGGATCGTGCCCGGCGTGCGGTACGGCGTCAGCGGCGCCGACTGGGAGGTCGTGCCCAGCATGCCCGCGTGGGCCCATCCGGACGCGGTGGCCACCGTCCGCCGCCTGGTGCGCGAGGCCGCCGCCGGGGAGCCCGAGCCGTTCGCGCCGCTGCGCTCCCAGCACGAGACGCTGCGGGCCGCCGCGCGCGCCGGGGAGATCGTGCGCGGCGCGGCCGCGCTGACCGCCCGGCACGGCGTCGCCTTCGAGGCCCCGTTCCTGGACGACAACGTCATCGAGGCGGCGCTGACCGTCCGCCTCGTGGACCAGGTCGCGGTCGGCTCGTACAAACCCGTGCTGGGCGCGGCCATGGACGGCATCCTGCCGGACGCGATGCGGTCCCGCGCCACCAAGGGCGAGCACAGCGCCGAGGTCTACGCGGGCCTGCGCCGGCACCGCCGCGCGCTCACCGCGCTCTGCGACGACTCGCGGCTGGCCGGGCTGGGCCTGATCCGGCCCGAGGTGCTGCACACGGCCCTCACCTCCCTCCAGCCCCACTCCCATCTCCTGCAACCCCTCGACCCCACCCTGGCGGCCGAGTACTGGCTGCGCTCCCTCCAGGAGACGCAAGCCCCCGCCCCGGTCCGCCCCACCGTTCCCGCCGCGGAAGGAGCCTGAGCCCGATGACGTTCACCCTCGCCCCCCACGTCAGCAGTGTGCGCACCCCCGGAGGAATGGTGCTGCTCAACGCCCGTACGGGCCGCTACTGGCAGATGAACGACACCGGAGCGTTCGTCCTGGAGCACCTGCTGGCGGGCGGCACCACCGCGTCGGCCGCCGACGAACTGCGCAACCGCCACCCCTCGGCGGCCCACCGGGTGGCCGCGGACGCCGTCGCGCTGCTGGAGTCGCTCCAGTCGGCGAAGCTGGTGACCTGGTGAGCGTGCCCGTCGCCCTGGGCGAGCGCGTGCGGCTGCCCTTCGCGGAGCGCTGCGCCGCCCTCGGCTGCGCGGCGGTGGCCCGCGTCCTGGTGACGCGTTCGCCGCGTACGCTCTGCCGCGTCCTGGAGGCCGTACGCCGGGGAGCCCGCCCCGCCACCGAGCCGCAGGCCGCCCGCGCCCGGCACGCCGTCGTCACGGTCAGCGTGCGCTGCGCGGGCAACGGCTGCCTCCAACGCTCGGTGGCCACCGCCCTGTTGTGCCGTCTGCGCGGCCGGTGGCCGCAGTGGTGCACGGGCGTGCGGACGGAGCCGTTCCGCGCCCATGCGTGGGTGGCGGTGGACGGCCGCCCCGTCGGGGAGCCGGACGACACCCGGCTCTACCGGCCGCTGTTGTGCGTCCCGCGCTGAGCGCCGGGGCCCTCCGGTCCGGGCACGGGCCGGTCAGCCGGCCGCCGCCCGCGGCGGTGCCATGGTGATGCGGTAATCGCACAGGACCATGTCGGCCTTCCGGCCCTTCTCGTCCTGGGCCTTTATCGCGGTCCGGCCGCCGTCGCGGGGCGCCCCCACCACGACGTCGTCACCCTTGGCCCAGCACCCGCCGTCTTCCCGGTGCTTCACCTCGGCGTCCCGGTAGCGCAGGTCGACCACGACGCCCTTGCCGCTGGGCAGGCTCACCGGACGCGTCCGGCCCTGCCCCACGGCGTCCGCCTGCCAGGCCTTGCCGCTGCGCACCACGACGTCCGGGTAGCCGCGGAAGACGCAGCCGTTCGCGCCGGTGTTGACCGCCGAGAGGCGGGCCTCCCGGTGCGGGGTGCGGGCCTTCTTCTTCAGTACCGTGACCTTCCACTTCAGGGCCTTGGTCGTACAGTTCGCCTGGAACGCGTCGACACGCGGATCGTCACAGGCGACCAAGCCACCGCTCAGCACGAGCACGGCCAGAGCCGCCACGGTCAGCGGACGCTTTCGCACGGGGACCCCCAACAGTCCGGCTATGGTTCTTGCCGTCGATAAGGATGGGTTCCCGCGCTTATCGGTTGCTTATACGGCAAAAGTTCGGCCATCAGCCCCACTGCGCCATCACGGCCGCGTCCTCCTCGGGCAGCCACACCGGGCCGTCCGGCCGCCGCAGCCAGCCGCGCCCGGCGGACAGGTCCCGGCAGGCGGCGCGCAGCGCGTCCAGGCCCGCGTGGCGCAGGCCGCGCCGCCACACCAGGGATATCGGGGACAGCGGTACGGGGTCGGTGACCGGCCGCAGCACCATGCCCGGCACGTCGATGAACTCGACGCTCGCCAGCACCGACCAGCCCTGTTTGCGGACCACCCGCAGGAACTCCGCCGCCCCGTCGATCTCCGGGAACGGCTCCGCCATCGCGATCCCCCGGCCGGCGAAGAGGCGGGCGGCCAGGTCGGTCCACTCGGCGGTGTGCGGGTTCCCGGCGCCGGCGTACAGCGTCTCGCCCGCGAGCGCGGACAGGGGGACGGTGGGGCGGGCCGCCAGGGGGTGACCGGCGTCCAGCAGGACGGCCATCGGCTCGTACCGTACGGGCTGGTGTGCCAGGCGGGACCGCAGTGACGCGGGCAGTCCGGCGAAACGGCCGAAGGAGACGTCCAGCCGCCCGGCGGCGAGTTCGGCCGCCGCTCCGGTCAGGCCGCTGTGGAAGCGCGCCACGAGTTCGCGGTCCGGGGCCCGGCGGCGGGCCTCCTCCAGGGCGGTGTGCGCCGTGCCGATGGGGACGCCGACATCGACCAGCAGGGGGCGGTCCTCGGGCACGCGGAAGGCGGCGGCCAGCTCGTCGTGGGCGGCCAGCACCCGGCGCGCGTACGGGAGCAGACGGGTGCCGCCCTCGGTGAGGGCGACCCGGCGCGTCGTACGGTCGAAGAGGTCCGTGCCCAACTCGCGCTCCAGGCGCCGGATGTCGCGGCTGAGCGCCTGCTGGGCGATGTGGAGCCGGGCGGCGGCACGGGTGAAGTGCAGTTCGTCGGCGACCGTGGTGAAGGCGCGGAGCAGGCGCGGGTCGAGGTCTCGGGACACGGGCACATCGTGCCACCGGCTCGGGGCGCCGCTGACGGCTCTCCGCGGCATCACGCCTCCCCGGCCACCGCTGGGAGGCGCTTCCAGGCAGGCGCCCCGCCGGCCATGACTGACAACAGGGGTGCGTGAATGCGCGCGCATCAGGTGTTGGACGGGGAGCGGGCCGCGCCGCGACCGTATTCGTGTGATCCTCTTCCTCGCCTCCCGGCCCGTGACCGCCCCGCCCGTCCGCCCCGCCCGTCCCGTCCGCCGTCCGCACCGCCGCTGCCCCGCCGCGCTCCGGCGCGTCCTCGGGCCGTACGGACGGATCTTCACCGTCCCCGGCGCCCGTGCCTTCACCGCCGCCAACCTGCTCGCCCGGCTGCCCATGGGCATGTTCAGCGTGAGCGCGATCCTGATGATCGCCGGGTCGCGCGGCTCGTACGCGCTGGCCGGGGCGGTCACCGCGACCGGGCTGGCGGCGACGGCGGTGGCCGGGCCGTGGACCGCGCGGCTGGTCGACCGCTACGGACAGGCCCGGATCGCCGTACCCGCGACGGCACTCGCCGTCCTCGGTTCGCTGGCCCTGGTCCTCTGCGTCCACCTGAGCGCGCCGTCCTGGACGCTGTTCGCCGCATACGCCTGCACCGCGACCACGCCGAACACCGGCGGCATGGCCCGCGCGCGCTGGGCCCACCTCCTGCGGGACGACCCGCGCGCGCTGCACACCGCCAACTCCTTCGAGCAGGCGGCCGACGAGGTGTGCTTCATGCTCGGGCCGGTACTGGCGGCTTTTCTGTGCACCGCGCTGTTCCCGGAGGCCGGCACGCTGACCGGCGCGGTGCTGCTGCTGAGCGGAGTGCTGCTGTTCGCCGCCCAGCGCCGCACCGAGCCGCCGGCCACACCCGCGCCCGGCCGGCACGGTGCCGGGCAACTCGTCCTGGCGCTGCTGCCGCTCCTGCTGACCTTCCTCGCCACCGGCGCGGTCTTCGGCTCGCTGGAGGTCGTCACGATCGGGTTCACGGACGCGCACGGGCAGCGCGCGGTGGCGGGCGCGCTGCTGGCCCTCCAGGCGGCGGGGTCCTGTGCGGCGGGACTGCTGTACGGGGTGCTGCGCCCGGCCGGGCCCGCGGAGCGCCGGTTCGTGCGGTGCGTCGCCGCGATGGCCGCGCTGATGTGGCTGCCCCTTACGGCCGCGGGCACGGGCGGCGTGCTCCTCCTGGGGGCGGCCCTGCTGCTCGCCGGGATGGCCACCGCGCCGACCATGGTCACCGGCATGGGGCTGATCCAGTCCCGGGTGCCGGCGGGGCGGCTGAACGAGGGCATGACGCTGGCCGTCACGGCGCTGCTGACCGGCATCGCGGCGGGTTCGGCGACGGGCGGCTGGGCCGTACAGCACCTGCCGGCGGGCACGGCGGCGGGTTACGGCGTGCCGGCCTCGGCCGCCGCCCTGGCGCTGGCGGCGGCCGGCACCGCCCACGCCGTACGGGCGGCCCGGCGTCCGGCATGAGGGGACGACGAAGGCCCCGCTGCCGGGGCAGCGGGGCCTTCGCCTCACATGGGGTGACGGGTCCGGGGGCCGGGGCCTCCGGATGTCTCCGTCGAGTGGAGATGGCGGGAATCGAACCCGCGTCCAACGGTGCGGAAACAGGGCTTCTCCGAGCGCAGTCCGCTGCGATTTTCTCGGCCCCGGAGATCTCGCGGACAAGTCTCCGACGGGCTCAGTCACTGTGTGATTTCCTTCTAGGACCCGTGACCGGTCCTAGAAGTTTAGTTCCCTAGCTGATGCCAGGATCCGGGTCGGGAACAGCCCCGGGCTGACACTTCGCAGGTCGCTACTTAGGCAGCGAGGGCGAAGGAATCGCGCTTGGTGTTGGCGATTATTTTTTGCGACATATGGTTTACGAGATCATTGCCGCTTCCTCGGCTCGCTTCCCCTGCTTCGACATCCGCTGTCGAAACCGATCATCCCCATGTTGTTTTATCAAGGTGGTGCCTGCACCGGCGTGCGGTGCGTAGCCCATCGTACGTGACCAACGCACGACGATGCCAGCGTATTCCGGCGGCCCCGGCCGGGCGGTCCTCAGGCCCGCTCGCGCCGCTTGGCCGCCGAGATCGCCCGCTGGGCCTCACGGCGGTCCTGCTGCTCACGCAGCGTCTGGCGCTTGTCGTACTCCTTCTTGCCCTTGGCGAGCGCGATCTCGACCTTCGCGCGGCCGTTCTTGAAGTACAGCGACAGCGGCACGATCGTGTGGCTGGTCTCCTGCGACTTCGACTCCAGCTTGTCGATCTCCAGACGGTGCAGCAGCAGCTTGCGCTTGCGCCGCGCGCTGTGGTTGGTCCACGTGCCCTGGGCGTACTCGGGGATGTGCACGTTGTGCAGCCACGCCTCGCCGCGGTCGATCTGCACGAAGCCGTCCACCAGGGACGCCCGGCCCTGGCGCAGCGACTTGACCTCGGTGCCGGTCAGCACCAGCCCGCATTCGTACGTGTCCAGGATGAGGTAGTCGTGCCGCGCCTTCTTGTGCTGGGCGATGAGCTTGCGGCCGGTACCGTCGTCCTTCTTGTCCTTCTTCTTGTTCGCCTTAGCCATAGTGGCGCCATTTTCGCACTACGCCCCGCCCCCGAGGCCACTCAATACCGTACGGGCGCGGGCCTGGGCGTCGTCCTCGGCGATCAGGTCCGGGGTGATGCCGCGGTCGTCCACCGTCCGGCCCGAAGGGGTGCGGTAGCGGCCGACGGTCAGCTCGGCGACCGAGCCGTCCGGCTGCCGGCTGGGCAGCTGCACCGAGCCCTTGCCGAAGGTGGGGGTGCCGACCAGCACCGCCCGGCCGCGGTCCTGGAGCGCCCCGGCGAGGAGTTCGCCCGCGCTCATCGTGCCGCCGTCCACGAGGACCGCGAGGGGGATCTGTGTGTTGCCGCCGCCCTCGGCGTACAGGGCGCGCTGGCTGCCGCGGACGTCGTACGTGGCGACCAGGCCGCCGTCCAGGAAGGCCGAGGCGGCGGCAACCGCCTCGCGCACCAGGCCGCCGGTGTTGCCGCGCAGGTCCAGCAGCACCCCGCCGCGCGGGGAGGCGGCGCGCACCGCCCGGCGGATCTCCTCGCCGGTGCCGCTGCTGAAGGCGCCGACCCTGATGCGGGTGGGGCCGTCCGGGCCGTCGGGGTGGTCGGTGATCACGTTCTGGGCGCGCAGGTGGGCCCGGCGCAGGGTCTCGGTCCACTGCCGCGCGCCGCGCCGCAGCTCCAGCTCGACGCGGCTCCCCGCGCCCGGCGGGGGTCCTTCCGCGGTCGCGCCGGCGCTGCCGCGCAGCCGCGCCACCACATCGGTGACCTGGGCGCCCCGCGAGGCCACGCCGTCCACGGCGCGCAGTTCGTCACCGGGCCGGACGCCGGCCGCCGCGGCGGGGCCGCCGGGCCGCACCCGGGAGACCAGGACACGGCCGTCCGCCGCCTGCCGCAGCCACAGGCCCACGCCCACGTAGGCGCCGTCCAGCTCCTGCTGGAACTCCTCGTACTCGCGCGCCGAGAACGCCGTCGACCAGCGGTCGCCGCTGCGGCCGACCACCTCGCCCGCCGCGCCGGGACCGGCGGCGTGCCGGTCCGCGCGCTTTTGGTGGTGGACACGGTCGGCCTCGGCGGCCACCCGCTCCGGTATCCGCCGTTCCTCCGGCCGCTGCCCGCTCTCCTCCCAGGTGCCCGCCGCGGCACCGGTGGCCAGGACGCTCACGAAGACCAACGTCAGGGCCGCCCCGCGGCGGCTGCGGCGGGGCCGGACGAACAAACACGGGCCCGTCATGCCGGTGAGTGTAGGCCAGAAAGAAGCGCCGTACGGGGAGTTGACCGTACGGCGCTCTTGGCATGAGTCACACCTTGAGGTACTTGCGGAGCGCGAAGAACGCGGCGAGCGCCGGCATCAACAAGCCGATCAGCAGCACCAGCGGCAGCACCGCCACGACCGAATCCCAGCCAATGAACTGAATGACCTGGATCCGCGTGGCCAGCCAGTTGTTGATCAGCACCCACTTGCCGCCGACGATCAGCACACAGGCGAACACCGCGCCGAGCAGGCCCGCGATGGCCGCCTCCAGGATGAACGGCATCTGGATGTAGAAGCTCGACGCGCCCACCAGGCGCATGATCCCGGTTTCCCGCCGCCGGCTGAACGCCGACACCCGCACGGTGTTGACGATCAGCATCAGCGCCACCAGCAGCATCAGCGCCATCACCACCAGCGCGGCGATGTTCATGCCGTTGAGCAGGTTGAACAGCGGCTCGACGGTGTCCCGCTGGTCCTGCACCTCCTGCACGCCGGGCCGCTCGGAGAACGCCGACTTGATCACTTCGTACTTCGTGGGGTCCTTGAGCTTGACCCGGAAGGACTCCGGCATCTGGTCGGGGGTGACCAGGCCCGCGATGGGCGTGTCGCCGAACTGCTCCTTGTAGTGCTTGTACGCCTGGTCGCTGGTCTCGTGCTGCACGTTCTGCACGATCGGCAGGCGGTCCAGCTCGGCCTTTATGTCGTCCTTCTGCTGCTGGGTGGCGGGACCCTTGGCGCAGTGGGCGCCGGTCTCGCTGTCGTTCTTGTTGCAGAAGAAGATGGAGACGTTGACCTTGTCGTACCAATAGCCCTTCATCGTGCTGACCTGGTCGCGCATCAGCAGCGAGGCGCCGAACAGGCCGAGCGAGAGGGCGACGGAGACGATGACCGCGAAGGTCATCGTGAGATTCCGGCGGAGACCGACGCCGATCTCCGACAGGACGAACTGGGCGCGCATGGCGTCCTTTCAGTGCTGGGGGCCGTACACGCTTAGTGCTGGTAGCCGTACACGCCGCGCGACTGGTCGCGTACGAGCCGGCCTTTTTCGAGTTCCATGACCCGCTTGCGCATCTGGTCGACGATCTGCTGGTCGTGGGTGGCCATGACCACGGTCGTACCGGTGCGGTTGATCCGGTCCAGCAGCTTCATGATGCCGACCGAGGTCTGCGGGTCGAGGTTGCCGGTGGGCTCGTCGGCGATGAGCAGCAGCGGGCGGTTGACGAACGCCCGCGCGATGGCGACGCGCTGCTGCTCACCGCCGGACAGCTCGCCCGGCATGCGGTCCTCCTTGCCGCCGAGTCCGACGAGGTCGAGGACCTCGGGGACCGTCTTGCGGATCTGGCCGCGCGGCTTGCCGATGACTTCGAGGGCGAAGGCGACGTTCTGCCCCACCGTCTTGTTGGGGAGCAGCCGGAAGTCCTGGAAGACGGTGCCCACCTGGCGGCGCATCTGCGGCACTTTCCAGTTGGAGAGCTTCGCGAGGTCCTTGCCCAGTACGTGGACGGCGCCATGGCTGGCGCGCTCCTCGCGCAGGAGCAGGCGCAGGAAGGTGGACTTGCCGGAGCCCGAGGAGCCCACCAGGAAGACGAACTCGCCGCGCTCGATCTCCAGGGAGACATCCCTGAGGGCGGGGCGGTTCTGCTTCGGGTAGGTCTTGGAGACGTTGTCGAATCGGATCACTGATGCACCACGGTCGACCTGGGTAGCGGCACGGGATGCCCCTGTCGTGGCTCCCGTCGGTGAGCGTGACCATACGCGAGTCTCGCGCGACGGCGCAGTCGCCGTTCGGGGTTGGTGCGTTTATTCACGGCATCTACGGGGACAAAACGAGCACATTCCGGCCCGTCGGCCCGGTGGATGACGCCGAAAAGGCCGGAAGGTGACCGGGGCGCGCCGTTCCGCCGACGAGCTGGCACAGTGGTAAGGGAACCATCGTGGTCGCCCGCGCGTTGCAGCGGTTGAGGAGGAGGTCGCATGACGTACGACCGGCTGGTGTGCGCCAACTGCGCGGCCCCTGTGAACGAGGGCCGCTGCCCCGTGTGCCGGGCGAGCAGGGAACGGCTGCAGGAGACCGGGCTGTTCGGCCAGGTGACGCCCGCGGCCCTGGTGGCGCTGCTGGTGGCGCTCATCGCGCTGGCGGTGCTGGTGCACCAGGCCGCGTGAGCGTGGCCCGTCGGCTCCGGGCCGGATGACACGCCGCGTACGGCGCGTTGCTCCGCGTGATGCGGATGGTCGCCCCGTGTACCGCTGAGATGAGAACGCCGGAGGGCCCGGAGCGCCGAGTGCGCTCCGGGCCCTTCGTCATGCGCCGCCCCGGGAGCGGGGCGAGGCCTGGTGTCAGGCCGCGGCCGCGCCGCCGCCCTTGTTGATCAGGCGCGGCATCAGGCGGAAGCCGATGCCACCGGCGATCATCGTCGCCGCGCCGACGAGCAGGAAGGTGGTGCCGGAAGCACCGGTCTCCGCCAGCTCGCCGCCCTTGGCCTGCTGCTGCGGCTGGCCGGGCGTGTTGACGATCTGCTCGTTGCCCTCGCCGGGCTGCTCGATGGGCGCGGTGCCCTCGTTGTCGGTACCGGTGCCGGTGCCGTCGCCGCTGCCACCGGTGCTGCCGCCGGTGCTGCTGCCGCCGCTGTGGCCCGAACCGCCGGAGTCGCCGCCACCGGTCTGGGAGCCGGACTGGCCGCCCGACTGACCGCCGGTCTGGCTGCCGCCCGAGTGCGAACCACCGGTCTGGGAGCCGCCGGTCTGCGAACCGGACTGGCCGCCGGACTGCGTACCACCGGACTGCGTACCGCCCGACTGGGTGCCACCGGACTGCGTACCGCCCGACTGGGTGCCACCGGACTGCGTACCACCGGACTGGGTACCGCCCGACTGCGTACCACCGGACTGCGTGCCGCCCGACTGCGTACCACCGGACTGCGAACCGCCCGACTGCGTACCACCGGACTCGCTGCCGCCGGTCTGCGAACCACCGGTCTGGCTGCCACCGGTCTGGGAGCCGCCGGTCTGGCTGCCGCCGGTCTGCGAACCGCCGGTGTCACTGCCGCCGGTCTGCGAACCGCCGGTCTGGCTGCCACCGGTCTGGCTGCCGCCGGAGTCGGAGCCGCCGATGATCCCGCCGATGACCCCGCCGATGATCCCGCCGTCCGGGGCGCCCGCCGTCTGGTCGGAACCGACCGCCGAAGCGGCCCCGGCCGCGGTGAGCGACGCACCGGCCGCGATCACCGCACCGGCCGCAATGCGCGCTACGCGCAGCCGCGTCTTCTTCGTCATGTGCCTGCTACCCCCAGTAGCTCTACTCGTTTGTGGAGCATCGCTGTTCGGGGCAGCGGCCGACCCGGGTACACGAGTCGCAGCACCGCCCGGCGGCCGTTGCACTCAGATCCCCGTTCACACACACGCCCCGAGACATACGCGTGCCGCGTACCACCCTTCCCAGTTCTCACATCATCGTCAAGGTCAAATAAAGGTGCGATGACCGAATTGAGGGGAGTTGCGGGGTCCATGGACGTATGACTGTGACCAAATTGCCACAGAGGGGCCGGGCAGCAAAAAACAACTGCCGCACAGAATGCGGCAGTTGTTTTTCACGGGATATTCGGGTGGCTTTTCACCGGTGCTTACTTCCCCTGCTCCTGCTGCTTGCGCCAGCGGATGCCCGCCTCCAGGAAGCCGTCGATGTCGCCGTCGAGCACGGCCTGCGGATTACCGACCTCGAACTCGGTACGCAGGTCCTTGACCATTTGGTAGGGGTGCAGGACGTACGAACGCATCTGGTTGCCCCAGGAATTGCCGCCGTCGCCCTTGAGCGCGTCCATCTTGGCCTGCTCCTCCTGGCGGCGGCGTTCGAGCAGCTTCGCCTGGAGGACGTTCATCGCGGTCGCCTTGTTCTGGATCTGCGAGCGCTCGTTCTGGCAGGAGACGACGATGCCGGTCGGGATGTGCGTCAGGCGCACCGCGGAGTCGGTCGTGTTGACGCCCTGGCCGCCGGGGCCGGAGGAGCGGTACACGTCCACCCGCAGGTCGGACTCGTCGATGTCGATGTGGTCGGTCTGCTCGACCACCGGCAGCACCTCGACGCCCGCGAAGGACGTCTGGCGGCGGCCCTGGTTGTCGAAGGGCGAGATGCGCACGAGGCGGTGGGTGCCCTGCTCGACGGAGAGCGTGCCGTACGCGTACGGGACCTGGACGGCGAAGGTGGTCGACTTGATGCCGGCCTCTTCGGCGTAGGAGGTCTCGTACAGCTCGGTCTTGTAGCCGTGCCGCTCGGCCCAGCGCAGGTACATGCGCTGGAGCTTCTCGGCGAAGTCGGCGGCGTCCACGCCGCCGGCCTCGGCGCGGATGTTGACCACGGCCTCGCGGGAGTCGTACTCGCCGGACAGGAGGGTGCGCACCTCCAGCTCGTCGACCGCCTTGCGGACGTCGGCCAGCTCACCCTCGGCCTCGGCACGGGCCTCGTCGTCGCCCTCGGCCTCGGCGAGCTCGAAGAGCACCCCGAGGTCGTCGACCCGGCCGCGCAGCTCCTCGGCCCGGCGCAGCTGGCCCTGGAGGTAGGACAGCCGGCTGGTGATCTTCTGCGCGTTCTCCGGGTCGTCCCACAGGGACGGCGCCGCGGCCTGCTCCTCAAGCGCAGCGATATCGGCCCTCATCTTGTCGAGGTCCAGGACGGCCTCGATCGACCCCATGGTCGAGGAGAGGGACTTCAGCTCTTCGGATACATCGACGACTGCCACGCACCCCAGCCTAACGGCTGCCGCCGCATCCATGTCCCGACCCTCGCGCGGCGTCCCGGGCGCGGGCGCGTGGCCGCAGGTGGGAACGGGTGCGGCGGCAGGACCGCGGCTCAGCGCACGGGCCGCGGGGTCGACGTGTCGGAGTGCTGGACGCCCGGCTTGGCGTCGCCGGAGTCGCCGTGCTGGGAGGCGAACCAGCCGCCGATCCCGGCCGCGGCCACCACCGCCGCGGCGGCCAGGCCCAGCTTCACCCGGCGGCGGCGCACCGCCTCGCGGTGCCGGGCCGATCCGGCGCGGCGCTCACCCGCGGCGCGCGGCGCGCGGGCCGTGCCGTGGGCGCCGCCCGCCAGCTCGTCGGGGCCGGGGACGCGCATGCTCGTGTGGGTCTCGCGGTTCGAGTCGGGGGCGGCGGAGCCGTGTACGAGCGGTACGGCGCCGCGGGGCCGGGTGCCGCCCGGGGCGACCGGCGGGTAGAGGGCTTCCTCGTACGGGCCGGAGGGGGCCGCGGCGCCGGACGCGTACGGACCGGTGGCGCTCTCCCCGGACTCCTGGCCGGTCTGCTCGGACGTTTCGTCGTCCGGCTCGTCGATGTCCAGCGGCGGGTGACCGGCCAGGCCCGGCAGGATCTCGCGCAGCCGGGAGGCCAGTTCGGAGGCGCGCAGCCGGGAGGCGGGCGCCTTGGCCAGGCACTGCAGGAGGAGCTGCCACAGCTCGTCCGGGATGCCGGGCAGCGGCGCCACGGACTCGGTGACGTGGCGGCGCAGCACCGCGCCGGGGTGGCCGCCGCCGAACGGCGTGAAGCCGGCGAGCAGCTCGTACAGGACCGTGGCGAGCGCGTACACGTCGACGGACGCGCGCGGCGGCAGGCCCTCGATGATCTCCGGGGCGAGGTAGTCGGGGGTGCCGATCACCTTGGCCGAGCGCGGTCCGCCGGCCGGCGGCTGGTGGAGGCGCGGCGCGTCGACGAGGCGGGCGATGCCGAAGTCGGTGAGCAGCGCGGGGTGCGCGCCGCCGGGGCCGAGCGGGCCCTGCATGTCCAGCAGGACGTTCTCCGGCTTGACGTCGCGGTGCACGATGCCCGCCTTGTGGGCGGCGGCGAGGCCGTCGGCCACGTCGGCGACGATGGCGACGGCGGCCTCGGGGGCGAGCCGGCGCTCCCGCTCCAGGCGGGTGCGCAGGTCCGTTCCCCGTACGAGGTCCATGACCAGGGCGAGGTCGTTGCCGTCGACCACCAGGTCGCGCACGGCGACGACGTGCGGGTGCTCCAGGCCGAGCAGCGCCGCGCGCTCCTGCACGAAGCGGCCGACCAGCTCCTGGTCGGCGGCGAGGTCCTCGCGCAGCAGCTTGATGGCGACGGCCCCCTCGGGTCCGTCGCCGAGCCATACCGTGCCGGCGCTGCCGCGACCAAGGATCTGGTGGGTGGTGTACCGGCTGCCGATCTTCCGTGCCAAGACTGCTCCGACGTGTCGGGCCCGCTGAGCGTCCTCAGGGGGCTGAAGGTGGCGTCAAAGCTACGCGGGTCGCAGGGGGCTGCGTGCCCAGGATCGCCCGGGACGGCACTTCTGTGGGGGAAATCGCCCGTTGGAAGTCGACAAATCTCCTTGGTCGCGTGCCGTGGGCGGGCGGGCCGCCCGCCGGGCGCGCGCCGGAGCCGTCCGCACGGCCCGGCGCGCCACCGTCACTTGAACCAGTTGCCGATGTCCTTGACGAAGTCCCGGACGCCGCCGATGACGTCGCCGATCTGCTCGAAGTAGCCCTTGGTCGTGCCGATCCACTCCTGGAGCGGGGAGAACTCCCAGACCGCCCAGCCGCCGACGAACAGGATCACCAGCACGAACAGACAGCCCTTGAGACAGCCCAGGCCCGGGATGCGCATCGGGTTGGCGCTGCGCCGGCGCGGCTCGCGGGGCGGGCGGGGCTCCCGCTCGCGCGGCGGCTCGGGCTCGTAGTGCCGGGGCGGCGGCTGCTGGCGGCGCGGCGCCTGCTGCGCCTGCTGCGGCCGGCGCTGCGGGGGCTGGTAGGGCGCCGGGGCCTGCTGCTGGTAGGGCGCGGGGGCCTGCTGCTGGTACGGCTCCTGGTAGCGCGGCGGCTGCTGGGGGCGCTGCGGCGGCTGCGCGGGCTGCCGCTGCGGGCGGCGGCGCAGCGGGTCCTCGCCCGGGTCCAGGTACTGCGTCTGCTCGTTGCGGTCCCGGGCGGCCCGCATCTGGGACTCCCAGGGGTGCGGCCCTTCGGGCTGCTGACCACCGGGCGGGCCGGACGGTACGGGGGGCATCGCGCGGGTCGGGTCGGCGCCGCCCCGGCCGTTGCCGAAGCCCTGGCCGCCGGAGCCCGAGGCGAGCACCTGGGTCGGGTCGGCGTCGGGGCCGCTCCCGGCGCCCTGGCCGCCCTGGCCGCCGGTGGACGGCAGTACGGCGGTCGCCGCGGCCGGGTCGTACCCGCCCTGGCCGCCGGTGGACGGGAGCACCTGGGTGGGGTCGGCGTCGCCGGAGCCGTCCGCGCCGGTGCCGGGCACCGTGGCGGGCGACGGGTCGGGCGCGAGCAGGGCCGCGACGCCGAGCGCGGCCTCGGCCTGGGCCGGGGTGGCGTGCACGCCGACGCCCGCGGCGACCGTGCGCAGCGCGCGGGCCAGGTTCTCGGCGCTGGGCCGCTCGCCCGGCTCCTTGCGGAGGCAGCGCTCGATGACCGTCCACAGCGGCTCGGGGACGGTGCTCGGGCGGCGCGGCTCCTCGCTGAGGTGGCGGTGCAGGACTTCGAGCGCGCTGGCGCCGCCGAACGGCGGGCGGCCGGTGACCAGCTCGTACAGCAGGATGCCGGCGCCGTAGATGTCCACGGCGGAGGTCTGCGGGCGGCCCTCGGCGGACTCGGGCGCCACGTAGGCGGGGGTGCCGACGAACTCGTGGGTGCGGGTCAGCCCCGGCGAGTCCGCGAGGCGGGCGATGCCGAAGTCGGTGAGCATCGGGTGCAGCTCGGCGGTGTCGCCCTCGCCGGTGCCCTTGAGCAGGACGTTGGCGGGCTTCAGGTCGCGGTGCACCACGCCGTCGGCGTGGCTGGCGGCCAGCGCGTCGGCGATCTGGGCGGTCAGCAGGGACGCGGCGACGGGGCTGAAGGGGCCGTTGTCGCGGAGGTGGCGGTGCAGGTCGGGGCCGTCGATCAGGTCCATGACCAGCGCCAGCAGATCGCCCTCGACGACCAGGTCGCGGGTGCGCACGATGTTCGGGTGGGTCAGCCGCAGCAGGACCGAGCGCTCCCGCAGGAAGCGCATGACGACGTCCGCGTCGTGCGCCAGCTCCTCCTTGAGGACCTTGATCGCGACCGTCTCGCCCGGCTCGCCGGCCACCGCGGCCTCGGCGCCCGCGGTCTCCCTCTGACGAGCCCGCCAGACGGTGCCCGTGGCACCGCGTCCCAGCGGCTCCTCAAGCAGGTACTTGCTGCCTACCGGCCGCACGTGCGCTCCCTGGTCGTGGTCGATCCTTGCCGGGCCGGTGGGTCGCCGCGGCCCTTCGCCCCACTGTAGTGCCGCCGTACCGGCCGTACGCCGGGACGATCGGGCGGGGCTTGCAGGAAAGACGCGCATTCAGGACAGATGGTTGCCGGCGCTTCCGGATCGATGTCCACGTCAGGCCGAACAGCGAGCACCGATGATCGAAAATTGGACTTTCGCAGGGCACGATCAGGTGGTTTTGCGTCCGGGGCCGACCAATCAAGATCACTGAGTGATGGTCGGCGGGCGTGTTGTCGGTGGCAGGTGCGAGGATGCACCCAGCACGGGAGCGGTGGGGGTGCGGGGTCCCCGTCGCACGCGTGCGGCGCGGGAGCCCGGTGCTCCCCGCGTCGGGACTTGTACGTGCCGAAGTGCCCGGGTGCGGTGGGGGAGGTCACGGGGCCCCCGCCGAACGGTCCGGGCGGAAGGGACCGTTGACGGCGATGCAGATCCGGCTGACCGTCCTCGGGCCGCGCAGCGGCCACCCCACGCGGGCCTGTGACGTCCTGGTCACGGCCCCCGCCGGGACGGCGCTCGCCACGGTCGCGAGCGGCCTCGCGGCGGCCGTCGCCGGGTCCGGCGCGGACATCGGCGCCTCCGGCAGCAGCAACAGCGGCAAGGGCGGCGCCTCGGCGGGCCCGGCGGGCGGCCCCGTGGTGCTGTACGCCGGCACCGACCGCCTGGACCCGCAGCGCGCCGCGGTCGGCGAACCCCCGCTGATAGACGGCGCGGTGCTCTCGCTGGGCGCCCCCGGCCCCGCCCCCGCCCACGGCCTGCCGCACGGCGCCCCCCGCCTGCGGGTCGTCTCCGGCCCCGACGCCGGCGGCGTCCACCTCCTGCACGCCCGGGGCGGCGCGATCCGCGTCGGCCGCTCGGCGCAGGCCGACGTGCCCCTGGACGACCCGGACGTCTCCCGGCTGCACTGCGCGGTGACGGTCGAGCCGGACGGCTCGGTGCTGGTCGCCGACCTCCGGTCGACCAACGGCACGGCCGTCGGCGGGGCCGAGGTCGGCGAGCGCCCGGTGCCGCTGCCGCCCGGCGCGCTGCTGCGCATCGGCGAGTCCGCGCTGCGCCTGACGCCCGCCCCGGCCGAGCCCGACCCGGCCCTGGTGTGCGCCCCCGACGGCGAGGGCCGGCTGCGCGTCTCCCAGCCGGAGGCGGCCGCCCCGGGGACCGGCGCCGGCCCGCTTCGCCCCGGCGTCCCCGGCGCCCGGCCCGGCATCCCGCGCCCCGCGACGCCGGACCACGCCTTCCCCACCGCCGCCGCGCCCCCGGCCGCCCCGGAGGCCGCGGGCCCGTATGCCGCCCCGTACGGCGCCGGGCATCCGCGCGAGGAGTTGCCCGCTTCGTACGACAGCCCGGGACGCCGGGGCACCCCCCTGCGCGGCACCCCGTATCCCGGCAGTCCGCAGGAGCAGTACGGTCTGGGCGACGGGTCCACCCATGGCGGCAGGCAGAGCCTCGCCCCCGCCGGCCTGGGCGCAGGCTCGTACGAAGACCCGCACCACACCCCCTGCGAAGACCCGGGCCAGGACTCTTCAGCCGCGTCCCCCAAGGCCGCGCGCCGGAGCGGCGGCCTGGGCGCCTGGGCGCGCCGGCTGACCGGCGCCCGGCCCGCCGCCGAGCGTCCCGGAGCGGCGCCCGCCCCCGCGCCGACGGTGTGGGAGGAGCAGCAGCGGCGGTCCCGGGAGGCCGCCGGGGAAGCGGCGGCCGAGGCGTACGGTCCCGTGGCCGAGCGGCTGAGCCCGGAGGCCGCGGACGAGCGCTGGCCCGACCCGGCGACGATCCTGCTGACCGCGCTCGGCCCGGGCCCCCGCCTGTGGGAGCGCGGCCCGGACCACCCGGACGCGCTCACCGTCCGGCTCGGCACGGCCCCGCAGGACGGCGGCCGGTCCGCCGCGCCCGTGACGGTCGAGCTGCGCAAGGCGGGCGCCCTGGGGCTGGCCGGGCCGCGCGCCCGGCTCGGCGGCCTGGCCCGCGCCGCCGTGGCGCAGCTCGCCGCGCTGCACTCCCCCGCCACCCTGGAGATCGTGCTCCTGACCACGGACCGCGCCCGCTCCCTCGAAGAGCGGCTGGCCGACTGGTCCTGGCTGGGCTGGCTCCCGCAGGTGCGCCCGGCCCACGCCCAGGACTGCCGGCTGCTGCTCGCGTACGACAAGGAGCAGGCCGCGGCGCGTACGGCCGAGCTGGCGCGCCGCCTCGACGACGGCCCCCTGGGCCCGCACTGGGCCGCCGCCGAGCGGTCCGCCGTGGCCTCCGCCGCCGCCCGCTACAACGGCCCGTACACCCTCCTGATCGTGGACGGCGACCCCGGTTCCCCGGCCCTGCGCGAGACGACCGCCCGGCTCGCGGCGAGCGGCCCGGCGGCCGGCATCCATGTGCTGTGCCTGGCCGAGACGCCGGCCGCCACCCCCGCCTTCCCGCTCGCCGCGACGTACGAGGCGGCCCGCGCGGCCTCGCCCGCGTTCGGCGAGTGCGGCGCGGTCGCAGTGCTGAGCGGCGATGTCGCCACGGCGCTGCGCGTCGTCCAGCCCGGCACCGGCCCGAACGGCACCGTCGCCGCGGTCGACGCGGTCTCCACCGCCTGGGCCGAGCGGTTCGCGCGCGCCCTGGCGCCGCTGCGCGAGGCCGACACCGGCACCGGCCTCGGCGGGCGCCCGGCGCGCAGCGCTGCCGTCCCCCTGCCGGACACCTCCCGGCTGCTGGACGAACTGGGCCTGGCGCGGGCCACCCCGGCCTCGCTGATGGCCCGCTGGGCCGCCGCCTCGGACGCCGACCGGTCCCGGGCCGCCGCTTCGGACACCGGCCGGTCGGGGGCCGCCGCGGTGCTCGGCGCGGGCCCGCACGGCCCGGTCCGCGCCGACCCCGCCGCCGACGCCTGCCATCTGCTGGTGACCGGCGGCCCGGGCAGCGGCAAGACGGAGCTGCTGCGCTCGCTGGCCGCCTCGCTCGCCGCCGCCGACCGCCCGGACCTGCTCTCCCTGGTCCTGGTGGACGGCGCGGGCCCGGAGCGCGGCGAGGGCCTGCGGCTGTGCACGGACCTGCCGCATGTGACCACCCATCTGACGGCCTCCGACCCGGTGCGGATGCGGCAGTTCGCGCAGGCGCTCAGCTCCGAGCTCAAGCGCCGCGCCGAGACCCTGGCCGGCACGGACTTCGCCGAGTGGCGCGCCGCCCACCTGCCCGCGCCGCGCACCCCGGCCCCCCGCCGCTCGCCCGAGGCCGCGTCCGGCTCCTCCCCGGCCGAGCGGGACAGCACGTCCACGGGCACGCTGCGGCTGCGCGCGCGCAGTGCCCCCGGCTCCGGCGCGGAGGTCCAGACGGCGCAGGCGGTGCCGATGCCCCGGCTGTTCGTGCTGGTCGACGACTTCGACGCGCTGGTCGCCCCGGCCCTCGGCAGTACGGGCCGCCCCGCGGCCGGTTCGGTGGTGCGCGCGCTGGAGGCGGTGGCCCGGGAGGGCGCGGCGCTCGGCGTCCACCTGATAGCGGCCACCGGCCACCCGGACCGTACGAGCGACACGGCCACGGACCGGGCGGCCGGACTGCGCGTGGAGCTGGGCCCGGCGGGGGACGCGGCCGAGCCGGTGCCGCCGGGGCGCGGGCGCCTGCACCGCGCGGCGGACTCCTCCGTCACCCCGTTCCAGGCCGGCCGGGTGACCGGGCGGATACCCCGCACGTCCACGCTCCGCCCCACGGTCGTACCCCTGGAGTGGGAGCGGATGGGCGACCCGCCGGCCCGCCGCCCGCTGCGCGAGCTGGGCAACGGCCCCACCGACCTGGCCCTGCTGGCCAGCGCCCTCCAGCGGGCCGCCCAGTCCTCCGGCGCGTCCGCGGCCCCGCCCCTGCTCTGACCGGGCCGTCCCGGCCGCCCCGGCCGCCGCGGGAGCCGGACCGGGCCGTCCGCGGGCGCCGCCGCGAGGTGTACGCGAGGGGTAACGGGCCGGTCACGAAAGGCCAGTTGGGGCGGGAGGCGGTATTGCGGGGCCGGTGATCCGGGCGTAGACCTGAGCGCGGCGGGCCGCGCGCCGCGCGCGGGAGGCCGCCACACGGCGCTCAGCGCACCGCACGGGAGGGGCTTACGGGGATGGGCACTTCACGCATACGGCGCACCGCGACGACCGGCGGCACGGCCCGCGGCACGACCGGCGGCACGTCTGCCGCCCGCACCCGCACCGCGGTGACCACCCGGGCCGCCCTGGCGCTCGCCGCAGCGGGCGCGCTGACGCTGACGGCGTGCAGCGGCAACGGCGACGGCGGCAAGAAAGAGGGCGGCGGGGAGACCAGCAACGGGACCTCCGTCCAGCTGCCCAAGCTGAACGGCCAGAAGATCCAGGTCGCCGCGGTGTGGACCGGCCCGGAGCGGGCGAGCTTCCTGAAGGTGCTCGACGAGTTCGAGAAGCGCACCGGCGCCACCGTCAACTACGTGCCCACCGGCGACGACATGGCCGGCTTCATCGGCTCGAAGGTGGCCGGCGGCGGCCAGCCGGATGTCGCCTTCCCGCCGCAGGTCGGCGTGTTGCGGGAGTTCGCCCGCAAGGGCTGGCTCAAGCCGCTGGGGCCCGCCGCCAAGGAGCAGCTCGCCAAGAACTTCTCCCCGGGCTGGCGGCAGCTGGGCGCGTACAAGGGCACCGAGTACGGCGTCTATTACAAGGCCAGCAACAAGTCGCTGATCTGGTACAACACCAAGGCGTTCGAGAACGCGGGGGTGGCCGAGCCGAAGAACTGGGCCGAATTCCTCAAGACGGCGCAGACCGTCGCGGACTCCGGGGTGGAGCCGGTCTCGGTGGGCGGCGCGGACGGCTGGACGCTGACCGACTGGTTCGAGAACGTCTACCTCTCCCAGGCCGGTCCGGAGAAGTACGACCAGCTGGCCCAGTACAAGATCAAGTGGACCGACCCGTCCGTCACCAGGGCGCTGACCGCGCTCGCGCAGCTGTTCGGCAAGCCCGGTCTGCTGACCGGCGGCAACAGCGGCGCGCTCCAGACGCAGTTCCCCGCCTCGGTCACCCAGACGTTCAGCGGCGGTGACCAGCCGAAGGCCGCCATGGTCTCCTCGGGGGACTTCGCCGCCACCAACATCCAGCAGACCAAGGCCAAGATCGGTGAGGACGCCAAGGTCTTCCCGTTCCCCGCGGTGGGCTCCCGGTCGCCGGTGGTGACCGGCGGCGACGCGGCGGTGGCCCTGAAGGACACCAAGGGCGCGCAGGCACTGCTCACCTTCCTCGCGTCCACGGACGCCGCGAAGATCTGGGCGCAGGCCGGCGGGTTCATCTCCCCCAACAAGGAGCTGGACAAGGCCGCGTACGTCAACGACACGATGCGCGAGATCGCCACGGCGCTGATCAACGCGGGCGACGACTTCCGCTTCGACATGTCCGACCAGGCCCCGGCGAGCTTCGGCGGCAAGCCCGGCCAGGGCGAGTGGAAGGACCTCCAGGACTTCCTGAAGAACCCGAAGGACATCGCGGGCACCCAGAGGAAGCTGGAGCAGGACGCCGCCAAGGCGTACGGCAGCTGACCCGGCGCCCGAAGTACGGCCGCGGGCCCCGCCGGCCCGCGGCCGCGCACCGCACGCGGCGGTGCGCACCGCCGCCCACCGCACCGACCGGGGGACAGACATGAACGCTGCGACCGCGGGCGGGCCGGCCGGCCCGGTCCGCCCGGGCACCGGCACGCTGCGCCGGGTCAAGAGTGTGGCGGGCACCCGCCCGTGGGTCGCCGCCGCCTTCCTGCTGCCCGCCTTCGTCCTGCTCGGGGCGCTGGTGGTCTACCCCATCGGCTTCTCGGTCTACCGGAGCCTGTTCGACGCCTCCGGCGACGGCTTCGTGGGCCTGGACAACTACGGCGAGCTGTTCACCGACGAGCGCATCCGGATCGCCCTGAAGAACAACGTCATCTGGGTGGTGGTGGCCCCCACCGTCGCCACGGCGCTGGGCCTGATCTTCGCGGTGCTCACCGAGCGGGTCCGCTGGGGCACCGCCTTCAAGCTGGTCGTCTTCATGCCGATGGCGATCTCCATGCTGGCCGCGGGCATCATCTTCCGGCTGGTGTACGACCAGGACCCGGAGCGCGGCGTCGCCAACGCCGTATGGGTCTCCCTCCACGACACGTTCGCGGAGCCCGCGCCGTATCCGGGCGCCAAGCCGCGGCCCAACGCCGGGCTGGCGGCGTCCGGCGGCGCGTACACCACCAAGAAGCCGGTGCGCGCGGGCGACCCGGCGAATCTGCCGCTGGTGGCCGTGCAGCCCGGTGACCTGGGCGGGGCGCGCCCGGCGACCGCGGCGCGCCCGGAGCCGGGCAAGGTCACCGGCACCGCCTGGCTGGACTTCACCCGCGGCGGCGGGGGCCACCCGAACATCATCGACCACACCGAGAAGGGCCTGCCCGGCCTGACGGTCGAGGCGGTCAAGGACGGCCGGACCGTGGCGAGTACGACCACGGGCCCGGACGGGCGGTTCTCGCTGCCCGCCGCGGCGGACGGCGCGAAGCTGCGGCTGCCGGCCTCGAACTTCGCCGCCGCGTACAACGGCGTGAACTGGCTCGGCCCGGCCCTGGTGACCCCGTCCATCATCGGCGCGTACATCTGGATGTGGGCGGGCTTCGCGATGGTGCTGATCGCGGCGGGCCTGGCGGGCGTGCCCCGGGAGCTGCTGGAGGCGGCCCGGGTGGACGGCGCCAACGAGTGGCAGGTCTTCCGGCGGGTGACGGTGCCGCTGCTGGCTCCCGTCCTGGTCGTCGTCCTGGTCACCCTGATGATCAACGTGCTGAAGATCTTCGACCTGGTGTACATCATCGCGCCGGGGTCCAGTCTCAAGGACGCCAACGTGCTCGCGCTCCAGCTCTTCCAGTCGTCCTTCGGCACGGACGTGGACCAGGGCCTCGGCAGTGCCATCGCGGTGTTCCTGCTGCTGCTCGTGCTGCCGGTGATGTACGTCAATCTCCGGCGCCTACGGAAGGAGCGGAGCCGATGACGACCGCCGAGGGCGTCGTACGGGCCAGGCAGTCGCTGCCCGCGCGGATCGCGGCCCGCACGGGCGGCGGCGTGCTGCGCGTCGCGCTGGTCCTGATCGGGCTGTTCTGGCTGACGCCGACCGTCGGCCTGCTGCTGTCCTCGCTGCGCGCGCCGCAGGACATCGCCGAGTCCGGCTGGTGGACGGTGTTCACCGAGCCCGCCCAGCTGACCTGGGCCAGTTACGGCGCGCTGCTGGACAACGCCAAGGTCATGGACTCGCTGCTGGTCACCGCCCTGATCACCGTCCCGGCGACGGTGCTGGTGGTCGTCGTCGGGGCGCTGGCCGGGTACGCGTTCGCCTGGATGGACTTCCCCGGCCGGGACGGGTGGTTCATGGTCGTCGTCGGCCTGCTGGTGGTGCCCGTACAGGTCGCGCTGATTCCCGTGGCCAAGCTGTTCGGCGCGGTCGGCCTGTTCGAGACGACGCCCGGTGTGATCCTCTTCCACACCGCCTTCGGGCTGCCCTTCGCGGTGTTCCTGCTGCGCAACTTCTTCGCCGAGATCCCGCGCGAGCTGCTGGAGGCGGCCCGGCTGGACGGCGCGAACGAACTGCGGCTGTTCACCCGGGTGGTCCTGCCGCTGGGCGGTCCGGCCATCGCGTCGCTGGGCATCTTCCAGTTCCTGTGGGTGTGGAACGACCTGCTGGTCGCGCTGATCTTCGCGGACAGCGGCAGTCCGCCGATCACGGTCGCGCTCCAGCAGGAGGTGCGGCAGTTCGGCAACAACATCGACGTGCTGGCGCCCGGCGCGTTCCTGTCGATGGTGATCCCCCTGGTGGTCTTCTTCGCCTTCCAGCGGCAGTTCGTCTCCGGTGTGATGGCGGGCGCGGTGAAGTGAGGCCCGCCCTGCGGGAGGGACACGGCGTACGGGAGGGACACGGCGTACCGGAAGGACACGGCGTACGGCAACGGGCCCGGTGACGTAAGGGAACGCTGTGCCGTACGCCACTTTCCGTTCACGTTGCTGCTCCACGATGACGGCCACGCCGACGACGCCCCTCGACCGTCTGGAGACGGACCGCACATGACTGCCCGCACCGCAGACCTCAGTGACGGACAACTCCCGCGCCCCGAGCGGCTGTCCGACGTGAAGGGCTGGTTCTTCACCGCCGACCAGCTGCTGTTCGACTGGATCCTGGCCCGCCAGGAGGAGCGGGCCGAGCCGGGCGACCTGCTCGAACTGGGCGCCTACATGGGCAAGAGCGCCATCTTCATGGGCGCCCGGCTGCGCCCCGGCGACCGCTTCACGGTCTGCGACCTGTTCGACTCGCCCGCCGAGGACGCGCCCAACTCGAAGGAGATGGCGAAGTCCTACGCCACGCTGACGCGCCGCGCCTTCGAGGCGAACTACCTGTCCTTCCACGACGAGCTGCCCGAGATCGTGCAGGGGCTCAGTTCCAGCGTGGCGGACCATGTGAAGCCGGGCAGCTGCCGCTTCGCGCACATCGACGCCTCGCACCTGTACGCGCATGTGCACGGCGACATCGTCACGGTGCGCAAGCTGCTCACGCCGGACGGCATCGTCGTCCTCGACGACTTCCGCGCCGAGCACTGCCCCGGCGTGGCCGCCGCCACCTGGCAGGCCGTCACGGGCCAGGGCCTGCGCCCGGTCTGCATCACCCCGACCAAGTTCTACGGCACCTGGGGCGACCCGGCGCCCGTGCAGGCCGCGCTGCTGGCCTGGCTGACCGGCCGGGAGGGGATGTGGCACGAGGTGCAGGAGGTGAACGGCGCGCCGCTGATCCGGCTGAGCGCCAAGGGCGCCGAGGAGCCCGCGCACCCGGTCTCCCGGCACCGGCCGGCGGCGCCGCGCGGCAACGCTCCGGCGGCCCCCACCGCCGCCGCCGAGCCCTCCGCCCCGCAGGCCGCCCGCTCCGCCGCGCCCCGCCCGGCCGCCCGCCCGCGCCGCAGCCCGGCCCGCCGGATCGCGGTGAACGTCCTGCCGCCCTTCATCACCAAGGCCGTCGTCGCGGCCCGCCGCCGCTCCGCGACCCGCTGAGGAGGCCGCCGGACTCGCTCACCCGACGACGGCGCCGGGGCCCGTGAGCGTACGGGTGGCGCCGTCCTCCTGGGCCAGCGCCCGTTCGGCGACGCGGGGCGACGGCGCGGTCCGGCGTTCGCCGGGCGGCAGATGCGGCAGCGGCTCGTCCTCGCCGAGCAGGACCCGGCGCACCACCCGCTCCGCGGCCAGCCCGTCGTCGTACCGGCAGAAGCGCTCGCGGAAGGCGGCCCGCAGCGACGCCGCCGCCGGACCGTCCCAGCGCCCGGAGTGGAAGGCCCCGGCGACGGCCGCCTCGTCCTGCGCGAGCACGCCCGGGGTGTCGCCGGGCTCGCCGGACAGCAGGTCCACGTAGGCGCCGCGGGTGAGCCGGAAGGCGTCCCAGCCGGCGGTGTGCACGACGATCGGCCGGTCCAGGACGGCGTAGTCGAACAGCAGCGGGGAGAAGTCGCTCAGCAGCGCGTCGGCGGCCAGGCACAGGTCTTCGACGTGCGGGTGCCCGGAGACGTCCAGGACCGCGCCGTCGTCCTGGAGGCAGGCCCGGCGGAGTTCCGGTGCCGCTCCCTGGGCACGGTCGTGCGGGTGGACGCGGACCAGGAGCTGGAAGCGCGGGCCGAGGGCCGCGGCGAGGCGGGCCACGTCCAGCGGCGGGGCGGCGCCGCCGGGCAGGCCGCGGGCGGGCGCGTACAGGACCGCGGTCGCGCCGGGCCGGACGCCGAGCGCGGCCCGTACCGCGCGCACGTCGGCGGCGGTGGCGGTGGCGAACCGGTCGTTGCGCGGGAAGCCGGTGGCCAGCGTCTCGTACGCGCCGGGGTGGGCGCGCTCCCGGATCTCACCGGAGTGCTGGTTGGCGGACAGGCAGAAGTCCCACCGGTCGGCGTGCTCCAGGACGCGGCCGGGGCCCGGTGCGGTTCCGGCGGCCGGGAGGCGGTGGGTGTCCAGGCCGGTCGCCGCCAGCGGGGTGCCGCGGTGGGTCTGGAGGCAGAGCTGTCCGGGGCGCCGGGCCGCGCCGGGGAAGTCCCCGTCGGTGACCAGGTAGGTGGCGCGGGCCAGCAGTTCCCAGTAGCGGCGGGAGCCGACCGTGACGTGGTCGGCGCCCGCCGGGACGGCGTCCCGGGCGTCCTCGTGGACGGCCCAGACGCCGTGCAGCTGGGGCGCGATCTCCTGGGCCTTGCGGTAGATCGCGTACGGATTGCCGGACACCGCGCGGTTGCTGCCCGCGCCGTACAGCACCAGGTCGGGGTCGAGGGAGGCGTGCCGCCGCAGGCCGTAGTAGCGCCGCCCGGCCGTGCGGGCGGCGGCCCCGCCGCGGTCCCGCAGCTCCCTGGCCAGCTCCCGCCGCAGGTCCCGGGCGCCGTGCAGCGACCGGTACGCGCGGTACGAGCGCAGCGCGGCCGGGAGCGGCGCCCCGGCCGGGCGGTGCCGCCGGATGCAGCGGCTCGCCGCGCGGAAGAAGGTGGCGCGGTCGGCGGGCAGGATGCGGTCGGGGTCGTCGAGCATCGCCAGCAGCCGTTCGGTCATCCGGGCGTGCAGCACGGCCCGCGGCGGCAGCCGGCCGCCGTCCGCCGCGGCCTCCTCCCCCGCCGCCCCCTCCGCGCCCTCCGCGCCCTCGTCCGTCTCCGGCAGCAGCCCGTCGAGCCGGGCGAACAGGTCCTCGTAGCGCTCGACGGCGACCAGGTGGTGGGGCCCGGGGGTGGTGGCGGCGCTGCCCCGCCGCCGCTCGCGCCAGGTGACGCAGACGCGGTCCAGTACCGCGACGCGCCGGGCGGTGAGCAGGCTCTCGTACGCGTACGGAATGTCCTCGTACGGGCCGTCGGCGAAGGCGAGGCCGCGTCCGGTCCAGTGGTCGCGGCGTACCGCGCGGTTCCACGCGGCGGGCGTCACGCCGAGCACGGCGGGCCGGGACGCGGCGTCGAAGACCGCGTCGCCCGCGGCCCGGAGGAGCGCGCCGTCGCCGCCGGGCCGCCGCCGCTCCCACACGTCCGTCCGCTCGTGGTCCCACAGCAGGACGTCCGGGTCCCCGCACACCCGCAGCCGGGCGTCGACGGCGGCCAGCGCGCCGGGGGCCAGCGTGTCGTCGCCGTCGAGGAAGAGCAGGTAGTCACCGCGGGCGAGCGCGGCGCCGGCGTTGCGGGACGGGCCGGCGCCGCTCGGGCGGCGCAGGTGCAGGGCGACCGGCCGCGGGTCGCGGCGGGCGTATTCGTCGATGATCGCGCCGGTGGCGTCCGTCGAGCAGTCGTCGACGGCGATCAGCTCCAGCAGGTCCCCGTCCGGGCGGTCCTGCTCCAGTACGGAGTCCAGGCAGGCGCGCAGATATCCCTGGACGCCGCGGGCGGGGACGATGACGCTGAACCGGGGCATGGCCCTCCCAAGGTCGGGGCGCGCGGACCGATGTACGCGACAGCCGGACGCAGAGCGTAATCAACCCGCTACGGGCTGTCGATTTCGCCTTTCACCCGTTCGCCGTACGGCCGTTTCCTGTCGATGCGCGGCCAGTTGACCCGCATGCCCCGTACGGACGGGTCCGTTGTCATACGGAAACGGGAGTCGGGGGCCCGCGCCCGGCCGCCGGGCCGGGGACGGCAAGATGGCCCGGAACAGGAACGCGCACGGAACCGTAGGGGCGGGTTCCGGTCTCCTTAGTGGACGAAAGGCCAGGGGAGCCCGCCGACGCCGACCACTCCGACACGAAATGTTGATGCAGTGACTGTGAATGAAGCCCGACAGCCACGTCCGGAGCCCGCCGGGCCCGCCGTCCCCCCCTCGGCCCAGGTCAGCATCGTCGTCATCGCCTACAACGACGCCACGCTGGTCGGCGCCGCGGTGCGCTCGGCCCTCGCGCAGGGCGACGCGGTCGCCGAGGTGATCGCCGTCGACGACGCCTCCACCGACGGCACGGGGCAGGTGCTGGACCGCCTCGCGCGCGAGCACGGGCGCCTGCGCGTGATCCACCGCGCGGACAACAGCGGCGGCTGCGGCACGCCCCGCAACGACGGACTGCGGGCCGCCACCGGGCGCTTCGTGATGTTCCTGGACAGTGACGACGTACTGCCCGACGGCGCGGTCGACGCGCTGCTGGGCGCCGCGCTGCGCCACGGCACCCCGGTGACGGCCGGCCTGTGCGTACGCCGTGAGCTGCCGGACCCGCGGGAGGTGCCCTGGCAGCCGGACCTCTACCGCGAGCCCGCCGTGCACGCGCCGCTCGCCGGGCACCCGGAGCTGGTCGGCGACACCCTGTGCGTCAACAAGCTCTACGAGCGGGCGTTCCTGCTCGACCACGGCATCCTCTTCCCCGACGGCCGCTTCACCTACGAGGACTTCGTCTTCACCTCCCGGGTGCTGGCCGCCGCGCCGAGCCTCGCGGTCGTCCCCGACCAGGTCTACATCTGGCACGTGCGGCGCTCGGCCGCCAAGCAGTCGATCTCGCTGGACCGCCGCGACGTGGCCAACTGGGAGGCCCGCATCGAGGCGCACCGCACCAGCGTGCGCATCCTGGCCGACGCCGGGCACAAGCGGCTCGCGCAGGCGGCGCGCACCAAGTTCCTCGACCACGACCTGCGGATGTACGTCCGTGAGCTGCACACCCGGAGCGCGGACTACCGGCGGGAGTGGTGGCGGCTGACCCGCGCCTACCTGGCGGGCTTCGAGGAGAGCGAGCTGCGCGCCGCCGCCGCGCCCGCCCGCTGGCTGGCCCGGGTGCTGCTGGCGAGCGAGGTCCCGGTGGACGCCGACCGGCTGACCCAGCTCGCCGCCCGCCCCGGCCGCCTGCTGCCGCCGTACGTACGCGACGGCGAGCGGCCCGTGTGGTCGCGCGAGCTGCCCGGGGCCGAGCTGGACGGCCTGGACGAGCTGCCCGCCGCCGAGCTGCCGGTGACCATCGACGCCGCGCCGGTCCTCGGCACCCGCTGCGTGCTGCGGCTGCGCGTGCGCGACCTGTACGGGCGGGTGCGGGCCGCCGGGCCGGCCGCCGTGGACGTGGAGCTGTACCGCCGGGCGGACGGCCGGCCGGGCCCCGTGCACACCGCCACGCTCACGCCCGACTCCGCCGGGACCGCCTGGACGGCCGAGACGACCCTCGACCTCGGCGCCCTGCTCGAACGCGGCGACCGGGGCGCCGCGACGCCCGTCCCGTGGGACCTCACCGCCCGTGTGCACTGCGCGGACGGCTCCGTCCTGGAGGGCGCGCTGCGCGCCGTCGGTCCCGGGCTGCGCAGGCACGCGCTGCTCAGCGGCCGGCACGGCCTGCTGCTGGTGCAGCCGTACGCGACCACCGGCGGCGCGCTGGCCCTACGCATGGCCTCCGGCCTGCGCGCGGCCTGGCGCATCGCGGCCCGCAGGCTGGGCCGCCGGACGTGAGCGGCCGTTAGTCGCGTCACAGCGGCCCGGCCGGAGACGGCGGGCCCCGGCGCGGCGGTGGCCCCGGGACGGCCCCGGTCAGCGCGCCGGAAGCCCTCTCACGACCCCCTCGGGGCGACGCCTTCGGCGTCCGTCCCTGTTCCACCCGACGCAGAACGACCACCCTAGGATGGCGAGATGTCTTACTTGATCACGGGCGGTGCCGGCTACATCGGCGCCCACGTCGTACGGGCCATGACGCAGGCGGGCGAGCGGGTCGTGGTGCTCGACGACCTCTCCACGGGCGTGGCCGCCCGGGTTCCCGAGGGCGTCCCGCTGGTGGAGGGCTCCACCCTGGACCGCGCGCTGCTGGACCGGACGATCTCCGAGCACGGTGTCACCGGCGTCGTGCACCTGGCCGCGAAGAAGCAGGTCGCCGAGTCCGTCGAGATGCCGCTGCACTACTACCGCGAGAACGTGCACGGCCTGCAGACGCTGCTGGAGGCCATGGCGGCGGGCGGCGTCGGCCGGTTCGTCTTCTCGTCCTCCGCGGCCGTCTACGGCATGCCGGACGTGGACCTGGTCACCGAGGACACCCCCTGCGCGCCGATCAACCCGTACGGCGAGACCAAGCTGGTCGGCGAGTGGATGGCGCGCGCCGCGGGCAAGGCGCACGGCATCAACACCGCGTGCCTGCGCTACTTCAACGTGGCCGGCACCGCGGCCCCCGAGCTGGCCGACATCGGCGTCTTCAACATCGTGCCGATGGTCTTCGAGAAGCTCACCGAGGGCGCGGCGCCGCGGATCTTCGGCGACGACTACCCGACCCCGGACGGCACCTGCATCCGCGACTACATCCACGTCGCGGACCTCGCGGACGCCCACCTGGCCGCCGCCCGCAAGCTGGCCGAGCCCGGCCCGGTGCGCGACATCACGCTGAATATCGGCCGCGGCGAGGGCGTCTCCGTCAAGGAGATGATCGACCTGATCAACGAGATCACCGGTCACCCGGACGCCACCCCCGAGGTCACCCCGCGCCGCGCCGGCGACCCGGCCCGGGTGGTCGCGGCCGCCGACCGTATCGCCGACGAGCTGGGCTGGAAGGCCCGCTACAACGTGCGCGACATGATCACCTCAGCCTGGCAGGGCTGGCAGCACCACCGCCCCGGCGCCTGATCCGCGAACGCTCCCCGCACGCCCCCGGTCCCGCCGGGGGCGTGCGGCGTTTCAGGCGCGGTCGTCGTCCTCGGCCGGCGGCGGGTCCGGCTCCCCCTCGGTGTCCGCCCGTACGACCTCGGTCAGCTCCTCCACCGCGCCCCTTCGCAGGCACTGCGCGCGCAGCCGCAGCCGGGGCGGCAGGGCGGCCAGCACGCGGTCGGTGAGGTAGGCGTCGACCAGGGGGCGGGCGGCCTCCGCCATGGCGCGGCGGCCCGCGGCGTCGCGGGCGAGGTAGGGCTCGGCGAACTGGGCGAGGATCTCGCCGTGGAAGTGGCGGACCATGAGCGTGTCGCGGTCCGGGCCCGGCGGCACCAGGTCCGCGACCTCGGCGAGCACGGTGCCGATGTAGCCGAGGTGCTCGACCCAGTCGAGGTCCTGGCGGCTGGCGTTGCTGTCGTCGTCGCGGCCCTGGAGGTAGTAGCAGTCGTAGTCGCCCAGGACCGAGACGGTCTCCGCGCCGAGCAGGGCCCGGATGCCGAAGGGCAGGTCCTCGGCCCGCAGGCGCCCCTCCACGAAGCGCAGCCCGCGCTCCTGGACGTAGGAGCGGCGGAAGAGCTTGTAGGCGGCCAGCGTCCAGTAGACGGGCGAGTCGAAGGGCGTGACGCGCGGACTGGTGGTGCGCAGGTCGACGGGCGCGCCGCGCCCGCCCGCGCCGACTATGCGCCCGTAGACGATGTCCGAGCCGTAGGTGTCGGCCAGCGCGGTGAGCCGTTCCAGCGCCTCGGTGCCGAGGTGGTCGTCGGAGTCGAGGAAGAAGAGGTAGCGGCCGCGGGCGCGGTCCATGCCGACGTTGCGGGGGCGGCCGGGGCCGCCGGAGGGCGGCTGGTGGAGCACCGTCAGGTTGGGGTGCGTACGGGCCGCCTCGTCCAGCCAGGCGCCGCTGCCGTCGTCGGAGCCGTCGTCCACGGCGATCACCTCGACCGCGTCCGGGCCGAGGCTCTGGCCGAAGACGGAACCCAGGCAGCGCTCCAGGTAGCGGCGGGTGTTGTGCACCGGCACGACGACCGAGACGGCCGGGCCGGTCCCCTGGCCGTCGGAGGCGGGCGGACGGTCTGCTGCCACGTGTGCCTCTTCCGTCGTGCGGTGCGGACCGGCCCCGCGCGCGGGCGGGGCCGGTCCGGCGGGCCTCAGCGCTCCAGCAGGGCGAAGAGGTCCTCCCAGCGCTTGACGATGCGGTCGGTGGAGTACCGCTGTACGTTCTCCCGCGCCGCCGTACCGAACCGGTCGCGCAGCTCCTTGTCGGAGATCAGCGCGTCGATGTGCCGGGCCAGTTCGGCGGTGTTGCCGACCACGGCCAGCAGGCCGTCCTCGCCGTCCCGGACGATCTCGTGGACGCCGGGCGCGCAGTCGAACGCCGCGCACGGCACGCCGCTGGCCATCGCCTCCATGAGCGAGAGCGGGAAGCCCTCGGCCCGGGAGGCCTGCGCGAAGACGGAGGCGCCGCGCAGCGCGCCCGCCACGTCGTCGGTGCGGCCCATGAACCGCACGGAGTCCGTGAGCCCCAGCGTGTCGGCCTGCTTCTTCAGGATGTCCTCGTCCTCGCCGGAGCCGTAGATCTTCAGCGTCCAGTCGGGGTGGGCCGGCGCGACCGCGGCCCAGGTGTCGAGGAGCAGGTCGACGCCCTTCTCGTCGGAGAGCCGGCCGATGCTGGCGACGACCTTGGCGGTGCGGTCGGAGGGCACCTCGGGCGTCACCGGCAGCGGGTTGGGCATGAAGTCCGCGTTGTCCATGCCCTGCCGGATCCACAGGTCGGCGTCCTCGCGGGTGAGGGCGAGCAGCCGGTCCACGCCCTTGTAGTACCTCTTGACCCGGTTGAAGCGCGAGGACTTGCGGCACGCGTCGAAGGACTCGTGGGTCATGCCGACCACCGGCAGCCCCGCGGTGTCCGCGAGCGCCACCCACTCCATGGCCCACACCTGGGTGACGATGACGATGCCGCCCGGCCGCGCGGCCCGGAACAGCGCGCTGAGCTTGGCGGCCTGCTCCTCCATCCCGGCCTGGCGGGCGGCCCGGCGGCGCTGCTCGGCGATGTTCAGGCGCCCCTTGATGCCGCGGGCGGCCGGTACGGCCTTGGGCGGGTGCACGTCGTACAGGGTCGTCGTCTCGTACGGCAGGTCGGCGCCGAGGTCGGCGCGCAGGTCCGCCGGGGCCGGTACGACACCGATGACGTGCACGCGGTGGCCGCGCTCGGCGAAGAGCCGGGCCATCTGGTGGGACCAGGTGGTCACCCCGCCCATCTCGTCGACGTTGTTGGAGACGAAGAAGATGTCACGCCCGGTCATCGGGCCTCCCCCTTCACGGAAGCGCCGCTCGGCGCGGAGCCGGTGATGACGGTGGGGCCGGGCAGGGCGCCGCCCCGCACCGGGCCGCGGTCCGCGCCGCCCGTGGGCGCGCCGCCGAAGAACCGCTCGACGATCGCGCGGGCCGCGTCGCCCCGGTCGTACTCGCCGAACTCGGCGGTGAAGCGGCGCCGGGCCTCGCGGTGCCCGTCGTCCGCCGCCTTCAGGCCCTCGATCGCCTCGAACAGTTCCTCGGCCGAGCCCAGCACCGGGCCCGGTGCCTTCTCCTTGAGGTCGAAGTAGGTGCCGCGGGCCTCGTTGGCGTACTCGTCGTAGTCGTACGCGAAGAACAGCATCGGCCGGTCGAGCAGGGCGTAGTCGAACATCACGGAGGAGTAGTCCGTGATCATGCAGTCGGCCAGCTGGAGCAGCGGGGTGATGTCGTGGTGCCCGGTGACGTCGATGACCTTGCCGCGTACGGACGGCGGCAGCACCACGTTGTTCAGGTAGTGCGAGCGCATCAGCAGGACGAAGCGGTCGCCGAAGCGCTCGGCGAACTCGTCCACGTCGAAGGGCAATTCGAAGCCGCGGACCGAGCCGTTGGGGTTGGCGCGGAACGTCGGCGCGTACAGCAGCACGGTCTTGTCGGCGCCGATGCCCAGCTCCTCGGCGAGCGGGCCGCGCTCGCGCACGCCGCTCGTCTCCTCGGCGACCCGCGTGGCGACCAGCGCGTCGTTGCGCGGGTAGCCGCTGCGCAGCAGCACCTCGTCGCGCAGGTGGAAGGCGCGCGCCAGGGTCCGTACGTCGTGCTCGGAGCGGACCAGGAAGTGGTCGAAGCGGTCCAGGATCTTCTGGAACTCCTCCTTGGCGGCCCGGGTCTTGAGCTTCATGCGCGGCTCGTCGAAGCCCATGCGCTTGAGCGCGGAGCCGTGCCAGGTCTGGATGTAGGTGGTCTCCGGGCGCTTGTTCAGGCGCAGCGGGAAGCCCTGGTTGTCGATCCAGAACTCGGCCTGGGCGAGGGCGCGCAGGTAGGGCCAGCTCCAGCGCTTGACGAGGGTGGCGTCCGTGGGGAAGCCGTCCGGCTTCTTGCCGTCGTAGGCCCACACCGCCTCGAAGTCGACGCCCTGGCGGCGCATCTCCTCGTAGATGGCGCGGGGGCTGTCGCTGTACTGCTTGCCGAGGTGGCTCTCGAAGACGACGAGCCCCTTGCGGACGGGCAGCTTGCTGAACACCTCGTGGTAGACGCGCAGTTTGGTCTCACCGGAGTTCAGGTCGCGCTTGGCCTTGCGGGCCTTGCGCACACCGTTCTTGGCGAGGTCGGCGGCGGGGCTGCGCAGCGCCTGCCGCAGCATCTCGTTGGTGCGCCTGGACATCTTGCCCTGGGCGTCCAGGACGAAGGTGAGGTGGCCGCGCTTGGAGGTGGCGGGCTCGACGCGGTCGGAGACCAGCCGGGTGAGGCGGGGGCGGACCCGCAGCGCGTGGGCGCGGTCCAGGTCGACACCGCCGACGGTCAGCCGGGTGCGGGTGGTGGTGCCGTCCACGTCCAGGATCAGCCGGACGTCCCAGACGGCGTCGATGAGGCCCAGCGGGCGCAGCCTGCGGGCCAGGTCCAGTTCGGCGTCCCAGTACAGGCCGTCGTCCGCGATGCGCAGCGAGGCCAGCGGGAAGGAGAACGTCTGGAGGCTCTTGCGGCGGGCCTTGAGCTCCAGCCGGCCGCGCAGCGGGGTGCCGGGGGTGACCTTGCCCAGCGGGTTGACGACCGTGCCGGCCAGCCTGACGGTGCCGCGTCCGTCGTCCTCGTAGGAGGTGAGCTGGTTGCGCAGGAAGAGCTGGCCGACGGTACGGGTGTGGTAGCCGGCGTCGGTGACGTCCAGGACCCGGCGGCCCTCGGGGTCGTCGAGGTGTTCGGCGCACCAGTAGACGCGGCCGTCGCGCTCGGCGAGCGGGGAGGAGAGCTTGTCGCGGTTGATGAGGGTGTCCACCGCGGGCATCAGGTTGTGCCAGTCCTCCTTGGCCAGGAGGTAGGCGCAGATGGCCTGGATGGGCTGGACCCGCTCGTACGCCTCCGGGGAGATGCCGGCGAGGTAGCCGTTGGCCATCGCCGCGAACTCACGGCGGTAGTCCTCGTCCAGCAGCGGAAGATCACGCAGATGCAGCACGAGGTCGTGCTTGAGGAACTTGACGTCCTTGTGGAACTTCAGCTCGGCCAGGCCCTCGCGCTCCAGCAGCTCGTCCACCCGGCGGTGGATCTCCATGCGGTGCGCGAAGTTGGCGATCTCGTGGCGCCGGTTGCTGATCGACTTCGTGGCCGCCTTCTCGAAGACGTTCCAGAAGTAGACGTGGTTGGGGATCAGCGTGATGCGCTTGGCGGCCACGTACGCCTGGGCCGAGAACAGCAGGTCCTCGTAGTGGATGCCGACCGGGAAGACCAGCCCGGCCTCCAGCAGGAACTCGCGCCGGTAGCACTTGTTGGTCGAGAGCGTGTCGAAGACCAGCAGGTCGGGCAGCTCGGAGATGGACTCGATGGTGCGGGTGCGGGAGTACAGCCAGGGGTACCACTCGGTCTGCTTCTGGTTGCGCGAGTCGACGTTGACCCGTACGCACATACCGGAGACCAGGTCGGCGCCGGTGCGCTCGGCCGCCTCCAGCATGTTGCGGCAGGCGTTCGGCTCCAGGACGTCGTCGCTGTCCAGGAACATCACGTACGAGCCGGCCGCGTGCTGGACGCCGTGGTTGCGGGGCGCGCCGCAGCCGCCGCTGTTCTCCGGCAGCCGGAGCGCGCGCACCCGGTCCGGGTGGGCGGCGGCGAGCTGCTGCGCCACCTCGAAGGATCTGTCCGTGCTGCAGTCGTCGACGATCAGAACTTCGACTCCGTGGAGCGTCTGGTCCAGTACGGACCGGACGGCCGTCGGTAGCCGGTCGGCGTCGTTGTAGACGATCACGACTACGGAGACGTCAGGCACGGGCACCCCAATCCTCTTTTCATAGCGCTGCGGGTCCCCAAAACTACCTTGGCCCGCGACCGGCCCGGCACGCCGTCGACCGGTGTACGAGCGCACGTTCGCCGCCGCACCTTGCTCTTGTCAAACCGCATTATTGCGGACATTTGGGCTTACCGTAGGACTCTCGGCCCGGGGACGATCACGCGTATCGGGAACCGGGTTACGACATTTCCGTCATAGTTAACTCATCGCCTGAAAGCGGCATCTACTCGTTCATGACGCAGCTGAGCAGGGAAGCGCGGCGCCCCGTGAAAGTGACCATCAAAACGCTGACCGCGCCCGCGGAACGCCTCGCCGCGCCACGGTTCGCGCCGCTTTTCTCGGCATTGCTGGCCATGGGCGCCTATTGCCTCGGTATGACGATGCTCGGCAGCTATCCGTTCGGTACCCGCTCCCGTGCCGTCAATGACCTCGGAAACCAGTTCGTCCCCTTCCACGTCCACCTGTGGGACCTGATGCACGGCACCACCACCGGCGACCTGGCGTTCAACTGGAACAGCGGCTACGGCGTCCCCTTCCTCGCCGATTTCCTCACCTATCTGATGAATCCGTTCTCCTGGCTCGTCGGGCTGTTTCCGCGCGAGCTGGCCGAGCTGCCGGTCTTCCTCGTCACGCTGGGCTGCATCGGACTCGGAACGGCCCTGATGACCGTCTTCCTCGGACGGCTGCACCCCGGCTCGGCCTGGCTGCGCGCGCTGCTCGCGGTGGGATACGGCACCTGCGCCTGGGTGGTGAGCGACGGCACCGCCGACCCCATGTGGATGTGGGGCCTGGTCTCGCTGCCGCTGACCGGCATCGCCGCCGACTGGTGCCTGCGCCGGCGCCGCTGGCCGTCCGGCGTCCTGCTGGTCGGCGCGTCCTGGGCCGGGAACTTCTACACCGCGGCGATGGCCACCCTCGCCATGGCGCTGGTACTGGCCGTACGCCTGCTGCTCGCCACCGACCTGCCCGCACGGCACCGGCTGCGCGCCCTGGCCCGGGCCGCCACCATGGCGCTGACCGGCGTCCTCCTGGCGGCGCCCGTCATCACCGTCACGCTCCGGGCCAGCAAGGCGTCCCGGCCCGCCCCGGAGGCCGTCTACCGGGGCCGCCCGCCGACGCTGGACGTCCTCGCGGAACTGCTGCCCGGCGGACGCGGCTCGGTGCCCGCGCCGCACCTGTTCATCGGGATGCTGGGCCTGCTGCTGGTGGCGGCCTTCCCGTTCGTCCGCGCCGTCCCGGTACGCGTCCGCGTCGCCTGGTACGCACTGGCCGCCTGCGTCGCCGTCTCCTTCGTGTGGAAGCCGACGCTGCTGCTCTGGCACGGGCTGGCGGTCCCCAACGGAAGCCCGTACCGCGCCTCCTTCGTGCTCAGCGCGCTGCTCGTGATCATCTCCTGGCTGGCGCTGGCACACCGGCCACGCCCGCGCGAGCTGGCGGCCGGGGCGGTGCTGGTGGCCCTGCTCGCCGTGCTGTGCCACGGACGCAGCGCGGTCGGCCCGGCCACCTGGATTCTGGTGGTGGGGTGCGGGGCGGTGGTGTTGGGGGCGTTGGTGGTGATGGGGCGGGGGTGGGGTGTAGGGGGTGCGGGGTCCGTAGGGGGCGTGGGGTCCACCGGGGGCCAGGGGGTGCGGGTCGCTGTCGCTGCCGTGCTGACCTGCGCGGTCTTCCTCGGTTCGGCGTACGCGGCGTTCTCCGTGACGGCCGCCCGGGACAAGATCGGATGGTGGGGGCCGAAGATCACGCTGAACGAGCAGGCCCTCGCCGCGCACCGGGGCATCCGGCAGCGCGCGGACTGGCCGCGCTCCCGCACCGACCCCGGACCGCACGAATTCGCCAACAACGACCCGCTGCTGCTGGGCGGCGAGGGCGGCGCGTACTACAGCAGCTACCTGCCGGAGCACACCGCGCGCACGCTGCGCGAGATGGGCGGCGGCTGGTACATCCAGGGCCGCCACACGCGCAGCCTGGAGGACCCCGTGAGCCGCGCGGTCATGGGCGTGAGCAGTTTCCAGACAGGTCCGCAGGCCGGTCCTGTCGACGTGGGGCGGGCCGCCGCCGCACCGCTGCTGACCGTACGGCCCGACGTCCAGGCGGACGACCTCGACCAGCGACGACGCGGGGCCGCCGCTCGGGGCATCGCCGTGCGCGACGATCCGCGGGTCGGCGGCGGCACGGTCTTCGCCCGCCAGGAACGACTGCTGGGCGCGCATGTGTACGAGGTACCGACGCTGCGCCTTACGGGGGACGGGGGCGGTGGTACGGGGGGCGGTCCGGCGGCGGGAGGGCATTCGGTGTCCGGGCCGGGCGGGTACGGGCCGGGCGGGTTCGGGCCGGGCGGTTCGGGGCCGGAAGGTTCCGGTCCAGCCGGTTCGGGTCCGGTTGGCCCGAATTCGATTAGTCCGAATGTGATTGGTTCGGGTCCTGGCGGTTCCGGTCCTGGCGGTTCCGGTCCAGTCGCCTGGTCCGTGCGGCCGGTGCCGCGTCTGGCGGACGGTGAGTGGCGGCTGCCGGCGACCCGCCGGGGCGGCGCCGCCGTCTTCACGGTCCGGTGCGCTCCCGGTTCGGACGTCTTCTGGTACGCGCCCTGGTATCACGGCAAGGTACGGGCGGCCGGGCACACCTCCCCCGGGTTCGGCATCCGGGAGACGACCGCGAACCCGATCCGGGGGCTGGGCAGGATGCCCGCCGACGGGCGGCTGACGGTCGCCTTCAGCAACCCGAAGGCCCAGCGCGTCCCGGAACACCCGCTCGGCTGCCTGTCCCCGAAGAAGCTCGACGCCGCGGTGGCGAAGCTGCGCGCCCAGGCTCCGGTGCGGCTCTCGGCGAGCGGGCACGGTATGACCGCCGAGCTGCCCGCGCACAGCACCGGTACGGCCGTCCTGGCCGTACCGGCCGTCACCGGATGGAGCTGCCGGGTGGACGGCGGCGCGGCCCGCGCCCCCCACACGTTCGGCGGCCTGATCGCCGTACCGCTGGGATCCGGTGCCTCGCGGCTGGACTGCTCCTACCGCCCGCCGGGGCTGCTCCCGGGCCTGGCGGCGAGCGGTGGTGCCGTGCTGGCGCTGATCGCCGCGGCCGTCACGTACGGCGTACGGGGGCGTCGAGGCCGGGACCGGCGCCAAGACCGGGACCGGGACCGGAGCCGAAGCCAGAGCCGGTACGGGAACTGGGACCGGGCGCCGCAATGGGGCCGGGACTGAGCGTGCCACCGGGCCGGGTGGTCTGCCCCCGCCCGATCGCCCAAATCGTGACATTTCATCTCATTAGTAGAATTGCTGCTTGGGGCGTGGTGGTCTCACCACGCCGCGCTCCGCCCCGGCGAAAGGGCCCCTTATGAAGCTCTCGGTCGTCGTCCCCTGTTACAACGAAGAGGAAGTCATCGGCCGCTTCGACGAGGAGATCCGCCAGGTGCTCGGAGGACTCGCCGTCGAGTACGAGCTGTGCTACGTGGACGACGGCAGTACGGACGGCACGCTGCACCGGATACGCACCCTCGCCCAGCGCTACCGCCCGACCACCCGCTACCTCTCCTTCAGCCGGAACTTCGGCAAGGAGTCCGCCATGCTCGCGGGCCTGAAGGAGGCCACCGGCGACGCCGTCATCCTCATGGACGCCGACCTCCAGCACCCGCCCCGGCTGATAGAGAAGATGCTCGACCTCTACCAGCTCGGCCACGACCAGGTGATCGCCAAGCGCAGCCGGGACGGCGACACGCCGCTGCGCAGCGCGTGCAGCCGGCTGTACTACCGGGCGATCAACAAGTGGGTGGACGTGGAACTGACCGACGGCGTCGGCGACTTCCGGCTGCTGTCGCGCACCGCCGTGGACGCGCTGGTCTCGCTGCCCGAGTACAACCGCTTCTCCAAGGGGCTGTTCTCCTGGATAGGGTTCGACACCGTCACCTTCGACTACCGCAACGCCCGCCGCGAGGGCGGCGAGACCAAGTGGCGCTTCGGCTCCCTGGTCAACTACGGCATCGACGGCATGATCTCCTTCAACAGCCGCCCGCTGCGGGTGGCGATCTACACGGGCCTGAGCCTGGCCGCGCTGGCCGCCGCGTACGCCCTGTGGATCATCGGCGCGGCGGTCGTCGGCGGCATCACCGCGCCCGGCTATGTCACCCTCGTGGCGATCATCGTGGGCCTGGGCGGCCTCCAGATGGTGATGCTCGGCCTGATCGGCGAGTACATCGGCCGCATCTACTACGAGACGAAGCGGCGCCCGCACTTCCTGGTCAAGGAGACCAACGGGACGACGCCCGCGCACACCCCGACGGCCCGGGTCGCCGGCCGGGCACGCCGGTGAGGCGTCCCCCGCACGGGCCGGGAAGCCGCGCCCGGTTCACCGCGTACCTTCCCCGGACGGCCCGGCTGCTGCGCTTCGCCGCCGTCGGCGGCGTCAACACCCTCACGTTCTACGGCTGCTACCTGGCCCTGCACCCCTGGCTGCCGTACTTCGCCGCCTACACGATCGCGTTCGTCCTCAGCATGGTGGGCTCGTTCTTCCTGAACACCTACTTCACCTACCGCACCCGGCCCAGCTGGAAGAAGTTCCTGCTCTTCCCGCTGACCCAGGTCACCAACTACGTGGTGCAGAGCGCGGGCCTGGTGGTGCTGGTGAACTGGTGCGGCCTGGGCACCCGTATCGCGCCGCTGCTCGCGGCGGTGCTGGCCATCCCGTTCACCTATCTGGTCTCCACGCGCATCCTGGTGCCGGGACGGGCGGTTCCGGCACCCGTCGGGGGTACGGAAGCCGGCCGTACGGGGGACGAGTGCCGTACGGAGGACGAGTGCCGTACGGGAGACGAGCGCCATACGGGTGATGACGGCCGTACAGGTGATGGCGGCCGTACGGGGGGCGACGACCGTACGGGTGTTGACGGCCGTACGGGGGACGCCTCCGGCCGGACCGGCGGGGACGGCGGCCGTACGGGTGACGGGACTCAGCCGGTGCGGTCCGGCGGGGCGGCCTGACCCCGCCTCGGCCGCTGGACCGTCCACTCCTGGAAGGGCCCGTCCGCCCCGGCGTCCCGCTGCCGCACCGCGTGCAGCCGCGCGTCGTTGCCGAGGACGGCCAGGACGACGCGCCCGTCCGGGTCCTGTCCGACGGCCGCCGCCCCCGAGTGCGGCACCTTCCCGGTCCGCCAGCGCCCCGGCCCGTCCTGGTCCGCGTCGGCGAGCGCGTACCGCAGCAGGCCCGCGCCGTCCCGGGCCGCGAGCACGACCGTCCGCGCGGGCCTGCCGACGGCCGCCGCGGCCACCCGCCCGTACCCGCCGACCGGCTCGTACCGGGCCACGAGCCGCCAGGACGCGGACCCCTGCCGCTCGGCGAGCAGCACCCCCGCGGTGCCGCTCTGCCGGTAGGCCAGGCGCACCGCGCCGTCACCCAGCGGGAGCAGGCTCAGCGGCCCGGCGGGTTCGGGCAGGCCGGTGCCCCCGGTGGGCTCCGGCAGTTCGCCCGGCTCCTTGGAGACCCAGTGGTGCACCTCCTTGGCGCCCGGCGCCGCGACGTGCACCAGCCCCTCGGAGTCCACGCACGCGTCCAGCCCGTCGACGACGCCCGGCACCCGGCCCGCCGGGCCGCCGGAGCCCGTCGGCGGTGCCAGCCGCCGCCACAGGGACCAGTCCGTGCCGCGCGCGCCGCTGCGGTAGCCGATGCCGCCCTGCCAGTCGCGGGCGAAGACGTGCACCGTGCCCTCCTGGTCGACGGCGGCGGCCGGGAAGCCCGTCTCCAGTGATCTGACCGGCGCGGCGTCCGGGACGCCCAGCGACTCCCACGCGCCGAAGGTCGGCACGCCGTCGCGGGCGGTGCCGTTCTGGCGGGCGGTCAGCAGCTCACGCCGGTGCGCCTGATTGCGGGCGGGCAGGACCGTACGGGAAACGAAGAGCTGGAGGGCGCCGCCGGGGTGGCTCACGGCGTGCACCTGGCCCTGGAACATCCGGCCGCCGAGCAGGTGCGGGCCGCTGAACGTGCCGTTGCCCGGCGCGGTCTCCGCCCAGCACACCGCGGCGCCGTCCAGGACGGCGAAGGCCGCGAGCCGGCCGTCCTTCAGGGGCCGCAGCCAGCTGTTCGAGCCGGGGGCGCGCAGCCAGGTGCTGCGGGTCCAGTTGCGGGACCAGCCGTCCAGCGCCGAACCGCCCACCTTGCGGTCGCCGCAGCCCGCCCGGTCGCCGCAGTCACGGCCGTCGGCCCAGCCGTAGACGGACAGCAGCCGGCCCTTGCGCCGGGCGGTCGGCGGGTCGAGGTTGTTGGGCAGCGCGTCCGTCTCGTAGCCGAGGTAGCTCTCCACGACGGTGGGGCGGTTGTGCTCGCGCCCCCAGTAGCCCGCGAGCGCCGCCTGCGCGAAGTACGCCGAGGCCGTGTGGTCCTGATGGTCGTGGTAGAGGAGCCCGCGCAGCCTGGGGTCGTCGGTGCGCGGCACCGGGTTCGGGGCGTGCGCCGGGGTCGGGCCGTGCGCCGGGTCCGGGCCGTGCGCCGGGTCCGGGCCGTGCACCGGGTCCGGGTCGTGCACCGCGTTCGGATCGAGGGTGCGGACCACGGTCGGCCGGACCCGTTCCAGCAGCGCGACCAGCGACTCGACGACCTGTTCGCGGGTGTACTCGAACGTGCGCTGTACGGGGGTGTCCGCGGGGCGCAGCGTGGACAACGTGCCGGTGGCGCCCAGCCACAGGCCGCGCAGGCTGTGCGCGCGGGGTTCGGAGACGGTCCGCGCCTCGACCAGCTCCATGAAGAAGAGCTGGTTGTGCGGCGCCGCCCGCAGGGTCTGCACCTCGACCTGGAAGCCGGGCAACAGCGAGATGGCCTCCACGTCCCAGGGGCTGAGCGGATCGCCGGTGGCCATCACCGCGTGCGCGGCCCGCAAGCCGTTGGTACGGGCCCGCGCGAACGCGGCGCGGTCGCGCGGCGGCAGCCGGTCCCCGCGCCCGTGCTCGGCGGTGTTCCGGCCGTCCGACTCACCACCGGTCAGACACACCGTCACCGAGCGGGCGCCGCTGCGCACCGACTGCTCCAGGGCCGGGTTCATGAAGTACAGGGAGTCGTCGGCGTGCGCGATGACGTGCAAAAACGCCTGCTCCGCCCCGGACGCGGCAGCCTCCCGCTCCAGCGCCGGCGCGGCGACCTGGGACAGCGGCGCACGCGGCCCGAGCCAGGCCCACACCCCGGCCCCGGCCGTCACGGCGGCCGCTCCCCCACCGGCCACCTGAAGCAGACGCCGACGGGACATACGGGGCGAATGCGTCGGCACAGCGCTGCTCCTCCATGGCGCCCGACAGCGCCCAAGCCCAATACCTACCAGATCCGCTCACAACAGGATGAACCACCTCCCTGGCGCATTCCCTCAGTATTCGGTCACGGCGCGAGGGGCGCATTCGGGTGCGGAGGGGCGTGGAGGCGATGGGTTGCGGAGAGGCGCGAGGCGATCGACCGCAGAGGGGCGTGGGGTGATCGGTCCGGGAGGAGCGCCGGGCGATCGGCCCCGGAGGGGCGTGGGGACGATGGGTTGCGGGCGGGGGCCTCGGAGTGGGGCGCTTGGGCGCGCGGAGGTGGGCGCTCGGGTGCGGGGGCCGGACCGGCCCCTCCTCACGCCTCCAGGGCCGACGCCACCGCGAGGGCCAGTTCGTCCAGGTACCCCTTCGGCGGCTCGTCGCGTACGACCAGCAGGCGCCAGTACAGCGGGCCGGTCATCAGGTCCAGCGCCAGGCGCGCGTCGACGCCGGGCCGCAGCTCACCGCGCTCCGCCGCGCGTTCCACCATCGCCGCCGCGACGCCCTGCTGACCGTCGAGCAGGGCGGTCCGCAGCGCTTCGGCGATCTCCGGGCTGCGCGCCGCCTCGGCCAGCAGGTCCGGGATGATCTGCGCCGCCATCGGATGCCGCAGCGCGCGGGCCGCGACCTCCAGCAGCATGCGGACGTCGCCGCGCAGCGACCCGGTGTCCGGTGACGGCAGCCCCTCGGCGGCCACCGCCGAGACCACGTCCAGCACCAGGTGCAGCTTGGAACGCCACCGCCGGTAGACGGCGGTCTTGCCGACGCCGGCCCGCCGGGCGATGCCCTCGATGGACATCCGCGCGAAACCCACCGCCGCCAGTTCCTCGAAGACCGCGGCGCGGATCGCCTCGGTCTTCTCCTCGCGTAGTACGGCGGCCCCGGCCGGCACCCGCCGCCCGCCCGTCGCACCCGGCGCCCTGGTCACTTCACTGCCGTCCTTTGCCATGCCTTGATCCTAGCGTCGCGACGCAACGGTTGCGTTTCGACGTGGGGCGGACGTAGGCTCGGCAGCGTTACGACGATACGGGACCGTTCTATCGTTAAGGCCGGACGGAGCGCGTCACGACGATACGGTCCCGTTCCAGCCCCCAGGCCGGGCGACGCACGTAGCGACGCAACGGCCCCGTTCCACCCTCAGGACCAGGCGGCACACGTAACGACGTAACGGGCCCGTTCCGTCGCTGACGCCCCCGCCCCTCCCCGGAAGCGACCGCCATGCCCCGAACCCTCGCCCCACCGGACCGACCCGCGACGACACCCTCCGCCGTCCCGGCCGCCGTCCCGCCCGACCCCCACCTGCGTGCCCTGGCCGAGCGGCACGGGCTGACCGTCAGCGGCGCGCGGCCGCCACTGCGGGAGTACACCCGCCGCCTGTGGGCGCGCCGGCACTTCATCGCGGCCTTCGCCACGGCCCGGCTGACCGCCACATACACCACGGCGCGCCTGGGTCAGCTCTGGCAGGTGGTGACCCCGCTGCTCAACGCGGGCGTCTACTACTTGATCTTCGGCGTGCTGCTGCACACCAGCCGCGGCATCCCGAACTTCATCCCGTTCCTGTGCACCGGGATCTTCGTCTTCACCTTCACCCAGTCCACGGTCCTGGCCGGCACCCGTGCCGTCTCCGGCAGCCTCGGCCTGGTCCGGGCCCTGCACTTCCCGCGGGCCGCGCTGCCGATCGCGTACACCCTCGTGCAGCTCCAGCAGCTCCTGTTCTCCATGGGGGTGCTGGCGGCCATCGTGCTCATCTGCGGCGTGCCGCTGACGTGGCACTGGCTGCTGATGATTCCCGCGCTGCTGCTCCAGTCGGTCTTCAACGCCGGGCTCGCCCTGGTCATGGCCCGGATCGGCGCGAAGACCACGGACACCGCGCAGCTGATGCCGTTCGTGCTGCGCACCTGGATGTACGTCTCGGGCGTCTTCTACAACCTCTCCGCGTTCACCGGCAGCGCACCACACATCGTCTCGACCGTCCTGAACTGCAATCCCGCCCTGATCTACATCGACTTGATGCGTTACGCCCTGATCGACACGGTGCGCGCGCACGACCTGCCGCCGCATGTGTGGCCGCTGGCCCTGGGCTGGGCCCTGTTGGCGGGCGTCGCCGGATACGTCTTCTTCTGGAAGGCCGAGGAGGAGTACGGCCGTGGCTGAGACCACCGTGGAACACCCGTCCGCCCCCGCATCCGTACCCGTACCCGCGACCTCACCCGCACTCCCACCCGAGTACGGCACCCCCGCCGACGACCGGACCCCCACCGTCATCTGCGACAACGTCCACATCGTCTACAAGGTGCACGGCGGTGGCAGCGGCAAGGGCAGCGCCACCGCCGCCCTGCAACGCCTCGTCCGCCACAGGCCCGCCACCGGAGTGCGCGAGGTGCACGCCGTCAAAGGCGTCACCTTCGTCGCCCACAAGGGGGAGGCGATCGGCCTGATCGGTTCCAACGGGTCCGGGAAGTCCACACTGCTGCGCGCCGTGGCCGGGCTGCTCCCGCCCGCCGCCGGCCGTGTCTACACCCATGGCCAGCCGTCCCTGCTGGGCGTCAACGCCGCCCTGATGAACGATCTGACCGGCGAGCGCAACATCGTCCTCGGCGGGCTCGCCATGGGCATGTCCCGCCAGGAGGTCCGTGACCGTTGCCCGGACATCGTCGAGTTCTCCGGCATCAACGAGAAGGGCGATTTCGTCTCGCTGCCGATGCGTACGTACTCCTCCGGGATGGCGGCCCGGCTGCGCTTCTCCATCGCCGCGGCCAAGAGCCATGACGTTCTGATGATCGACGAGGCGCTGGCGACGGGCGACCGGGCCTTCCAGAAGCGCTCCGAGGCCCGTATCCGCGAACTCCGCGCGGAAGCCGGCACGGTCTTCCTGGTCAGCCACAACAACACGGCGATCCGCGACACCTGCGACCGGGTGCTGTGGCTGGAGAAGGGCGAACTGGTCATGGACGGCCCGACGGACGAGGTCGTCACGGCGTACGAGAAGTCCACCAGGTAGAGCGGCGGGTGCGCCCACCGCCCGGCACCGCGACCACCGCCCGGCAGCGCGCCCGGCGCCGACGGCGCGCCGCGCACACCGGGCACAGCACCTGGCGAAACGACGGCGGCGCGGCCCGGAAGAACCGGGCCGCGCCGCCGTCACGGCATGGTGCGCGTCAGCTGTGCGTGCGCAGCAGCGTCCGCATCGTCCGCATGGCGACCGAGAGGTTCGCCAGGTCGAAGCCCTCCGACCCGTGGATCTCCTCCAGCGTCGTGCGGGCGCGCCCGAGGATCGCCGCGTTCTTCTCCTCCCAGGCCTTGAACCGCTCCTCCGGCGTGGCGGAGTCGCCGCCGAACGACAGGACGTCGCTGGTCAGCGCCGCGTGCGCGGCGAACAGGTCCTCGCGGATGGAGGCGCGGGCCATCGACTGCCAGCGGTCGTTGCGCGGCAGCTCCAGGATGCGGTCCAGGAGCTGGTTGATGCGCAGCCGGTCACCGAGGTCGTAGTAGACCTCGGCGACGGCCAGCGGGTCCTTGCCCGTACGGTCGGCGATGGCCACGATGTCCAGCGCCGGGAAGGCCGAGGAGAACCCGGCGACCCGGGTGGCCAGGCCCATCGGCACGCCGGCCTCGGTCAGTTCGTCCAGGATGCGCTGGTGCCACTCCAGGTCGCCGCCGCGCAGCAGCTTCGGCAGCTCGGCCCAGACGCCGGCCACCCGGTCCGCGAAGAAGTCGATGGTCTCGGACAGTTCCAGCGGCTGCGGGCGGTTGTTGAGGAGCCAGCGGGTGCCGCGCTCCACCAGCCGCCGCGAGTGCAGCCGGATGCGGGTCTGCACGTCGGCGGCGACGGTGTTGTCCAGCGCCTCGACGTCGTCCCAGACCTTCCCGAGCCCGAAGATCGCGCGGGCCGCGGTGTGCGCCCGTACGACCTCTTCGAGCGAGGCGCCGGTCTCCTCCCGCATGCGGTGCAGGAAGCTCGTACCGCCGGAGTTGACGGTGTCGTTGACCAGCACCGTCGTGACGATCTCGCGGCGCAGCGCGTGCGCGTCGACCTGCTCGGCGAACTTCTCGCGCAGCGCGCTGGGGAAGTAGGCGTGCAGCAGGTGCTGGAGGTACGGGTCGTCCGGCAGCCCGGTCTGGATCAGCGCGTCGGATACCGTGATCTTCGTGTACGCGAGGAGCACGGCGGTCTCGGGCTGGGTCAGGCCGCGCCCGGCGTTCAGCCGCTCCTTGATTTGCTGGTTGCTGGGCAGGAACTCCAGCGCCCGGTCCAGGTGCCCGTCGCGCTCCAGGCGGCGGATGAAGCGCGCCTGGGCGGGGAGCATGCTGGCGCACTGGGCCTGGGCGAGCGCGAGCGCGGTGTTCTGCGCGTAGTTGTTGCGCAGCACCAGCGCGCCGACCTCGTCGGTCATCTCGGCCAGCAGCTTGTTGCGCTGCTTGACCGTCAGGTCGCCGTCGGCGACGACCGAGTTGAGCAGGATCTTGATGTTCACCTCGTGGTCGGAGGTGTCCACACCGGCGCTGTTGTCGATCGCGTCGGTATTGATCTTGCCGCCGTTGCGGTCGAACTCGATCCGGCCGAGCTGGGTCAGGCCCAGGTTGCCGCCCTCGCCGACGACCTTGACCCGCAGGTCCTCGCCGTTGACGCGGATCGCGTCGTTGGACTTGTCGCCCACGTCCGCGTGCGACTCGGCCGACGACTTCACGTACGTGCCGATGCCGCCGTTCCACAGCAGGTCCACCGGCGCCTGGAGGATGGCGCGCATCAGGTCGGCCGGGGTCATCTTCTTGACGCCCGCGTCGAGGCCGAGGGCGGCCCGTACCTGCGCGTTGATCGGGATGGACTTGGCGGTACGGGGGTGGACGCCGCCGCCCTGCGACAGCAGCTTGGTGTCGTAGTCCGCCCACGAGGAGCGCGGCAGCTCGAACAGGCGGCGGCGCTCGGCGTACGAGGTGGCCGCGTCCGGGTTCGGGTCCAGGAAGATGTGCCGGTGGTCGAACGCGGCGACCAGCCGGATGTGCTCGCTGAGCAGCATGCCGTTGCCGAACACGTCACCGGACATGTCGCCGACGCCCACGACGGTGAAGTCCTCGGTCTGGGTGTTGACGCCCAGCTCGCGGAAGTGCCGCTTGACCGACTCCCAGGCGCCGCGGGCGGTGATGCCCATGCCCTTGTGGTCGTAGCCGGCGCTGCCGCCGGACGCGAACGCGTCGCCGAGCCAGAAGCCGTACGACTCGGCCACCTCGTTGGCGATGTCGGAGAACGTCGCGGTGCCCTTGTCGGCCGCGACGACGAGGTACGTGTCGTCCTCGTCGTGCCGTACGACGTCCGCCGGGTGCACGACCTCGCCGCCGACCAGGTTGTCGGTGATGTCCAGCAGACCGGAGATGAACGTCTTGTAGCAGGCGATGCCCTCGGCCAGCCACGCGTCGCGGTCCACCGACGGGTCCGGCAGCCGCTTGCCGACGAAGCCGCCCTTGGCGCCCACCGGCACGATGACGGTGTTCTTGACCATCTGCGCCTTGACCAGGCCGAGCACCTCCGTACGGAAGTCCTCCCGCCGGTCCGACCAGCGCAGACCACCGCGCGCGACCTTGCCGAAGCGCAGGTGGACGCCCTCGACGCGCGGCGAGTACACCCAGATCTCGTACGCCGGGCGCGGCGCCGGCAGGTCCGGGATGGCCTGCGGGTCGAGCTTCATCGACAGGTAGGCGTGCGGCTGCCCGTCGGCGTTCTTCTGGTAGTGGTTGGTGCGCAGGGTCGCCTTGATGACGGTGAGGAAGGAGCGCAGGATGCGGTCCTCGTCCAGGCTCGCGACCTGGTCCAGCGCGCCGTCCAGCTCTTCCAGCAGCCCGTCGATCAGCTCGGTGCCGGCCCGCTGCCGCTCCGGCGACATCCGCGCCTCGAAGAGGCTGACCAGCAGCCGGGTGGTGTGGACGTTGTTGGAGAGGGTGTCCTCCATGTACGTCTGGCTGAAGGTCGAACCGGCCTGCCGCAGGTACTTGGCGTACGCGCGCAGCACCATCGCCTGGCGCCAGTTCAGGCCGGCCCGCAGCACCAGCTTGTTGAAGTTGTCGCTCTCCGCCCGGCCGGTCCACACCGCCGTGAAGGTGTCCTGGAAGCGCTCGCGCGCGTCGTCGCCGTTCATCCGCTCGGGGATGCGCAGCCCGAAGTCGTAGATCCAGGCGGTGGTGCCGTCGGTGCAGCGCAGCTCGTGCGGGCGCTCGTCGACGACCTCGACGCCGAGACGGTTCAGCAGCGGCAGGACCTTGGACAGCGAGACCGGCTCACCGGTGCGGTAGATCTTGAAGCGGCGCTCGTCGGGGCCCGCGCCGACCGGCTCGTACAGGCTGACCTCGAAGTCGTTGCCGCCCTTCGCCGTCAGCTTCTCCAGGTGCTGGAGGTCGGCGACCGCGCTGCGCGGCGGGTTGTCGGCCTTGTAGCCCTCGGGGAAGGCGTGGTTGTAGCGGCGCAGCAGCTCGGCGGCCTTCTCCTCGCCGACCTCGGCGGTCAGCGCTTCCGCGAAGCCGTCGGCCCAGGACCGGGCGGCCTCGACCAGGCGCGCCTCGATGCGCTCGGCGTCCGCGTCGGTGAGGTCCGGCAGCGTCGCGCCGGGCTGCACCCGGACGACGAAGTGCAGCCGGGAGAGGATCGACTCGGTGTTCCAGGCGGTGAAGTCGACGCTGATGCCGCCCAGTTCCTCCTTGAGGATGTCGATCAGCCGCAGCCGTACGGCGGTCGTGTAGCGGTCGCGCGGCAGGTAGACCAGCGCCGAGTAGTAGCGCCCGTACTCGTCCTGGCGCAGGTACAGCCGCAGCCGGCGGCGCTCCTGGAGGTACAGGACGCTGGTGACGATGGACTGGAGCCGGTCGACGGGCGTCTGGAACAGCTCGTCGCGCGGGTAGGTCTCCAGGATCTGGAGGAGGTCGCGTCCGTCGTGGCTGTTCGGGGTGAAGCCGGCCGCGTCGAGGACCTCGGCGACCTTGCGGCGGATGACCGGCACACGGCGTACGGACTCGGTGTACGCGGCCGAGGAGAACAGGCCCAGGAACCGGCGCTCGCCGATGACGTTGCCGTCCGCGTCGAACTTCTTCACGCCCACGTAGTCGAGGTACGAGGGGCGGTGCACGGTGGAGCGGCTGTTGGCCTTGGTCAGGATCAGCAGCCGGTGCTCGCGGGCCTTGGCGCGCGCGTCCTTGGGGAGCCGGTTGAAGGACGGGGAGACGGGGTGGCCGTCGTCGCCCTCGCTGTGCGCGGGGTCGGAGCGCAGGATGCCCAGGCCGGTGCCGGCCACGGCGGTCAGCACGTCCTCCTCGTCGCCGGACTCGCCGGGGGCCGAGGTCAGCTCGTACTCGCGGTAGCCGAGGAACGTGAAGTGGTCGGCGGCCAGCCAGCGCAGCAGCTCGCGGGCCTCGTCGACCTCCTGGTCGCGCAGGTCGTCGGCGGTCGGCTCGGTGGGCAGCTCGTCGGCGATGCGCAGCGCGGCGTCGCGCATCTTCTCCCAGTCCTCGACGGCCTCGCGCACGTCGGACAGGACGCGCAGCAGATCCTTGGTGATCTGCTTCAGGTCGGCGCGGTCGGTCTCCCGGTCGATCTCGACGTGGATCCACGACTCGATCAGCGCGTCGTGCGGCAGGTCCTTGCCCTTGCCCTTGCCCGACTTGTCCTTGCCGGTCCGGCCGTGCAGGTCACACGTGTTGTCGAGGACCTCGATGAGCTTGCCGGTCACGTCGCGGCGGACGATGACCTGCGGGTGGATCACGACGTGGATGCCGCGGCCCTGACGCGACAGCTCGTTGGTGACCGAGTCGACGAGGAAGGGCATGTCGTCGGTGACGACCTCGACGACGGAGTGGCTGCACGTCCAGCCGTTCTCCTCGACCGTCGGGGTGTGCACCCGTACGTTCGCGGTGCCCTGGGGGCGGTTCTCGGCCAGTCGGTAGTGGGAGAGCGCGGCGCCGAAGACGTCCACCGGGTCACGGCCGGTGAGGTCCTCCGGCGCGGTGTGCAGGTAGTAGCGCTGGAGGTATCCCAGAAGGGTGTCCGGGTCGAGGCCCTGTACCGGTGCCTGTCCCCCGGCCGGGCTGCTTTCAGCGACCCGGGCGGCCCGCGCGAGCAGCTCGGTCTTGGCTTCGTCCAGCTTGGTCTGCATGTCCTCTGGCTCCTGTCGCGCGCCGTTGCGTGACGTCGTGGATGAGATCCGTGGAAGCTGCACAGCACCGGAGCGGCCGGTGAGGGTTCCCCCGCCACAGCGCGGGGAAGAGTCCGGTCGGAGACGACACTGTGCCGCGATGAGCGATGACCGGGCCGTGGGGCGCGGCTCCGCGGGGAGCCGGCGGGAGGCCGTGGTCGCAACGATCAGCGGTCGCCCGGCCGCCTTGCTGTTCCGGGCGCAGGGCGAGGGCCTCGATGCCCCCGCGAGTTATCGCGCTGATCACGATGCAAGGCTATCGCTCTCGGTACGGGTGCCGTCATGGTCCAGCTGTGTACAAAACCACTAGCCGAAATTTGACGATCCGGACAGCGACGCGACGCAGCGGCGCCACCCCTGGAATCCCACGGTATCCCGCGGGGGCTTGGCAAGCACGGCGATCCGGAGGACGTTGAGCGGGACACCGAGGAGCGGACGATCCGCGCGCGAATGTGATGAAGAGCACGTCCGCGCGGGCCACGCAACCCCAGCGGAGGTGGACGGCATGGCCGCCAAGATCCTGATCGTGACCGGCGACGCGGCGGAGTCCCTGGAGGTCCTCTACCCCTACCAGCGGCTGCGCGAGGAGGGCTACGACGTGCACATCGCCGCGCCCGCCCGCAAGACGCTGCGCATGGTCGTACACGACTTCGAACCCGGGTTCGACACCTACACCGAGAAGCCCGGCTACACCTGGCCCGCCGACCTTGCCTTCTCCGAGGTGGACCCGGGGCAGTACGCCGCCCTGGTGGTCCCCGGCGGGCGGGCGCCCGAATATCTGCGCAACGACCCCGAGCTGCGCAAACTGGTGAAGTCCTTCTTCGACGCGGACAAGCCGGTCGCCCAGATCTGCCACGGCCCGCTGCTGACCGCCGCCATCGGCGGCCTCAACGGGCGCCGCGTCACCGCCTACCCCGCCCTCGAAATGGACATGCAGGGCGCCGGCGCCACCTTCCGCGACGCCGAGGTCGTCGTCGACGGCACGCTGGTCTCCTCCCGCGCCTGGCCGGACCACTCCGGCTGGATGCGCGAGTTCATCGCGGTGCTGCGGTCGAAGGCGCCGGTTACGTAGGGGACGGGCGGGTTACGGGGCGGGGGTTGCGGGTCCGGGCCTGCGGGCGGAGCTTGCGGGTCGGGGGCCCGGGTCGGAGCTCGCAGGCCGGGGGCGGCGGGTCGGAGTTCGCAGGCAGAGGGCTGTGGGGCGGCGCCTGCGGATCGGTTCGCGCCACGGGCCCGGTCGGCGTGCGGCGTACGGCGTACGGCGTACGGCTACGCGGCGATCTCCGTGGCCGCCTCCACCGCCTCCGCGAGGGTGTCCACCACCGGAACCCCCGCGGCCGCCAGGCTCGCGCGGCTGTGCGAGCCGCCCGTGTAGAGCACCGCGTGCGCCCCGGCGTGGCGGGCCGCCACGGCGTCGTCGACCGCGTCGCCGATCACCACCGTGCGCGCCGGGTCTATTCGGCCCGTCCCGTCCGGCGCGGCGGGCCCGGCGGTCAGGGCCGCGAGGTGGCGCACCATGTGCTCGCTCTTGCTGCCGCCGGAGGGGCCCGTACGGCCGTCCACGCGCACGAAGCGCGACTCGATGCCGAAGCCCCGCACCAGCGGCATCAGCTCGTCGTGTCCGTACATGCTCAGGATCGACTGGCTGCGGCCCGCCCGCTGCCAGCTCTCCAGCAGCCGCTCCGCGCCCTCCGTGAGCCCGCAGGCGGGCCGGTGGGTGGCGTAGTGCCGGTGGAACGCCTCGTCCATGACCAGCCACTCGTCCTGCGTCGGCAGCCGGCCCAGGAGCCGCTCGTAGAACCGCGGGATCGGGACGCAGTACAGCTCCCGGTAGCGTTCGAGGGTGATCGGGGGCAGTCCGAGCTCGGCGAAGGCGGCGTTGGTCGCGCCCATCACCGCGTCGGTGTCGTGAAAGAGCGTGCCGTTCCAGTCCCAGACGATGTGCGTCACGTTCGTCCCCATGTCCAAGACCGTACCCGGGACCACCGACAGCCCAGTCATGAGCGGTGGTGCCACAGGCCTGAGGGCCCGCGAGCCCTCAGGCGATCAGACGGTCGGACGGTCGGACGGCCAGGCGGTCAGGCGATCAGGCGACCGGACGGTCAGGCGATCAGGCGGTCAGGCGATCAAGTTGGGGATCTCCTGCACGCCGAACCACATCAGCTCGTGGTCCTCCGCGCCGTCGACCGTGAACCGCGCGTCGTCGTCGCCGAGGTCGGCCGCGCCCAGCGCGTCGGCGGCCGCCGCGACGTCCTCGGCCGCGTCGTCGGAGTCCACGTGCACCGCGGCGGCCTTCGCCATCGGCACCGGTCCCGCGATCCGGACCTCGCCCAGCGCCGCCTGGTCCAGACCGCGGTCGGGGTCGGCGACGGCCGCTCCGTCCGGTACGTCCACGGCCACCACGACCCGGCGCCGCGGGGCCTCCGGGTCGGCCGCCAGCCGGCGCAGCGAGCCCTGCGCGGCCCGGTTGAGCGCCGCGTACTCCAGTTCCTCGATGTCGTCGGAGACGTACCACTCACGGAGCGCGGGGGTGACGGCGTAGGCGTCCAGCGGGCCGGGGCCCAACTCCCCGGCTTCGTGCGCCGCCGCGAGTCCGGGCAGGGTCAGGGGGACATACACGCGCATGGCTGCCGCTTCCGCTCACTTCGCCGGTCCTGGAAAAAACTGCCCGGCCAGCATACGGGCGCGCGTCCCCCGTCGTGCTCCGGCGCCGTCCGCCCCGGCGCCGCCCGGCACCGTGCGCGGGCCGGCCCGCGCCCCTAGCAGCACTGCCATCCCCCTGACGGGTGAATTCGCGGGCCTGTCCACGGCCCGGCCGCGGGCGGTTGCCGCTGCCGTCGCGCCGTCGGTAGAAGAACCCCCACCGAAGCTACTGCCCGGTATCCACCGGGCCGGCCGAACGGGGGCCCACCATGACCGTCACCACCCAGTCCGACGCCCGCACGCCCGCCCGCGTCCGCTCCTCCAGGGGCGCGTCGACGGCGGGGCCGGGCCGTCCCCGTAGCGGTCCGCCGGGACGCCGCGATTCCAGGCGCCCGGCCGGGCCGCGTACCGCGCCGGCCGCCGCGGGCAGGCGCCGGGCTTCCCCGCCCGCGCCGCACGAGTGGTTCGCCGAGCAGCTCCTGCTCACCCTCAGTGGCCGGCGTCCGGTGCACGCCCTGTTGGGCCATGCGCTGCCCGCCGCGTACGACCGCCTCGTCGAGCTGGCCCCGCAGGCGCCGCTGCGGCCCTCGGACTCCGGAGCGGGACGCCGCGCACCGGCCCCGGCGGTCCGGCACTGCGGCCTGTGCCGGCCGCGCCCGGACGTCATCGAGGCCTTCGCCCGCATCGCCTCCGGCGAGCGGCTGCGCGCCCTCGCCTTCCGGCTGGAGCGGGGCGGTGACGCCCGGTGGCGCTGCGCCGCCCTGGACATCGGCCCGTCGAGCCCGGTCTGGTGAGCCGGTCACCCCGTAGCCGTAAGGCACCTGCCTCGTAGGCGAAGACCGCCCGCCTCACAGGCGTAGACCGCCCGCCTCACAGGCGAAGGCCGCCCGCCTCACAGGCGCGGGCCACCGAAAAGGCCGGGGCGCCGTGGCTCGATGCCACGGCGCCCCGGCCTCACGCGCTCCGTGGAGCGCCGGGTGGCGTCACTTCTTGCGGCGCCGCCCGCCGCCCTTCTGGGCCTTGCGGCGCTCGGCGCGCGTCAGGCCGTCCGACTCCGAGCGGGCCGGGGCCGCGTCCTCGCTGGTGAAGTCGCCCTCGACGACACCGCCCTCGCCGTCCACGGTCGGCGCGGAGAAGTGCAGCCGGTCCGGGCGCTGCGGGGCCTCCAGGCCCTTGGCGTGGATCTCCGGGCGGCCGGCGCCGGCGGGCACCGCGTCCTGCACGTCCTTGTCCAGCGAGGTCCGCTCCTCGGCGTCCGCCACCGGGACCTCCTCGACCTGCTGCTCGACCTGGACCTCCAGGTTGAACAGGTAGCCGACGGACTCCTCCTTGATGCCCTCCATCATGGCGGTGAACATGTCGAAGCCCTCGCGCTGGTACTCGACCAGCGGGTCCTTCTGGGCCATCGCCCGCAGGCCGATGCCCTCCTGGAGGTAGTCCATCTCGTAGAGGTGCTCACGCCACTTGCGGTCCAGGACGGACAGCACCACACGGCGCTCCAGTTCGCGCATGATGTCGGAGCCGAGCTGCTCCTCACGGGCCGCGTACTGGCGGTGGATGTCCTCCTTGACGGCCTCGGCGATGAAGTCGGCGGTGATCCCGGCGCGGTCGCCGACCTCCTCCTCCAGCTCCTCGATCGTCACCTTGACCGGGTAGAGCTGCTTGAACGCGCCCCACAGGCGGTCCAGGTCCCACTCCTCCGCGAAGCCCTCGACCGTCTCCGCCTGGATGTAGGCGTCGATCGTGTCGTCCATGAAGTGCTTGATCTGCTCCTGGAGGTCCTCGCCCTCCAGGACGCGGCGGCGCTCGCCGTAGATGACCTCGCGCTGCCGGTTCAGGACCTCGTCGTACTTCAGGACGTTCTTACGGGTCTCGAAGTTCTGCTGCTCGACCTGGGACTGGGCGGACGCGATGGCACGCGTCACCATCTTGTTCTCGATCGGCACGTCGTCGGGGACATTGGCCATGGCCATGACCCGCTCGACCATCTGAGCCTTGAACAGACGCATCAGGTCGTCGCCGAGAGAGAGGTAGAAGCGGGACTCGCCGGGGTCGCCCTGGCGGCCGGAGCGGCCGCGCAGCTGGTTGTCGATACGGCGCGACTCGTGGCGCTCGGTGCCGAGCACATACAGCCCGCCGAGTTCCTTGACCTCCTCGAACTCCGTCTGGACCGCGGCCTCGGCCTTCTCCAGGGCGGCGGGCAGCGCGGCCGCCCACTCCTCGACGTGCTCGACCGGGTCCAGGCCTTGGGCACGCAGCTCGGCCTCGGCGAGGTCGTCCGGGTTGCCGCCGAGCTTGATGTCCGTACCGCGGCCGGCCATGTTCGTGGCGACCGTGACGGCGCCCTTGCGGCCGGCCTGCGCGACGATCGACGCCTCGCGCTCGTGCTGCTTGGCGTTGAGCACCCGGTGCGGCACACCGCGCTTGTCGAGCTGCTGGGAGAGGTACTCGGACTTCTCCACGGAGGTGGTGCCGACCAGGATCGGCTGGCCCTTCTCGTGCTTCTCGACGATGTCCTCGACGACCGCGGCGAACTTGGCGACCTCGGTGCGGTAGATCAGGTCCGGCTGGTCCTTGCGGATCATCGGCCGGTTCGTCGGGATCGGGACGACGCCCAGCTTGTAGATCTGGTGGAACTCGGCGGCCTCGGTCATGGCCGTACCGGTCATGCCGGAGAGCTTGTCGTAGAGGCGGAAGAAGTTCTGGAGGGTGATCGTGGCGAGGGTCTGGTTCTCGTCCTTGATCTCCACCCCTTCCTTCGCCTCGATCGCCTGGTGCATGCCCTCGTTGTAGCGGCGGCCGGCGAGGATACGGCCGGTGTGCTCGTCGACGATCATGACCTCGCCGTCGATGACGACGTAGTCCTTGTCGAGCTTGAACAGCTCCTTGGCCTTGATCGCGTTGTTCAGGTACCCGACGAGCGGCGTATTGACCGATTCGTACAGATTGTCGATGCCCAGCCAGTCCTCGACCTTGGACACACCGGACTCGTGGATGCCGACCGTGCGCTTCTTCTCGTCGACGTCGTAGTCGCCGGTCTCCTCGATGCCGCGCTGCGGGTTGGCGGGCTCGCCCTTCTTCAGACGCTGCACCAACTTGGCGAAGTCGCCGTACCACTTGGTGGCGGAGTCCGCGGGACCGGAGATGATCAGCGGCGTACGGGCCTCGTCGACCAGGATCGAGTCGACCTCGTCGACGATCGCGAAGTTGTGGCCGCGCTGCACCAGCTCGTCCTTCGACCAGGCCATGTTGTCGCGCAGGTAGTCGAAGCCGAACTCGTTGTTCGTGCCGTACGTGATGTCGCGGCTGTACTGCTCGCGGCGCTCCGCGGGCGACATGTTGGCCAGGATGCAACCGACCGTGAGGCCGAGGAACTTGTGGACCCGGCCCATCATCTCGGAGTCGCGCTCGGCCAGGTAGTCGTTGACCGTGATCAGGTGCACGCCCTTGCCGGACAGCGCGTTCAGATACGCCGGGAGGGTACCGACCAGGGTCTTGCCCTCACCGGTCTTCATCTCGGCGACGTACCCCAGGTGAAGGGCCGCGCCGCCCATCAGCTGGACGTCGTAGTGGCGCTGGCCGAGCACCCGCTTGGCCGCCTCACGGACGGTCGCGAACGCCTCGGGCAGCAGGTCGTCCAGCGACTCGCCGTCGGCGAACCGCTCCTTGTACTCATCGGTGAGCGCCCGCAGCTCTGCGTCGGAGAGGGCCGCGAAGTCCTCCTCGATGGAGTTGACCTGGCCCGCGATGCGGTGCAGTTTGCGCAGGATCTTTCCTTCGCCTGCACGCATGAGCTTGTTGAAGACGGACACTTGGGCTGGTCTCCTTGCCGGTCGGGCCTGGCGCTGGGGGTACCCCCCGCCGCAGGCAGGGGGAGGGTGCGCGGGCGCGGCATTTTTCCAAGGGGCAGGCCCCGCCGCAACGGCCATCGTAAAGGAGGACCCCATCCGGCCGGGAGGTCCACCGCCGCGAAGCGCACCGCTCCCCGGTGCACAGCTTCCGCGAAGGTGAACGCACGAGGGCGGTGGAAGGTGCCGGGTGGGCGGTCGGAGGGGCTGGGTGGGGCGTGTGGTGGGGCTGGGTGTGGGATGTGATGGGCTGGGTGTGGTGGGGCGGTGGGGGCCGGGGCGGTGGGTGGGCGGCGCCCCGACGGCACCCGCCCGAGCTCCGTCCCAGCCCCGTCGGCACCGGCCGTTGTCAGTGGCGGCTCTTACTCTGAGCCTCATGACAGCTGCCACGCCTGCCAGGTCCGTGACACCGAAGTGCGCGACGCCGAAGCCCGTGACGTCCCTGTCCGCCGACGACGCCCGGCGTCTGGCCCTGCGCGCGCAGGGCTTCCTCGGCGCGCCGGACCGCCGCGCGGGCGTGCGGGGTGTGCTGCGGCGGCTGGGCGCGGTGCAGCTCGACACGATCTCGGTGCTCGCCCGCTCCCACGAGCTGATCCCGTACGCCCGCCTCGGTGCCGTCGGCCGCCCCGCCGTCGAGTCCGCCTACTGGTCGGGCGGGCACAGCTTCGAGTACTGGTCGCACGCCGCCTGCATCCTGCCGGTCGAGGAGTGGCCGCACTTCGCCTTCCGTCGCCGGGCGATGCGCGCCAAGGGGTACCGCTGGCACCTGATGGAGGACCGCGAGGGCTCCTGCGCCGCCGTACTGGACCGGCTCAAGGCCGACGGCCCGCTGACCACCTCCGACCTGGGCGGGGGCCGCAAGGGCGGCGAATGGTGGGACTGGTCCGAGACGAAGATCGCGGTGGAATGGCTGCTGGACACCGGCGAGGTGGTGTGCACGGAGCGCCGCGGCTGGAAGCGGGTGTACGACCTCGCCGAGCGCGCCATCCCGGACGACCTGCTGCACGACGATCTGGACGACGCGGAGTGCATACGCCGCCTGGTCGCCCAGGCCGGCGCCGCGCTGGGCGTGGCCACCCGCGCGGACCTCGCCGACTACCACCGCCTCAAGAACGACCAGGTGGACGCCGTCATCGGGGACTCCGGCCTGGTCCCGGTCGAGGTCGAGGGCTGGGGCAGGCCCGCCTGGGCGGACCCCGCCGCCCTGGCGGACGCACCGCGCGGCCGGCACCGTACGACCCTGCTCTCGCCCTTCGACTCGCTCATCTGGGACCGCCCGCGTACGGCCCGGATCTTCGACTTCACCCACCGCCTGGAGGCATACGTCCCGCGCGCCAAGCGGATACACGGCTATTTCGCGATGCCGCTGCTGACCGGCGGCCGGCTCGCCGGGCGGGTGGACCCGGCCCGCGAGGGCAGCACGCTCATCGCCCGCCAGGTGTCGATGCGCGACGCCAAGGCCGTACGCCCGATGGCACAGGCCCTGACGGAAGCCGCCCGGTGGGTCGGCTGCGACACCGTACGGATCGAGCGCTGCGACGACACCAAGCTGAGGGCGGGGTTGGTGGGGGAGCTTTCGGAGGCGTGAGAGCGGTGGGAGGGACCGGCGTCGTGTCACCTGAATGAGTGGATGTGGGGGCGGATCAGGTACGGAAGCGGAGGGGCGGTTGGCGGGGAGCGGTCGCTGAAGTGCTCGGACGCCGAGAGGGCCTTTGGTAGGCGAGGTCCTTGAGGGGACGGAACCCTGAGAGAACGGGTTTCAGAGGGGGCGGATCTCTGAGGGAACGGATCCCTGAGTCGGCCGGTTGCCGGAGGAGGAGCAGCGGAGGAGAGCTACGGCGGAGTGAACCGCACATGGGGCAACTGCTCGGTGTGCCGATATGCCGGTGTCGAGAGATGGGCTCGGTGTGCCGGTATGTCGGTATGCCACTGTCGAGAGACCCGCTCAGCGGCCGGCCGCCGGGAAACGTACTGAGCGGTCCGCGTCTGGGGCGCCGCTGAACGGTCCGCGATCGAGAGTGCCGCTGAGCGGTCCGGCCGCCCGGTCCTCCCTCAGCGGATCTCCAGGATCTTCTCCCGCATCGCGTACACCACCGCTTCCATCCGGGAGTGCAGCTGGAGCTTCTCCAGGATGTTGCGGACGTGGTTCTTGACGGTGTTCTCGGAGATGAACAGTTCCTTGGCGATGTCCCGGTTGTTCATGCCCGTGGCCACCAGCTTGAGGACCTCCAGCTCGCGGTCGGTGAGCCGGGGCGCCGGCACGAGGCGGCGCTCGTCCGTGCGCTGGATCATCGACTTGAACTCGGTCAGCAGCTTGGACGCCATGGACGGGCTGATCTGGGACTGGCCGTCCGCGACCGCGCGGATCGCCGTGGCCACCTCGTCCGTGGAGATCTCCTTGAGGAGGTAGCCGGTGGCCCCGGCCTTGATCGCGTCGTAGAGGTCGGCCTCCTCGTCGCTGATCGTCAACATGATGATCTTCGCGCTGGGGGCCACCTCCTTGATGGAGGTGCACGCCTCGATGCCGCCGCGCCGGGGCATCCGTACGTCCATCAGCACGATGTCGGGCAGCAGGTCGGCCGCCTTGTCCACCGCCTCGGCGCCGTCCCCGGCCTCACCGACGACCTGGATGTCCTCTTCATGGGCGAGCACGATCTCCAGGCCCCTGCGGAAGAGCGCGTGGTCGTCGACGACCAGGACCCTGATCGGCTCCTTGCGCGACATGCTCGCGTCCATGCCGGAATCGTCGCGGACGCCGAATCCGTCGCCGTCCGCTCCGCCGTGCACGGGCCCGAAGCTGTCCCCCATCGTCCCTCCCCGTCAACTACCCGGCCGGTGAAGGCCAGAGTTTGGGTCTAAGGCTGGTTGACAACAGCCCTCTGCGGCCAGCCCGAACAACGCCATACAACCGTCTCCCCGGCATGTCGCCATTTCGTGCTCACAAGCTCCCTGGCTGGCACAAACACTATACGGCCTCAACTCCTGCCTCCCGCAGGCGCAATGGTGCCCCCGGGCGTACGCCGGGGGCACCACATCAGCGGACGTCAGCCGCCGAGCGCCCCTCCGGCGCCACCGGGCTCCTCTCCCCCGAACGAGTCGGGGTTCAGGTGGATGACGCCGTAGTCGTAGGCGTGCCGCCGGTAGACGACACTCGGCTGCTTGGTCTCGGCGTCGACGAAGAGGTAGAAGTCGTGTCCGACCAACTCCATTTCATACAGCGCCTGGTTGAGTGTCATCGGCGCCGCGGAGTGGGTCTTCTCGCGGACGACCAGGGGCCCTTCGCCCTGGATCTCCAGCGAACCCATCCGCGTCGTCGGCACCTCTTCCCGCGGCTCGCCGTCCACGGCCAGCCGGCCGCTCTCGTCCAGCATGGCCGCGTCCGGCACGCTGCCCGCGACGTCACTCGCCGGGATGCGTCCGTTGCCGCGCCGCGAGTGGCGCTTGTCGTGCTGCTTGCGCAGCCGCGCTTCCAGCTTGGCCGTGGCCAGGTCGAGCGCGGCGTAGGGATCGGCGGCGGCCGCCTCGGCCCGTACGACCGGGCCTCGGGAGCGGAGAGTGATCTCCACTCGGTCGGAACGGTCGGCCTGCCGGGGGTTGGGCTCCTTGGACACCTCGACGTCCAGGCTGATCACCTTGCCGTCGAGCTTCTGGACCTTGTCCAGCTTCAGCTTCTCGGCCACGTGCTTGCGGAACCGCTCGGGCACCTCGGTCTTGCGGCCCTTGACGACGATGTCCACGCAGAACTCCGTTCCCGGATCGCCCCGCTCGGCGCGCGGAGCGATTCCTTCTTGCACCAGGCTCCGGTGAGTGCCGAAGCCTCGGACTTGGCGACTTTCACCTCCTCCTCCCCCGTAGGCAGGGTCCCCACTCCCGTGCTTTCAGGGTCCCCGCAAAGACCCGTTAAACGCACCTGTCCGGCATTCGAGGCAAAGCGTCTGCCAAGTCCTCACAACCGAACATAGCTCTCTCGGGCGGGTGGCGGCACCCCCTGGCTGGTACTAGCTCCGTTTGGATGCCTTTTCGCGCTTGTTACCTGCAACGATGAATTTTGGCGGTCAGTTCCAGTTGATTTCGAAAGCACTCCGCGGCGCTGCCACCACACCCCCGCCCACCACCCTCCCGCCGGCCGCGCGGACCGCCCGCGCCGCCTCCGCCAGCGAAGCCCCGGTGGTCATCAGATCGTCCACCAGGACCACCGGGGCAGCCGCCAGCAGCCGTCCGGCTCCGGTGACGACGATCAGGGCTCCGGAGACGTTGGCCAGGCGCCGGCGGGCACTGAGGCCCGCCTGGTCGACCACCGTACGCCGTTGCCTCAGCACATTGAGTACCCGAACGGGCATCCCGCCCAGCCGAAGGTCCCGAGCCGCCGCCAGCGTCATCCGCCGCACCGGATCGTGCCCCCGCCCCGCCACGGCGCGCGGGGCGGAGGGGACGGGGACGAGGAGGATGGGGGCGGGTGAGCTGTCGGAGGGCTGGGGACGGCCTGAGCTGCGCGGACCGGTAAGGCCAGGCGCTCCGCCGCGGGCCGGGGCCGACGGGGCGGCTGGAGGGCGTGGGTCCGGTTGCCGATTCGTGTAACCGGCCCTATACGGGGTCGCCCCGTCGTACGGGGGCGCCCCGCCGTATGGGGTCACCCTGCCGTACGGGGGCGCCCCGCCATATGCGGCCGCCCCGCCATGCGGCATTCCCTCGGCGTACGGATTCACCCCGCCGTACGGCATTCCCCCGGCGTACGGGGTCGCCCCGCCATACGGCATTCCCTCGGCGTACGGATTCACCCCGCCGTATGGGGCCGCCCCGCCGTACGGCATTCCTTCGCTGTACGGGGTGCTCCCACCGCACGGGGTGCTCCCGCCGTACAGAGTGCTCTCACCGTACGGACGCAGCGGCCCACCCCACGCCCACAGCCCGCGCACGGCCCCCGCCAGCGCCGACCCCAGCGGACCTGCCAGCCGCAGCGCACCCCGCTCCTTGTGCGCGAGCAGCACCGCCCGTACCTCATCGGCGTACGGAGCCGCCGCGTAAGTCGGCGGCAGCCCGGGTGGGGCGGGGCTCGGGCGCACTCTTCGGGGGCCTTGGGGGCCTCCCCCGCCCCCACCCCTCCCCCTCACCCCCCGCATCAGCGCTCGTCGGCATTCCTCGCACAGTTCCGTACGAGGACGGCCGCACCCCGCGCAGTCCACCGGTAGTACCAGGCCGGTGATTTCCCGCCATACGCCCCGCATGGATCTACTGTCCCGCGGGGTGGGCGGGGCTGCCACCCCCTGTGGATAACTCGGGTGACGGGGTTGTGGCGGCGCATGTCCGGCCAGGCGTCCAGCCAGACGTACGGGCAGGCGTCCAGCCAGGCATACGGGCAGGCATACGGGCAGGCGTCCAGCCAGGCATACGGCCAGGCATACGGGCAGACGTACGGGCAGGTCAACGCCGTCGGAACTCGGCGCCCTCCCGGCGCCGCCCCCGAACCAGCCCCTCACCCCGGATAAACCGGCGCCTTCCCGTCCTTGGCCACCGTCTTCCAGTTCGCGTCCTGCGGCAGCCGCACTATGCCCTCGGAACCGTCGGCGATCAGCGGCCTCGTCTCGTCCTCCGAAGCCGTCACCGCCTTGACCCCGTTGACGCCGGGCAGCGTCTGCGCGCTCGACGCCGAGCCGTCCGTCTCCATGTACTGCATCTGCTGCACCCCGCCGGACTGCCTGCCGACCACCACGAGCCGGCTGCCGCCCGCCCAAGACGCCGCCACCACGTCCTCCAGCTGCGGTGCGATCGGCCGCAGCTCCTCCACCGACAGCACCGGGTGCTGCGCCGTCCCCCCGCGCTCGACCCGGCCGAGCTGCAACGTCGTACGGCCCTTGTCCTCGACCAGCACCGCGATCCGGATGCCGTCGGACGCCACCTTGATCGACTTGATCCGCCGGTCGCCGAGGCCGGGCACCGTCACCACGTCCGGCGTCCCCTTGCCCTGGCGCAGCCGCAGCAGCCGCGATCCCCGGTCGCTGCGGTCCGCTATCCACAGGTCGCCCAGCCCGTCCCAACTGGGCGCGGAGAAGCCGTTGTTGGCGGTGCTGTGCAGCAACGCCGGGCCGCGTTCGGTGCCGTACTCCAGCGGCACCACATACAGCGCCCTGCCGTCGGCCGAGACGCCCGCCGCGGTTTCCTCGTCGCGCGAGATCGCGATCGAGCTCAGCGGCGTCTTGCCGCTGCCGAACGGGCCCGGGACCGGCTGCGGTTCCGTGGCCGTGTCCGGCATCCTGACCACCTTCTGGTCAGCGGCGATGAAGTACTCCTGGGCGGACCGCCCGGCGTGCTTGCGCGGCGCGAACTCGCTGTTGGCCCGCTCCTGCGTCAGGACGCACAGCCGGCCGCCCCGTTCGTCCTGCAGTTCCACCTCGCTGATCTTCGACGCCCGGGTGATGTCCTGGACGGTGAAGAACAGCTGTGCCGCCATCCGCCGGCACTGCGCCGGTCCTGCGGCGGCCGCCCGCTTGCTGAGCTTGACCCGCAGCGCGTTGGAGTCGTCGAGCGCCAGACCGCTGCTCTTGAGCACGGTGCCCGTCGGGAACGCCGACGCGGTGACCTGGTTCAGCCAGTTCGTGGGCCCCTCCAGCAGCGCGGCCACACTCGCGGTGACCGGGTCTATCCGCTGCCGCAGGTAGACGGGGTCGGCAACCAGTACGTTGGGGCCCGCCTTGGCCGACTGCGCCTCCGACTTGTAGTCGGCGAAGTAGTACTTGTTGACGGACCGGTAGATGCGCTGGAAGTCGGACTGCCCGAGGACCAGCCCGTTCGGCAGCCGGTCGATGCGCCACTGACCGTCTTCCTTGGTCAGGTGAATGGTCTGTTTGTACGCCTTTTCTTCCGGCGTGTAGGCGTGGTTACGGTCCACGGTGGCGACCTGGCTGCCGGACAGCGTGACCGTGTAGCCGTTCGGGTCCTCACGGTTGGCCTGGCCCACGGGCTCGGATGCCGGGCGCTGCTGGAGCACCTTCGTCGCCGAGAACGGCTGCCACGTCTTCTTCGCCGACTTGGCCAGGTACTGCACGGCCGTGCTGAAATCCACCTCGTCGCTCGTCGTCGCGTCGAGGAAGCCACTGACGATCTCGGTCGGCTGGGCACCGTCCTGCGGCGGCACACCGTAGACGCGTACCTGCGAGTCGGCCTCCGCGCGCGGCGACTGGTCGACCGCCTGCATGTCTCCGCTGTCGGGCATCGACGCGCACCCGGCCAGCAGGAGCGCGCCACAACCGAGCACCACGCCCGTACGTACGCGCACGCCCTTGCCGCCGGCGCTACCGCGCAGCTTCAGGCGCGCCCGCGCACCGTCCCGCGCCCATGCCTCGTCCTCGGCGCGCGCCTCAGCGCTCACACCGGCGCGCGCCTCTCCGCGCATCTCGGCACGCGCCTCAGCGCCCGCTCCCGGGCCTGTCTTAGCGCCCACGAACCTCGTCCTCCCGCTTCGCGCCCGCGCCGTTCCCGGACTCCCGGTTCAGCCCACGCCCGGCACCGTCGCCCGGCACGCTGTCGCCCTCACCAGCCGCACTCCCGCGCACGCCGTCGCCCCGCACACCGGCCTCGCCACCGTTGCGCGAAACCTCACCACCGTCCAAGCCGACGTCCGTACGGGTCCCGTCCGCGCGCCCCGCCGCCCCGGCCGCGCCGTCCTCCCCCGCCTCGCTCTGCCTTTGCGCCGGGGTCCGCGGCTCAAGAGGCCACGGTTCCGCCAGCCGCTGCTGCGGCGGGATGGCGGCCGTGGCCGTCCGCACCGCCGCCGCGCCACTCGGCAGCCCCGAACCGGCCGCCTCCAGGTTGCGCCGCGAGTCCTCCGGCTCCAGCGGTATCGGCGAGCCGCGCAGCGCCTCCCCGGCCGTACGCGGCAGCGTCAGCCGGAACTGCGAGCCGCCGCCCGGCTCACCCCACGCCTGCAGCCAGCCGCCGTGCAGCCGCGCGTCCTCGACCGCGATCGACAGGCCCAGCCCGGTGCCACCGGTCGTACGGGCCCGCGCCGGGTCCGCGCGCCAGAAGCGGTTGAACACCCGTGCCGCGTCCCCCGGCTTCAGGCCCACGCCGTAGTCGCGTACGGCGACGGCCACCGCGCCGCCGTTCTCGCCGCCGACCGCGGCCAGCCGCACCACGACGTCCCGGCCTTCGCCGTGCTCCACCGCGTTGACGACCAGGTTGCGCAGCACCCGCTCGACCCGGCGGGCGTCCGCCTCCGCGATCACCGGCCGCTCGGCCCCGCGCACCACGAACCGGGTGCCCTTGCGCTCGGCCAGCGGCTCGGCGCCCTCCAGGACCCGGTTGACCACGTCCCGCAGGTCGATCGGCTCGGCCTCCAGGGCGGCGGCGCCGGCGTCGAACCGGCTGATCTCCAGCAGCTCGGCGAGCAGCGACTCGAAGCGGTCGAGCTGGCCGCGCAGCAGCTCGGCGGAGCGCGCGGTCACCGGATCGAAGTCCTCGCGCGCGTCGTGGATGACGTCGGCGGCCATCCGTACGGTGGTCAGCGGCGTCCGCAGCTCGTGCGACACGTCGGAGACGAACCGCCGCTGCATCCGGGACAGCTCCTCCAGCTGCTGGATCTTGACCTGGAGGTTCTGCGCCATCTTGTTGAAGGACTCGCCGAGCCGGGCGATGTCGTCCTCGCCGGTGACCTTCATCCGCTCCTGGAGCAGCCCGGCGGCCAGCCGCTCGGAGATGCCCGCCGCCATCCGTACGGGGGTGACGACCTGCCGGACCACCAGCCAGGCGATCGCGCCGAGCAGCACCACGACGAACACCCCGGCCGTCGCCAGGGTCCCCTTCACCAGGCTGAGCGACTTCTCCTCCTGGCTGAACGGGAAGAGGTAGTACAGCTGGTACGGGTTGCTGTTCACGTCGTTGAGGCGCTTACCGATGATGATCGCCGGCTCGCCCTCCTCCGACCCGACCCGCTTGATCTGCGTGGACTGGCGGAAGGTGCCGGTCTTGGTGTCCAGCATCCGGCGCATCTCGGCGGGCACGCTGCGCTCGGGGTCGACGTCTCCGGAGGCGCGCGGACCGCGGGTGTCCGGGCTGCTGTCCCCGAAGGGCTCCTCGACGGCCGATCCGGAGCTGAGCGCCACCACGGAGAAGACGCCCTGGCCACCGCTGGCGAGCTGTTCGACCAGGCTGGTCAGCCAGGTCGCGGAGTCCTGCGAGCCGCGGTTGCCGGACCGTACGGGGTCGTCGCCGCGGCTGTCGGTGGCGCCGTCGGCCAGCTTCTGCGCCACCGCGAACCCGCCGGCCGCCTGGCTCTGCGCGGCCTGCCGCTTGGCCTCCAGCAGCCCGTTGCGGACCTGCCCGATGACCACGACGCCGAGCAGCAGCACCACGCCCAGCGACATCAGCAGGGTCGTGGCGACCACGCGGAGCTGGATGTTGCGGCGCCACAGGCGCAGTGCGGGCAGCAGCGGACGGCGTATCCAGCGGCCGAAGAGGCGCAGCATGGGGTGGACCGGGCCGGCGGTGGCACCGTCGGACAGCAGGCGCGCGGGCATCGCCCGGAGCCGGTCACCGGGCCGCTCCGTCCACCCCGGCCGGGCAGCGGGCCGTGCCGCGGCCTCTACGGGACGCTCAGCCGCCCGCGCTGCGTGGGTGCCGTCCTCCGGCCGCTTCGAACGCTCCGGGCTCTCGCCGTCTTTCGCGTCGTCCTGCCCGGCAGCCGCCGCGAAACCGTCGTCCGGCCCTGTCGTTCGACCGCCACCGGTCACCGCCTCCGGGCGGGCGGGTGTCCGTCCATCGGCCTGCCCGGGCACCGTCCCGTCGGCCTGTCCGCTCGCTTGCCCGTTCGTCCCATCGGTCAACCGAGCGCGAAAGCGCTGGAAAAGCGACATACCACCTGCCGTACGAACGGTCCGTCCCCGCTCGTCCGCCGGGGCCGAACCGTCCCGGGACATGTCAGCTGGGCCCGGCCTTATAGCCGACGCCGCGTACCGTCACCACGATCTCCGGGCGCTCCGGGTCCTTCTCGACCTTGGAGCGCAGCCGCTGTACGTGCACGTTCACCAACCGCGTGTCGGCGGCGTGCCGGTAGCCCCAGACCTGCTCCAGCAGCACCTCGCGGGTGAACACCTGCCACGGCTTGCGGGCGAGCGCCACCAGCAGGTCGAACTCCAGCGGCGTGAGCGCTATCGACTGGCCGTTGCGCTTGACCGAGTGGCCCGCCACGTCGATGACGAGATCACCGATGGCCAGCTGCTCGGGCGCCGGCTCCTCCGAGCGGCGCAGCCGGGCCCTGATGCGGGCCACCAGCTCCTTGGGCTTGAACGGCTTGACGATGTAGTCGTCCGCCCCCGACTCCAGGCCGACCACCACGTCGACCGTGTCACTCTTCGCGGTCAGCATGACGATCGGTACACCGGACTCGGCCCGGATCAGCCGGCACACCTCTATGCCGTCCCTCCCGGGCAGCATGAGGTCGAGCAGCACGAGGTCCGGCTTGGTCTCCCGGAAGGCGGCGAGCGCCTTGTCCCCGTCGGAGACGAACGACGGTTCAAAGCCTTCGCCGCGCAGCACGATGCCGAGCATCTCTGCCAGTGCGGTGTCGTCGTCGACGACCAGGACGCGTCCCTTCATTCGGCCATCATCCCATTACCTGATCGTGACTTACCCAATCGTGACGTGGAACACAGCTCCGCGAGGCCGCCCGGAGTGACCGGCGAGACCACTCCGGCCTCCGTGACGATCGCCGTCACCAGCTCGGCCGGCGTCACGTCGAAGGCCGGGTTGTAGGCCAGCGCGCCCAGCGGAGCCACCGGCACCCCGGTGCCGGCCTCCGTCCCGGCCCCGGGCACATACGGTGCCGCGATTTCCGTCACCTCGTGCCCGGGCCGCTGCTCCACCTCGATGAGCGCGCCGTCCGCCGTCTCCAGGTCCACCGTGCTCGTCGGCGCCACCACCACGAACGGTACGTGGTGGTAGCGGGCCAGCACGGCCAGCGGATAGCTCCCCACCTTGTTGGCGACCGAGCCGTCCGCCGTGATCCGGTCCGCGCCGATCAGTACGGCATCCACCTCGCCCGCCGCGAAGAGCGACCCGGCCGCCCCGTCCGCGAGCAGGGTGTACGGCATGCCCGTACGCGCCGCCTCATACGCGGTCAGCCGCGCGCCCTGCAGGAGCGGCCGCGTCTCGTCGACCCACAGCCTCCGCAGCTCCCCGGCCCGGTGCGCCGCCAGCGCCACCGCCAGGGCGGTTCCCTCGCCACCGGACACCAGGGCCCCGGTGTTGCAGTGGGTGAGTATGCGGTGTCCGCCGCCGGGCAGCAGCTCGCCCAGCAGCGCCAGCCCGTGCGCGGCCATCTTGGTGCTGGCCTCGGCGTCCTCGGCGTGTACGGCCCGCGCCTCGGCCAGTGCCGCGGCGGCGGCCGTCTCACGGTCCGCGCCGCCCTCGACCGCGGCCCGGTACGCGTCGGCGGCCCGCCCCACGCCGTATCCGAGGTTGACCGCCGTCGGGCGGGCGTGCGCCAGGGTGTCGGCCGCGTCGGCCACGTCGAATCCCCGTGCCGCGGCGAGGGCGACTCCGTACGCACCCGCGATGCCCAGCAACGGAGCGCCGCGCACAGCCAGCGTGCGGATCGCCTGCACCAACGCCGGAACATCCGTACACACCAGTTCGATCTCTTCGGCCGGCAGCCGTGTCTGGTCGAGGAGAACCAGTACGGGCCCCTCGGGAAGCTCCTCCCAACGCAGTGACGGAACCACGGGAGCGTCGGCGCCCGCCTCGGACTTCTCGTAGCGATCGGCCATCCGCCCAGTCTGCCGCCGACGACGGGCGGAGCAGAAGGGTTCGCCCGTGCAAGGGCGCCCCTCCGGACAAGGGCCCGGGGACGCGCGCCCCCGCGCCATGACACGATGACAGGCACTGCGGACGTCGGAACCCGGCCGTTCGAACGGGCGGGAATCATGAAGGAGCGATGATGAACAACTCTCCGGGCTGGGCCTCGCCCGGATCCTCCCCCTCCGACGAGCCGGACCGCACCGCACAGGGCCGGCCCGCCACGGACGAGACCGGAGCCGCGGACCGGGCCGGAGCGGATGCCCCGGCCGACCCGGCCGGTTCCACCGGTACGGCAGGCCCCGCGGAACCAGCGGGCCCGGCCGGCGCCGGTGCGTCCGGCGACTCCTCGGTCCCGCCGCAGTGGTCCAAGGAGCAGCCTCCCCCCGGCCAGTGGTCCGCGCCCACCGGCGGCCCCGGCCGCGGCGGGCCGGGCGGACCCGGCGGACAAGGCGGCTGGGGCGGACAGCAGCCCGGTGGGGGCGGTCAGCCGGGCTGGGGCGGAAGGCCGGGCTGGGGGGCGCCCTGGGCGCCGCCGCCCGCCGCGAAGCCGGGTGTGATCCCGCTCCGCCCGCTCGGCGTCGGCGAGATCCTCGACGGCGCCGTCTCCACCATGCGCGCCCACTGGCGCACCGTCCTCGGCATCTCGCTGGTCGTGGCGGTCGTCGCGCAGGCCGCGAACACGATCGTCACCGGCCTCTGGTTCCGCAACGCCGGGGACTTCTCCGCGCTGGACAACAATCCCGACGCCTCCCTGAGCGAAGCCATGGACGCGGTCGACAACACCCTCATCGGCAGCGCCCTCACCTCGCTCATCGGACTGCTCGGCACGATCATCGTCACCGCGCTGCTCACCATCGTCGTCAGCCGGGCCGTCCTGGGCCGTTCCGTGTCGACGGGCGAGGCCTGGCGGGACGCCCGGAGCCGGCTGCCGCGGCTGCTCGGGCTGCTGCTCCTGCTGCCCCTGATCTTCTCGGCCGTGATCCTCCTGGGCATGGTGCCCGGCATCATCGTCACCGCGGTGGGCCCGGCCGCTGCCGGTGTCCTGCTCACCCTGCTCGGCGGGCTGGGCGCGGCCGTCGTGGGCGTCTGGCTGTGGGTCCGCTTCAGCCTCGCCGCCCCGGCGCTGATGCTGGAGAAGCAGGGCGTCATCGCCTCCATGCGGCGCTCGGCCAAGCTCGTGCGGGGCGCGTGGTGGCGGGTCCTGGGCGTGCAGCTCCTGACGTACCTGCTGATCATCGTCGTCGGGATGATCGTCCAGATCCCGGCCACGATCGTCGCCGTCCTCGTCAGCGGCGAGGGCATGACGGCGTGGACCGAGGGCGCGGGCGGTGCCGGCTGGACGTTCCTGACCGTGCTGGGCATCGGCTCCGTGATCACTTCCGCGGTCACCTACCCCATCAGCGCGGGCGTCACGGCGCTCCTCTACATGGACCAGCGGATCCGCCGCGAGGCGCTCGACCTGGAGCTCGCCCGCGCCGCCGGCCTGCCCGGCTACGGCGCGGACGTCCCCGGGCCGGGGGCTCCCGGCCCGCACGGCACCGGGCCGGACAGCACCGGCCAGGGCCCCGCCGGCCCCACACCGGGAAGCTGATGCGGTGACGGTTGGGGGGAGAACCGCCGTGCTCGTCCGTCTGGCGACGGGTTCCGGCGACGACGGACCAGTGACGATTCCGCGTGTGCCCGCCCGTGAGGCGGCCGAACGCGAGCTTTCCGATCCGCGGTACCACCAGAACGACCCGAACCTGCTCCAGCGTGCCCTGAACTGGTTCTGGGAGCGCATCGGCGATCTCTTCGACGCCGCTGCCGGAGCCACGCCGGGCGGCTGGACCGGGCTCATCGCCGTCGTCCTCGTCGTCGTACTGCTCGTCGTCGCCCTGCGGCTCCGGCTGGGCGCCCTGCGCCGCACCCCCACCTCGGGGGGCGGCACGCTCTTCGGGGACCGTCCCCGGACGGCCGCGGAACACCGCGCCGCCGCTGAACAGCACGCTGCCGACAGGCGCTGGACCGAGGCGGTGCAGGAGCGGATGCGGGGTCTCGTCCTCGCTTTGGAGGAACGGGCCCTGCTCACCCCGGGCCCCGGGCGCACCGCCGACGAGGCCGCGACGGAGGCCGGCCGGATGCTGCCCGCCCATGCCGAGCGCCTGCGCACGGCCGCCCGTACGTTCGATGACGTCACATACGGCGGGCGTCCCGGTACGGAACGGGAGTACGCCCTCCTGAGCAGCCTCGACACCGACCTGCAGCACAGCAAGCCCCAGCCGGCCAGCGCCGCGACCGCCCTCGACCGGAGCGGCACATGAGCGCCACCACCACTGCCACGACATCTCTCGCACCCACCGGCCGCCGCCTGTGGACCCGCTCGCGCGGGCTGCTCGCCGGTCTTCTCGTCCTCGTCCTGGGCGGGCTCGGCCTCGCCCTGCTGCGCTCCGGGGACCAGCACGGACGTCTCGACCCCCGGTCGGTGGACCGCTACGGCAGCGGGGCCGTCGCCGCGCTCCTCGCCGACCGCGGCGTCGACACCCGTGTCGTGACCACCACGGAGGAGGCCGCCGCCGCGGCCGGCCCCGACACCACCGTGCTGGTCGCCGACCCCGATCTGCTGACCCGCCGCCAGCTGGACACCCTCCACCAGGCCACCGGGCGCGCGACCGGCCGGACCATCCTGCTCGCTCCCGGCTCGCCCGCACTGGACGTCTTCGCTCCCGGCACCGAGGCCGGGGTGCCCGCCGAGGTGCGGCCGCTCGACCCGAACTGCGCGCTGCCCGCCGCCCGGAACGCCGGCGACGCGGAACTCGGCGGCCTGCGCTACTCGGCATCCGCTCCCGGCGCCGACCGCTGCTACCCCAGCAGCGGCAAGGCCACCCTGCTGCGTCTGCCGTCCAAGGCCGGTGGCGACACCGTGCTTCTCGGCGCCCCCGACATCCTCTACAACCACCGGCTCGCCGAGCGCGGCAACGCCTCGCTCGCCCTGCAACTGCTCGGTTCGCACAAGCATCTGGTCTGGTACCTCCCCTCCGTCAGCGACCCTTCGTCCACGCAGGACGGCCGGCGCAGCTTCTTCGACCTCATCCCCTCCGGCTGGAGCTGGGCGCTGCTCCAGCTCCTCATCGCCGCCGCACTGGCCGGCATCTGGCGGGCCCGTCGGCTCGGCCCGCTCGTCCCCGAGCGCCTGCCGGTCACCGTCCCCGCCGCCGAGACCACGGAGGGGCACGCCCGCCTCTACGAGCAGGCCGGCGCACGCGACCGGGCCGCCGCCGTCCTACGGGCCGCCGCCCGCACCCGGCTCGCACCGCTCACCGGCGTGTCTCCCACCCACGCCCACACCCCCGACATCCTTCTTCCGGCCGTCGCCGCGCGGCTGCCCGCGGACGCGGCGTCCGGCACGGCCCTGCACTCCCTCCTCTTCGGCCCGCCGCCCGCCGACGACAAGGCCCTGGTCACCCTGGCCGACCAGCTCGACAACCTGGAACATTCCATCCTGTCCCCAGAGAGGCACGTCCCCCGTGAGCACCCCGACAGCTGACAGCGCCCGAGCCTCCCTGGAGGCCGTCCGTACCGAGATCGCCAAGGCCGTCGTCGGCCAGGACGCGGCCGTCACCGGCCTGGTCGTCGCGCTGCTCTGCCGCGGTCACGTCCTGCTCGAAGGCGTCCCCGGCGTCGCCAAGACCCTGCTCGTACGCGCGCTCTCGGCGACCCTGGAACTCGACACCAAGCGCGTTCAGTTCACCCCCGATCTGATGCCGAGCGATGTCACCGGCTCGCTCGTCTACGACGCGCGCAGCTCGGAGTTCTCCTTCCAGCCCGGCCCGGTCTTCACCAACCTGCTGCTCGCCGACGAGATCAACCGCACTCCGCCGAAGACCCAGGCGTCCCTGCTCGAAGCCATGGAGGAGCGCCAGGTCACCGTCGACGGGACGCCTCGGGCCCTGCCCGAGCCGTTCCTCGTCGCCGCCACGCAGAACCCCGTCGAGTACGAGGGCACCTATCCGCTGCCCGAGGCCCAACTCGACCGGTTCCTGCTCAAGCTGACGGTGCCGCTGCCCGCCCGCCAGGACGAGATCGACATCCTGGCCCGGCACGCTCAGGGCTTCAGCCCGCGCGACCTCGACGCGGCCGGCCTGCGTCCGGTCGCAGGTCCCGCCGATCTCGAAGCGGCCCGCGCCGCGGTGGCCAAGACCGCCGTATCCCCCGAGGTCACCGGTTACATCGTCGATATCTGCCGTGCCACGCGTGAATCCCCCTCGCTCTCCCTCGGCGTCTCTCCCCGAGGCGCCACCGCCCTGCTCTCCACCTCACGGGCCTGGGCCTGGCTCACCGGCCGCGACTATGTCATCCCCGACGACGTGAAGGCCCTTGCCCTGCCCACACTCCGGCACCGCGTCCAGCTCCGCCCGGAGGCCGAGATGGAAGGAGTCACCGCCGACTCCGTCATCAACTCCGTCCTCGCCCACCTTCCCGTCCCCCGCTGAGACCAGCCGTGGCCCTGACCGGACGCACCGCACTCATCTCCGCCCTCGGAGCTCTCTTCGTCGGCCTGCTGCTGCCCAGCTGGACCGGCATCCTCACCGTCCAACTCGCCCTGCTGCTAGCAATTTTGTGCGATCTGGCGCTCGCCGCGCCAGTGCGGAAGCTCCAGTTCACCCGAACCGGTGACACATCTGTTCGACTGGGTCAGGCGGCACAGACACACCTGACCATCACCAACCCGGACCGCCGCCTGCTGCGCGCCCAGCTCCGCGACGCATGGCCGCCCAGTTCCTTCCGCCCCGGCACGGAGGCCCCGGCCACCCGCCACCGGCTCCGCATTCCCGGCGCCGAGCGGCGCCGCGTCACGACGGCGCTTCATCCCACCCGTCGCGGCGACCACCGCGCCGTCCGCGTCACGATCCGTTCCTACGGCCCGCTCGGCCTGGCCGCGCGCCAAGGCAGCCACCACGTCCCATGGACCGTGCGCGCCCTGCCGCCCTTCACCAGCCGCAAGCACCTGCCCGGCAAGCTGGCCCGGCTGCGCGAGCTGGACGGTCGTACGAGCATCCTGACGCGCGGCGAGGGCACCGAATTCGACAGCCTCCGCGACTACACGCCCGGCGACGACACCCGGTCCATCGACTGGCGCGCCACCGCGCGACGCCAGACCGTGGCCGTCCGCACCTGGCGCCCGGAACGCGACCGCCGCATCCTCCTGGCCCTGGAAACCGGCCGCACCTCGGCCGGCCGGGTCGGCGACACACCGCGGCTGGACGCCTCCATGGACGCGGCACTGCTGCTCGCCGCCCTCGCTTCACGCGCCGGCGACCGCGTCGACCTCCTGGCGTACGACCGCCGGGTACGGGCTTCCGTCCAGGGCCGCGCGGCCGGAGACCTCCTGCCCGCGCTGACCGAGGCGCTCGCGCCCCTCGAACCCGAACTCGTCGAGGCGGACGCCCGCGGCCTGGCCGCGGCCATTCACCGCAGCACGCCGCGCCGTTCCCTGATCGTCCTCTTCACCGGCCTCGACACGGCCCCGGTGGAGGAAGGCCTGCTGCCCGTGCTCCCCGGCCTCACCCAGCGCAACGAGGTCATCGTCGCCGCGGTGGCGGATCCCCGCATCGAGGAGATGGCCGCTTCCCGGCACACGCCGCAGGCCGTGTACGCCGCGGCCGCGGCCGAGCAGACCCGCGCGGCCCGCCGACGCAGCGCCGACCGCCTGCGCAGTCACGGCGTTACGGTCATCGACTCCACGCCCGCCCGCCTCGCCCCTGACCTGGCGGACGCGTATCTCTCCCTGAAGGCCGCCGGCCGACTGTAGGAGACAGGAAGGACCCCAGGGCTGGGCTGTAGGAAGCCTGCTGTGGACGGTCCGCGACGATGCTCGCGGTCGTCTGCGGCAGGCTTCTTTGCGTGTGGCTGGGGGAGGCTGGGTGAGGTTTCGTAAGGCTGCTGTCTGCGGGTGCCTGTTCTGTCGTTGTCCGCGTGGCTGAGTGGCCTGGGATCGGCTGTGTTCTCTGAGACCGGGCGGGGGGCCGGGGACCGCAGTCCGCAGTCCGCAGTCCGCAGTCCGCAGTCCGCAGTCCGCAGTCCGGTTGGAGTATGGGGGCGGATCTATGTGGCTCAGGCAGAGGGCGGGGCGGGGCTGGGCGGCTGTGAGCCGTCCTGCTGGAAGCGGTAGGACTCCCCCTTGAACGCAATATGCCCCGCACCGAATGGTGCGGGGCTGTTCTCTGCGTCAGAGCAAATAAAAAAGCTCCGGTCCCTGAACCAGAAGGCTCAGGGACCGGAGCGGAAAAATTGTTCGGCGGCGTCCTACTCTCCCACAGGGTCCCCCCTGCAGTACCATCGGCGCTGAAAGGCTTAGCTTCCGGGTTCGGAATGTAACCGGGCGTTTCCCTAACGCTATGACCACCGAAACACTATGAAGATGAACTCCAGCCAGCACAGGCGAGTTCGTTACTTCAGAACAAACACAGTGGACGCGAGCAACTGAGGACAAGCCCTCGGCCTATTAGTACCAGTCAACTCCACACCTTACGGCGCTTCCATATCTGGCCTATCAACCCAGTCGTCTACTGGGAGCCTTACCCCATCAAGTGGGAGGGAGCCCTCATCTCGAAGCAGGCTTCCCGCTTAGATGCTTTCAGCGGTTATCCTTTCCGAACGTAGCCAACCAGCCATGCCCTTGGCAGAACAACTGGCACACCAGAGGTTCGTCCGTCCCGGTCCTCTCGTACTAGGGACAGCCCTTCTCAAGACTCCTACGCGCACAGCGGATAGGGACCGAACTGTCTCACGACGTTCTAAACCCAGCTCGCGTACCGCTTTAATGGGCGAACAGCCCAACCCTTGGGACCGACTCCAGCCCCAGGATGCGACGAGCCGACATCGAGGTGCCAAACCATCCCGTCGATATGGACTCTTGGGGAAGATCAGCCTGTTATCCCCGGGGTACCTTTTATCCGTTGAGCGACGGCGCTTCCACAAGCCACCGCCGGATCACTAGTCCCTACTTTCGTACCTGCTCGACCCGTCAGTCTCACAGTCAAGCTCCCTTGTGCACTTACACTCAACACCTGATTGCCAACCAGGCTGAGGGAACCTTTGGGCGCCTCCGTTACCCTTTAGGAGGCAACCGCCCCAGTTAAACTACCCACCAGACACTGTCCCTGATCCGGATCACGGACCCAGGTTAGACATCCAGCACGACCAGAGTGGTATTTCAACAACGACTCCACAACCACTGGCGTGGCCGCTTCACAGTCTCCCACCTATCCTACACAAGCCGAACCAAACACCAATATCAAGCTATAGTAAAGGTCCCGGGGTCTTTCCGTCCTGCTGCGCGAAACGAGCATCTTTACTCGTAGTGCAATTTCACCGGGCCTATGGTTGAGACAGTCGAGAAGTCGTTACGCCATTCGTGCAGGTCGGAACTTACCCGACAAGGAATTTCGCTACCTTAGGATGGTTATAGTTACCACCGCCGTTTACTGGCGCTTAAGTTCTCAGCTTCGCCCCACCGAAATGGAGCTAACCGGTCCCCTTAACGTTCCAGCACCGGGCAGGCGTCAGTCCGTATACATCGCCTTACGGCTTCGCACGGACCTGTGTTTTTAGTAAACAGTCGCTTCTCGCTGGTCTCTGCGGCCACCACCAGCTCACACCGCAAGGGTGATCACCAGCAATGGCCCCCCTTCTCCCGAAGTTACGGGGGCATTTTGCCGAGTTCCTTAACCATAGTTCACCCGAACGCCTCGGTATTCTCTACCTGACCACCTGAGTCGGTTTAGGGTACGGGCCGCCATGAAACTCGCTAGAGGCTTTTCTCGACAGCATAGGATCATCCACTTCACCACAATCGGCTCGGCATCAGGTCTCACCCTCACATGTGCGACGGATTTGCCTACCGCACGGGCTACACCCTTACCCCGGGACAACCACCGCCCGGGCTGGACTACCTTCCTGCGTCACCCCATCACTCACCTACTACAAGTCTGGTTCGTCGGCTCCACCACTCCCCTACGCTCCGAAGAGCTCAGGGCGGCTTCACGGACTTAGCATCGCCTGATTCGATGTTTGGCGCTTCAAAGCGGGTACCGGAATATCAACCGGTTGTCCATCGACTACGCCTGTCGGCCTCGCCTTAGGTCCCGACTTACCCTGGGCAGATCAGCTTGACCCAGGAACCCTTAGTCAATCGGCGCACACGTTTCCCACGTGTGTATCGCTACTCATGCCTGCATTCTCACTCGTGAACCGTCCACAACTACCTTCCGGCGCTGCTTCACCCGGCACACGACGCTCCCCTACCCACCACGATCCCCGTTAGGAGTAATATCGCAGTGACATGACTTCGGCGGTGTGCTTGAGCCCCGCTACATTGTCGGCGCGGAATCACTTGACCAGTGAGCTATTACGCACTCTTTCAAGGATGGCTGCTTCTAAGCCAACCTCCTGGTTGTCTCTGCGACTCCACATCCTTTCCCACTTAGCACACGCTTAGGGGCCTTAGTCGATGCTCTGGGCTGTTTCCCTCTCGACCATGGAGCTTATCCCCCACAGTCTCACTGCCGCGCTCTCACTTACCGGCATTCGGAGTTTGGCTAAGGTCAGTAACCCGGTAGGGCCCATCGCCTATCCAGTGCTCTACCGCCGGCAAGAAACACACGACGCTGCACCTAAATGCATTTCGGGGAGAACCAGCTATCACGGAGTTTGATTGGCCTTTCACCCCTAACCACAGGTCATCCCCCAGGTTTTCAACCCTGGTGGGTTCGGTCCTCCACGAAGTCTTACCTCCGCTTCAACCTGCCCATGGCTAGATCACTCCGCTTCGGGTCTTGGGCACGCTACTCAACGCCCTCTTCGGACTCGCTTTCGCTACGGCTTCCCCACACGGGTTAACCTCGCAACATACCGCAAACTCGCAGGCTCATTCTTCAAAAGGCACGCAGTCACGACACAAAGAACAAGTTCTCTGTGCGACGCTCCCACGGCTTGTAGGCACACGGTTTCAGGTACTATTTCACTCCGCTCCCGCGGTACTTTTCACCATTCCCTCACGGTACTATCCGCTATCGGTCACCAGGGAATATTTAGGCTTAGCGGGTGGTCCCGCCAGATTCACACGGGATTTCACGGGCCCCGTGCTACTTGGGAAATTCTCAAGCGAGCCGTCAATGTTTCAGCTACGGGGGTCTTACCCTCTACGCCGGACCTTTCGCATGTCCTTCGCCTACATCAACGGTTTCTGACTCACCGACCGGCCGGCAGACCGATCAAGAGAACTCCCACAACCCCAACCACGCAACCCCTGCCGGGTATCACACGTAACTGGTTTGGCCTCATCCGGTTTCGCTCGCCACTACTCCCGGAATCACGGTTGTTTTCTCTTCCTGCGGGTACTGAGATGTTTCACTTCCCCG